>CALKWH010000349.1 GCA_938004375.1 uncultured Pseudomonadota bacterium
AGATCGTATTCGGTGACTGGAGTTCAGACGTGTGCTCTTCCGATCTGAGAACTTGATCGTGTCCCGGGAGTCCTCGAAAAGCTTGAGCTCCAGGGCGCGCAGCAGCCGTTCGTTGAGTTTGTAGTCGAACTGCTTTCCCTCCAGCGCGAGGGCGCCGATGAAGTTCATGAGCTCGCTGCGGAAGTCGTCCTTACGATTCTCGGGCACGTCGATCTTTTCCTCGATCGAGCGCATGAGCTTCTCGTCCGGGTCCATTCGGTTGCCCGAGTACTTGTCACGGATGCTCTCCTTGAGGGTGTAGGCCTTGACATTGTCGATGTACTTCGAGCACAGCCGGGCGATGCTCTCCTCGTCGGCCGAGATCACGCGCTGCAGCTCGTGCTTGACCACGTTCTCGTACTCCTCCTTCACCAGCGCCAGGATCTCGCGATAGGCTTCACGCTGTTCCTCGGAGGTGATCAGGGTGTGGTTGCGCAACCCCTTCTCGAGCTCGTTCATGACCATGAAGGGGTTGATGCACCCGCTGACCTCCTCGGAGACCAGCACGGCCGAGAGCTTGTCCTGCACGTAACGCGGGGAGATGCCGGTCATGGCCTCGCCCTCGGAGTTCTTGCGCAGCTCCTTGATGGTGTCGACGGTGTAGCCCGAGATGAGCTTGCCGTCGTAGAGCTTCATCTTCTGGATGAGGCTGATGTTCTGGTTCGTGGGCGGCTGCAGCCGGGTGAGCACCGACCACATGCTGGCCATCTCGAGGGTGTGGGGGGCGATGTGCTTCTTGATGCGTCCCGGGTGGAACTGCTTGGCGTAGATCTTCTGCTCCTCGGAGACGCGGGTGATGTATGGGATGTCGACCTTGATCGTGCGGTCGCGCAGGGCCTCCATGAACTCGTTGCCCAGCAGCTTCTTGTATTCTGCCTCGTTGGTGTGTCCGATGATGACCTCGTCGATGTCGGTCTGGGCGAACTTCTTGGGCTTGATCTTGTGCTCCTGGGTGGCGCCCAGCAGGTCGTACAGGAAGGCCACGTCGAGCTTGAGCATCTCGATGAACTCGACGATGCCGCGGTTGGCGATGTTGAACTCGCCGTCGAAATTGAAGGCCCTCGGATCGGAGTCGGAGCCGTACTCGGCGATTTTGCGGTAGTTCAGATCGCCGGTGAGCTCGGTGGAGTCCTGGTTCTTCTCGTCCTTGGGCTGGAACGTGCCGATGCCCACGCGGTCCTTCTCGCTGAGCACCAGGCGGCGCACCCGCACGTGGTGGGTGACGACCTTCTCCCAGTCGCCGTCGTAGTGGCGCAGCAACTCGTTGTAGATCAGGCGGCTGGCGGGATCGAGGTCGTAGTCGAGCGGCAGGCTCTCGATCGGGTAACGAAAGCGGTCCTCGCCGATGAGACCGGCGACGACCTCGCGGCGCCACTCGGGGGGCACCAGGAGGATGGGATCCTGGTTCATCGGGTTGGGGAACGAGGTCTCCTGTCCGGAGATGCGGGCCAGCTCGGGGGGTAGGATCCAGTTGAACGTGTAGAGCCGGCCGCGCTCGGTCCTGGAGTAGTCCTCTAGGCCGCGTTTGATCAGGCGCACGATGCTGCTCTTGGCGCTGCCCACGGGGCCGTGCAGCAGGATGATGCGGCGCTCGGGGCCGTAGCCGAAGGCGGCGCCCTTGAAGATGTTCACCAGCCGCATCAGCGGGATGTCGAGCCCGTAGACGGCGTCGCGGCCGTGGTTGGCCAGATCGTAGAAGAAGAGGTAGCGTGTGATCTCCTTCTTCTGGTCGGTGTACACGTCGGTCCCGTGACCGATGATCATGTCGAAGAGCCGCTGGTAGGCCGTGCGCAGGACGTCGGGCTCCTTCTGCGCGATGTCCAGATATTCCTGGAAGGAACCGGTCCAGGAGATGGAACGGTAGAGCTCCTGGTCCTGGAGCCGGGCGATGTCGGATACTTGCTGGTACGTGTTGTCGCTCATCCCTCGTCCTCCTGTGCAGGTATTAGTACCATGTTACCAGGGGAAGGCCAATCAGGATTCCCGCCGGTAGAACTCGGAGCCCTCGTAGAGCTTCAGGGTGTGCCGGACGAGCACGGCCAGGAGCGCGGCGAAGGGCACCGCGATGAGCGCGCCCCAGAAGCCCCACAGGATGCCGAAGGCCATCAGGGAGGCGACGACCAGGGCGGGATTGAGGCCCACGCTCTTGCCCAGCACGTTTGGCGTGATGAAGAAAGCGTCGAGCCCCTGGACGACCCCGAAGACTACCGTGACGCCCAGCACGGGGCCCCAGCCGCCGCCGTCGAGCACGGCCATGATCAGCGCGAGCAGGAAGCCGACGAAGGCGCCGACATAAGGGATGAAGGCCATGAATCCCGTGAGGAGGCCGATGAACAGGCTCAGGGTGATGCCCACGAAGGAGTAGCCCACCGAGTAGAGCGTGCCCAGGATGATCATGACCAGGATCTGGCCGCGCAGCCAGGAGCTCATGGTGGTGTCCATGTCGTGCACCACCACCTTCATCCAGGCGTGGTGCCGCGCGGGGATCAGCCGCATCCACACGCCGCCGAGCTTGTCGAAGTCGCGCAGCAGGAAGAAGGTGAAGAACGGGATCAGGACGAGAGTTGCCACGAAGGAGAACAGGAAATAGGTTCCGGCGGCGGCGAACGTGGCCACCTCACGCAGGGGGGAGGCGGCGCTGGAGGCGACGGAAGACAGGTCCCGGCCGAAGCGGTCCATGGCCGCCGAGAGGACCTCGGAGGCGTTGGGCAGCGTGGTGTCGAAGAGTTGCTCGATCCGCGGAATGAGCCAGGTCTTGACGGCCACGGTGTAGCCCGGGATCTTCTGGACGAATTCCTCGAGCTGGTGGGCCAGCAATGGGACGACGAACAGCACGAAAATCAGGACGACCTGCACGAACAGGGCGAGCAGGATCAGGATGCCCAGGGTTCGGGGGATCCGCCGCTTCTCGAGCCGGGTCACGAACGGGTTGCAGAAGTAGGCCAGAAAGAACGAGATCAGCACCGGGATCACGAGGGGCATCAGCAGGACCAGCAGGTGGGACACCGCCAGGATGGCACCCAGGATCAGGGCGATCTGGAGGAACAGGTGGGTGCGGGAAGCGGAGCCGAAGCCGTAGGGTCGTTCCATCGGTCACTCCTGGACGTGCCGGACCAGCGCGGGGCGGCGGCGCAGCAGTTCGTGCGGTCTGAGCGTGAAGGAGGAGTAGTAGGGATAGTGGCCTGGCGCGACGATGACGAGCTCGTGCCGGCCCACGGAGAGCAGACGGGGGATACGCTCCATCTCGATGCCGGTGCCCCAGTACCGGTGGTCGACCCAGATCTGCGCGGTGGGGGGGAGGGCGAGCAGCATCAGGCCCTGCCGGGACTTCGGCGCGAACTGGACGTGGGAACAGGCGGTGGTCGTGAGCCACGAGATGAGCAACAGGAGGCGCAGGAAGTGGATCATCGGGTTCTCCGGGGCCGCACCTTTCTCAAGGCCGCGGCCGGCCCTCCGCGGGAAGCGGGGGGATCTGAATCTGGAGTTCGAATACACCGTCGACGCGCTTCTTCCAGGCGACGGTGACGCCCGGTCCCAGGAAGAGACCCTTCCACCACACATCCCCGCCCCCCGGAGCCTGTCGGACGTGGAGCACGGCGGTGTTCTTGCCGGAGAGCATCCCGATGGTGCGCAGTCCGACGACCTCGGGCTCCTGCCGTTGGATGAGGAACAGCACCTGCATCCAGGTCACGAAGTCCAGGCCGGCGGGGGCCTGCAACTGGACGGCGATCGTGGGCCCGACGCCCAGGGCGGCGAGCAGGCCGGCGGGAAGCTGGAGGAACAGTTCCTCGACGGTGGCGGCGCGGACGGTCTCGTCCGGGGACTTTGGGGTGGAGCTCCGGTCGTCCCGCGCCGTCTTCGGGTTCCGGGTCGACCCCAGGGAGAGTTGAAACGCGGCCTCCCACCCATCGTCGACTCTGCCGCAGGTCACCTGCAGGCAGAAGTCGAACGGGCACTTTGCGGGCGCCTTGTCTTCCTGGAAGATCATGGTCAGACCGGGCCGCTGCAACTGGACCTGCAAGGCGGCCGCAGTGCGTCCCGGCTCCGGACAGGCGACGCGCAGGTGAAGTACGCGGGTCCGGTCCACGAGCAACGCCAGCTTGGCCTCACGCAGGACGCCGGCGACATCGAGCTGGTAGAGGGCGCGGAAGGTGAAGCCGCCGCCGGAGAGGCGGTTCTCCTGGATCCCGGACAGGCCGATGAGGAAGGACTTGCGGCGGGCAAGGATCTCCTTCTGGATGCGGGACCGGGTGTCGGCGGGCACCCCCATGAGCAGGGCCGGCGCCACCCGGGTGTCCCACAGGCTGCGCAGGGCGGCCTCGAGGCCGGCGTCGCGGGCGACCTCCCGGGCGGCCTGCCAGTCCTTGACGTGGGCCACGGTGGACTCTCCCCAGAGCTCCTCGTGCCCCGAGATGCCGGAGGTCTGAAGGAGCAGGGACTGCATCAGGATCCACCACCACATGACGTCTCACTCCTACCTGGTGACAATGCCCATCGCCGCCCACTCGACGATCTCCTCGACGACCTCGTGGTAGTCGAAGCTCTCGGAGCCGGTGGCGTGGGTCCATACGATGCCCTTGATCATACCGACAGCGGCCGTCGCCACGATCTTGGTGTTCAATGGCCGGATCACGTGTTTCTCCTGGCCCTCCTGCAGGCTCTCCTCCAGGTAATGGCGCAGGGCGGCATAAAACTCCTCCATGCGGGCGGCGCCGGCCTCGTCCAGGGTCTCGGCCTGGCTCACCACGATGCGGGCCAGGTGCCGGTCGGCGAACAGGGGTGCCAGCGCCCGGCCCAGGTTGATCCGCAGTTGCTTGAGGATGTTGTCCCGGTCGGGGACCGGTCCCACGATGACCGGCTTGACGGACGAGAGGATGGTATCGAACGCTGAGTCCAGCAGCACGTCGAACACCGCTCGCTTGGAATCGAAATAGAGATAGAAGGTCCCGCGGGCGACCTGGGCCTTCTCGATGATGTCGGAGATGCCAGTCGTGTGGTAGCCCCGAGTGGCGAACAGTTCCTTGGCGCAATCCAGGATAAGACTGCGACGATCTTTTTCCATGATTTCAACCGACTACAGCAGTTCGATCCGGTAGAGCTGGTAACCCATCAAGATGGGCGTGGCCGGATCGAGCTCCATCATGGTCTTGATGTTGAGGTAGGTCCCGTTGGAGGAGTTCAGGTCGATGAGATAGGACGCGTTGTCCATCCGCGTGACCTCGAGGTGCTCGCCGGAGACGTAGCCGTCGTCGGGGAAGGTGATGTCGCCCTCCTCGCGACCGATGCGGATGCGCTCGCCGGTGAGCGTGAAGGCCTGCCCGGGGGCGTCCTTGCCCATGATCAATTCGAGCCGCCCCCACGCCTCGAGGTTGGGGCTTCCCGCGGGGATGGTGCCGTCCTCGAGGGCCTCAACCGGCGGCAGTGCCCGGTAGCGCAGGACCTCGGTGCCCACACGGAAGACGTCGCCGTCATGGAGCAGCTCCTCGCGGGAGAGCCGGAAGAAGGTACCGTTGAGGCTGCCGAGATCCTCGACGAAGATGGAACCGCTGTCGATGGTGAGCTTGCAGTGCGAGGGCGACATGTAATAGTCGTTCGCGAAGGGTGCGTGGGATGAGCGTCCGAGGACGGTCTCCCCTTCGAACAGGTCGATCACCGGGGCCGTGGAGCCGTCGGGCCGCTGGACGATCAGGCGGGCGACCGGGACGGGCGCCGCGGCCTGGGGCGGCGGGGCCACGAACGGCGCCGGCGCCGGCAGCGTGGAGTCCAGGGACGGCGCCGCGACCGGCGCGTCGATCATCGCCGGGCTGCCGCAGTTGCCGCAGAACTTGAAGCCCGGCGTGATGGCCGAGCCGCACTGGGAGCAGATCTTCTGCCCGGGGGCGGCCGCGGGTTTGGGGGCGATCAACGCCTGCTGGTCGTCGTCGGCGCAGACGGTGTCGGCCATCTCGAAACCGCCATGGGCCGGCGCCACCGGGGCCGAGGGAACCTTCGCGGCGGGCGGCGCCGTGAAGGGGAGCTCGTCGCTGCGGTCCTCGACGGTGGCTGGCGGCGGGGCCATGGGTGGGGCCATGGGGGCCGGCGGGGCCGCGAAGGGGCTGGCGGCTGGCGGCGGAGCCATGG
>CALKWH010000350.1 GCA_938004375.1 uncultured Pseudomonadota bacterium
GTCGATCCAGGGATTGACCCTCGGGCAGCGGCAGACCATTTTTCATAACTTCCAACAGTATGTTCTTGATCCCGGCGAGACGGCTGGTGAGAGTGATTTGATCTGTCTGGCCGGTCGCCTTGGTCAACCCGTGGGGCTGCCGCCGGAGCACTTCGCGGCCAGCGGCCAATACGCGCCGCTCATACGGCGCACGAGCGAGGGGATCGAGATCACCGGCTTCAATTTCAGGGCGCGTCTCGCCGGCGGCGGAGCGCAGCCGCTGCGGGCCACTCTGGAGGTGGCCGGGGAAGAGGAACTGGGTCGAGCGTTCGTCCTGGAAAACTTCCTCCGAATCGTGTTCGCCTACCATGTCCTCAACCGGGGAGGCGTGCTCCTGCACAGCGCCGGCGTGGTGCACCAGGGCGCGGCCTACCTGTTCAGTGGCCGCTCCAACGCCGGCAAATCCACTCTGGCCCGGAAAGCGGCTGCCGCCGGCGCCTCCGTGCTGAGCGACGACATCAACCTGGTGTTCCGGCAAGACGATGGCTATCTCGTTCACCAGGTGCCGTTCACCGGCGAATTCCGGCGCCCCATGGAGAGTCTCTCCGGATCCGGGATCTACCGCCTCGGCCGCATCGCCCTGCTGGAAAAGACGCCGGCCCTGACCGCCGCCCCGGTGCAACCCGCCGAGGGGGTGGCCGGGCTCCTCACCGGCTGCCCGTACGTGAATGACGATCCCGAGGAGTTGCCCAAACTGCTGGATATATTGACGGCGCTCGTGGGCCATGTTCCGGTAATCCGCCTGGGCGTTGCCCGCGACGATCCCTTCGAGGCGATCATGACGACCCTGTTGAGGTGTGGTGAAAATGCCTGAATCAATCCAAGAAGATAAAGTCCGCCTGTCCGGTCGGGTGCGCTTTCGCGACGTGGCCGGTCAGGGCGTGCTGGTGCACCTGGAAGAGGGGCGGGTGCTGGTCGTGAACGATGTGGGACTGTACATCATTCAGACTCTCGGCCGGCAGGCGATGACGGTGTCGGAACTGGCCGAAGCGGTGGCGCAGGCCTTTTATGTGGATGCAGCCCGGGCGAAGTCGGACGTCGCCCTCTTTCTGGAGCAGTTGCGCGGGGAGAAGGCTCTCCAGACGGTCGGCGGACCGGGTGGCGGTCCAGCCGGGGGGTAATGGGGAATGTACCGCGACACGGTGATGAAAGCGGTCCTGGCGAATCGCCTGCTCCTCGATGTGACCCTGGAGCTCACCTATCGCTGCAATCTCAATTGCTTCTTCTGTTACAACGACCGGGACCGGCCGGGGACGCCGCTATCGCTGCCGCAGTACCGGGCCCTGCTCGAGGACCTGGCCCGCATGCAGACCCTGTTCCTGATGCTCACCGGGGGCGAGCCCATGGTCCACCCCCATTTCTTCGACATCGGCAACATGACCCGGGAGCTGGGTTTCGTGGTCCGGATCCGCACCAACGGCCATCTGCTGGATCCCCGCAATGTCGAGCGGCTGCTCCGCGAGGTGGAGCCGTACACCGTCGAAGTCACCCTGCATGGGGCCACCGCCGAGGTGCATGACCGGCAGACCCGCGTCCCCGGCAGTTTTGACCGCCTGATGGGCAACCTGCGTCAGGCGCGGGCGGCCGGCCTGCGTTGTGCCACGGTGGCCACGCCCACCGCCTGGAACGAGCATCAGATCGAGACGATGATCGCGCTCGGCGACGAGCTCGGTGCCCCCCTGCGGTTCCAGGGGCCCGTGGGCCCACGGAGCAACGGCGACACGGCGCCTTTGTCCATCCAGCCCAGCCGGGCCACGTGGGACCGGATCGAGACCCTGATGGCGGAGCGCAAGGAAAGTATCGCGGTGGGGCCCGAGTGTCCGGCGTCCGAGGCCGCACCGGACGCCGATGCCGAGGAAATGGCCTCTTGCAGGGTGGGTCTGGCCGGCGTCGACATCGATCCCTTCGGCAACGTGAAGCCCTGCATGCACATTCGGGAAGTCGCGGGGAACCTGCATCAGCAGTCCATTGCGGAGATCTGGAACCGGTCGCCCCTGTTCGCGCAGGTCAGGCAGCGCGCCATCGCCGCGGCGTCCAGATGGAACGGGGAACGACCCCGGCAATTTGGCGCGCCGATTTTCTGTCTGGCCATCGACGAGATGTGCGGCGAGGTAGATGGGAGGCGCGTCGGCCCATGAACCCGGACCAGTGGAACGCAGCGGCGGGCCCCGGAAGCTGTCTCACCACGGCCTTGACCGATGGCGACGAGGTGGTTCTCCGGGTGGACGGGGAGTGCATGGAACCCGAAGTCGACAATCGGGCCGCGGTGCGGGTGAAGCGCGCCCGGTTCCTCGTCCCCGGCGATGTGGTGGCGTTTCGCGATCCGCAGCGCCACCGCCTGGTGGTCCATCGGTTCCTGGGGTACGTGCGACGGCGGGGGGAGTGGCGGCTCCTGATCAAGGCGGACCGGGGCGCTGGGCCCGATCCCCTGGTGGAGCCAGCCTGCGTGCTCGGCAAGGTGATCGCCCGGGATGGCGAGGCCGTCCGGGTTTCCTTGGCGAAGCGGTTGCAGGCGCTGGGCCAGTATGCCGCCTGTTGCCTGCGCGGTTTATTCCGGCGGGCAGGACCTACGGCGAAGTAGCGCCCGCAGTAGCGCCCGTCCGCCGGACGGGCGCCGTGACACTCGGCAGGGCGCGAGGGGATTCCGATCCGCCATCTCCGCGGCGCCGTAGCGCCCGTCCGCCGGACGGGCGCCGTAAAACTTGGCAGGGCGCGAGGGGATTCCGATCCGCCATCTCTGCAATTCTACACGAACCCGTAGGCGAATCGCTCAACTGTGCCGAAGGGACGGGCAGATCGGAAGAGCACACGTCTGAACTCCAGTCACCGAATACGATC
>CALKWH010000351.1 GCA_938004375.1 uncultured Pseudomonadota bacterium
GAAGAAGACCGCCAAGGCCGCCCCCCGCACGGAGCGCCTGCTGGTCGCCCGGATCCGCGACGACGCGGGCCGCACCCTGCTGCGCCGCCGCCCGGCCACCGGCCTGCTGGCCAATTTCTGGGAATTACCCTTCGTCCCCGACGACGGCGCGGATCCGGTCGCCGACTTCGCCACCGCCGGCCTGGACCTGACCCTCGGCGCGCCCCTGGGCGAGGCCCGCCACGTGTTCACCCACCGGCTTTGGATCCTGCGCGTGGTCGACGCCCGCCTCACGCGCGAGCCCGCCCCGGACGCCCGCTGCAACTGGTTCGACGACCCCCACGACGCCACGCTCCCGAAGGCGTTCTCGAGACTGTTGGAGTTCAAATGAAGCACCTCGTGGCTTCCCTGCTTTTTTTCAGCCTCCTGCCCGCCGCCTGCGCCCACCGCCCGCGGCCGCGCAACGACCACTTCGACGGGCGCCGGTACCACAACCTCGAACGCACCTCCCACCGCGGCCCGGTGGCGGTGCTCAAGTGGTTCTTCAACCGCGACCGGAAACCCTGGCCCACGCAGATCCTCGCGTCCCACGGCCCGAAGCCCCCCGCAGCCGTCGGCCCAGGCCACCTGCGGGTGACCTTCGTCGGGCACTCGACGGCGCTGGTGCAGGCCGACGGCGTGAACGTGCTGTTCGACCCCGTCTGGAGCGACCGGGTATCACCTGTGTCCTTCGCCGGCCCCGCCCGGGTGCTCCCCCCGGGCCTGCGCTTCGAAGATTTGCCGCCGATCCACGTGGTGGCGGTGAGCCACGACCACTATGACCACATGGACTACCCCACGCTCCTGCGCCTGAAGAAAAGACACGACCCGGTCTTCGTGGTCCCCCAGGGCTGCAAAAAACGGTTGACCGGCCAGGGGATCCGACGCGTGATCGAGCTGGACTGGTGGCAGCGCACCATCGTCCGGGGCCTCTCCGTCGTCGTCGTGCCCGCCCGCCACTCCTCGGGGCGCACGCTCTCGGACCGGGACACCACGCTCTGGGCGGGCTTCGTGCTCCTCACCCAGGGCGACCGCCCTGGTTCACCCAGACGCCCCGTGCTCTTCGCCGGCGACACCGGCCACGGCCGCCACTTCCGCCTGATCCGCGAGCGCTTCGGCCCCCTGCGCCTGGCGCTCCTGCCCATAGGTGCCTATATCCCCCGGTGGTTCATGCGCGAGGTCCACATGGATCCCGCCGACGCCGTACAGGCCCACCTGGACCTGCGCGCGGCGCGCTCCGTCGCCATCCACCACGGCACCTTCCCGCGGGCCGACGAGGCCCGCCACGATCCCCCCGCGGATCTCGCCGCCGCCCTGCGCCGGCGCGGCCTCGCCCCCGGCGTCTTCACCACCCTCGAGGAGGGCTTCGGCCTCGACGTCCCCTGACCGCCGGGTTGCCGCAGTCCATAGTGAAGTCCCTGCAGAGCCAATTTTTTGATGAAAGCAGCTCGTACTCATCGCAGCAGCAAAACAGGGGGGTGTCGGGCGACCGGGAGACCGGTCGGGGGGATTTCCGGCCTCGGCCGTCCCAAGCAGCGCATGGAAGATGCTCTCGTTGCCGGGCCGGCGTCCTCCTGACCTGGAGGTCCGGAGGCTGCGCCTCCGGAAAGAAAAGATAGGGTTCCTCATCGTACAGACTGGTCCTTTGCCTCCGGTTGCTCTCCACCTTGCCTCGCGGCGACGCAGTTACCATCGGCCACCGACCCATGAAGCCTCGGTCGGAGAGGACTTGCACCTCCAAATACTGATGCGCTTTCAGGCGCACAAGATGCGGCCCCAAGTGGCCGCAGTCCATAGGAAGACATTGCGCATGCAGAGCTTTCGCACTTATTGTATCGACGATGAGTACGAGTTCATCGCGGTCTCAAAACAGGGGGTTGTCGGGCCAGGTGGGAAGGGAAAGATGCGGCGCCCCGGTCGTCTTCCACCTGCAGGTCGCCGCAGTCCTTGGTGAAATGGGATGCGGCCCCAGGTGGCCGCACTCCATATCTTCGACGATGAGTACGAGTTCACGTCAGCCGCAAACAGGGGGGTGTCGGGGGGATTTCCGGCCTCGGCCGTCCCCTGCAGCGCGTGGAAGATACTCTAGTTGCCGGGCCGGCGTCCCCCTGACCTGGAGGTGCGGAGGCTGCGCCTCCGCAAAGCAAAGATAGAATAAAAACAAATACTTACGCCCGCCGGCCGGCGAAAATGAAATACAAAAATGAACGATAAACCGTCGGAGAACGACCGGTCGTGGCGTTTTGGCCACGACCGGTGAGCCGGAAGCAAGAAGAAGAAGAAGAAGAAGTGAAGAACCCCGCGGTGCGACCGGTGACCGGTCGCTCGGCGGGGAAGACCCGCGGCGCCAAGTCGCCGCAGTCCATATGGGAAGGAAAGACCAGCGGTGCCCCGGTCGTCTTCGACCGGCAGGTCACCGCAGTCCAAAGGCGTAACGGCTAGTAGCGGTAATTCTCGGGCTTGAAGGGCCCGTCGACCGGGACGCCGATGTAGGCGGCCTGCTCGGGGGTCATGGTGGTCAGGCGGGCGCCGAGCTTGTCCAGGTGGAGGCGGGCGACCTCCTCGTCGAGCTTCTTCGAGAGCGTGTAGACGCGGACCTCGTGGGGCTGCGTCGCTAGCTCGATCTGGGCCAGGCACTGGTTGGTGAACGAGGTGCTCATCACGAAACTGGGGTGGCCGGTGGCGCAGCCCAGGTTCACCAGGCGGCCCTCGGCGAGCACGATGATGGTGCGCCCGGACTTCACGGTCCACAGATCCACCTGGGGCTTCACGGTGGACTTGACGATTCCGGGGGTCTGCTCGAGGTAGGTCATCTCGATCTCGGAGTCGAAGTGGCCGATGTTGCAGACGATCGCGGCGTCCTTCATGCGCTCCATGTGCTCGCCGCGGATGATGTGGAAGTTGCCCGTGGCCGTCACGAAGATGTCGCCGAGGGAGACGACGTCCTCGAGGGTCTTGACCTCGTAGCCCTCCATGGCCGCCTGCAGCGCGCAGATCGGGTCGATCTCGGTCACGATGACCCGGGCGCCGAAGCCACGCATGGACTGGGCGCAGCCCTTGCCCACGTCGCCGTAGCCGCAGACCACCACGGTCTTGCCGGCCACCATCACGTCGGTGGCGCGCTTGATGCCGTCGGCCAGGGACTCGCGGCAGCCGTACAGGTTGTCGAACTTGCTCTTGGTGACGCTGTCGTTGACGTTGATCGCCGGGAAGAGCAGCTCCTTCTTCTCCATCATCTGGTACAGGCGATGCACGCCGGTGGTGGTCTCTTCGGAGACGCCCTTCACGCGGGCGGCGACCTTGCGCCAGTGGTCGGGGCGGGCGACCACGCTGGCACGCAGCCGGTCGAGCACGATCTGCATCTCCTTGTGGGAGACGGGCTGCTCGAGGGTGGCCGGATCCTGCTCGCCCTTGACTCCCAGGTGGATGAGCATGGTGGCGTCGCCGCCGTCGTCGACGATCAGGTCAGGGCCACGGCCGTCGGGCCAGGTGAGCGCCATCTCGGTGCACCACCAGTAGTCCTCGAGGGTCTCGCCCTTCCACGCGAACACGGCCGTGCGGCCGGCGGCGGCGATGGCTGCCGCGGCGTGATCCTGGGTGGAGAAGATGTTGCACGACGCCCAGCGCACGTCGGCGCCCAGGGCCTCGAGGGTCTCGATGAGCATGGCGGTCTGGATGGTCATGTGCAGGCTGCCCATGACGCGCAGGCCGGAGAGCGGCTTCTGCGGGCCGTACTTGGCGCGCACGGCCATCAGGCCGGGCATCTCGCGCTCGGCAAGCTCCATCTCCTTGCGACCCCATTCGGCCAGGGAGAGGTCGGCGACCTTGTGGGGGAGCTTCAGGTTCAGGGGTTCCACGTGGGTGTTGGTCATCGTCGGGTTCCTTGCATCGAGGCAGCGCCCCGGGGTTGGCGGCCGTCGTTGGCCGGTGTCGCCGTATTAGATGAAACCCCCGCGCGTGTCAAGGAGGCCTTACTTCTTGGCGTTGATCGCGACCTTGTGGGGCTGGTGCTCGGCGGACTTGGGCAGATGCAGGGTCAGCACGCCGTTCTCGAACTCGGCATGGAACTTCGCCACGTCCAGGCCCGACGGCAGCCTGAAGGACCGCTCGTAGTCCATGGGCGCGTACTCGCGCAGCGTGCGGCGCCACCCCTCGGGGGGCTGGCCGACCTTGCCGGCGATGCGGATCGCCTGCTTCTCGAAGTTCACCTCCACGTCCTGCTCGCGCACGCCGGGCAGATCCACCTCCATCCACAACTCGCGGGCGTTCTCGTAGATGTCCACGGCCGGGATCACGGTGCGGCGGTTCTCGATCTTCTCGACTTCCTGGTTCTCGGTCTTCCGGGTTTCCTGCATTTCGGTACGCATGGTGATCCTCCTTTCCTACTTCTTCGAGATCTGGATGCTGCGGGGCTGCTCCTCGGGGTGCCGCGGCAGCATGACGGTCAGCACGCCGTCCTTGAGATCGGCCTCGACCTTGCCGGCGTCGACGCGGTACGGCAGCGTGAACGAACGGGAGAACTTCACCGCGCTCTGGCGCTCGCGGCGGTGCACGACCGACTCCTCGACCTTCTTCGGCTTGCGCTCGCCGGAGAGCGTGAGCACGTCCTGCACCACCGTCAGGGTCAGGTCGTCCGAGGTGAAGCCCGGAACCTCGGCGGTCAGGACCACGGCCTCGGCGTTCTCGTACATGTTGCACGGCGGCCAGGCGGAGATCGAGGCGGCCTGCTCCTCGAACATGGCGTTCATCTGACGGGACAGTTGCTGAGCGATGTAATTGTTGAGATCAAACCAATTGGCAAGCATGATGTCACCTCCTCTTGCAATATTGATTTCATTTGCCTGATCATTATCAATATCAATCAGGCTTTCTGGGAAGGAAAGTAAACACCGATTTGCGACTGTCAAGGGGTCAGGTGAAGACGGCTCGGAAGCCCCCAAAAACCGTTCAAATGCGAAAACGTCCACTGTGTCCACTGTGTCCATTGTGTCCACTATGTCCACCCGCGGTCGGCTCCGGCGCCCAGGCAAGACGTTTCATACGAACCCTTCCGTGGACTTAGTGGACTTTGAAAATTTATTATTGTTGTTGATTTCTGCGGTCTTTTACTCTTCGTCCATGTCGTAGAGGGCGGGGACCAACTGGCGGTAGCGATCTGCGTCCTCGATGAGGTCGTCGGTGACGGGGTTGGGCGCGATCTCCATCCAGCCCAGGCCCAGGCAAATCGGGCACACGACCAGCCCAGTGCCCTTGCAGGAGGGGCAATCCTCGTCGGGGACGCCCTCGTCGTCCATGCACTCGCAGGGCATGGGCTCGTCGTGGGGCTGGAACACCGGGTGCATCTCCCACTCGCAGGGGACCTGGATCTCGGTGATGCGGATCTTGCCCTGGCCGGCGGCCTGCACGGTGAGCAGGAACTCCTCCTCGGCCATGGAGACGTTATGGATCTCGCCGGAGCCGTCCTCGGGGTTGGGATCGGGCATGGCCATGAACGGGCGCTCGTACACCGGGAACAGGATGTGCGGATACGCGAGCTCGGCGGTGGAGAAGAACTCGTCGTACAGCGCGCGCATGTCGTCACAGTACTTGCGGTAGACGCCGTCCATCTCCCAGACGAAGTCGGCCACCGCGCGGGTGAGCGGGGTCACGTCACCCTTGAGGAACTCGGCCGTGAAGGCCTCGAGGCTCTCGAAGGGGGCGTCCGGCGTGTGGTGGTGGTCGGGATCCTCGCAACGTCCGTCCTCGCAGCCAGCCTTCTCGAGGGTCTTCGACAGGGACACCTTCAGGGTGCCCTCGCACTCGGCGCAAACGCCAGTGCCGTCGCAGCCGGTGCACTTCTCGTCGCCGGACTTGCCGGTGCCCTCGCACATCATGCACTTGCCGGCCGCCGCGGAGTCCTCTTCCATGGCGCAGTTGCAGGGCAGCTCGACGTCGGCGATCTTCCACGCGCCGCCGACTTCCTTCATGAAGTAGGTCTCGCCACCGGTGGCGGGCACGGCGATGCGGCCGTCACCCAGCGCCTTGGGCGCCAGGGCCTCGAGGGTGGGGCGGTCCTTCTCCCCGTCCATGTTGAAGCTCTTGAGCATCTCGAAGACCTGCTTCGAGGCGTTCTTCTCGAACAACTTGAGCTTGGATTTGCCCAGATACAGGCCGATGGCGGCGAGCTGGTCGAGGTAGGACTGGATGTTCTGCTTGCAGGTCTGTTCGTTACTCATAAAGACTCCGTGGATTGCGCAGGGCAATCAGAATGGGCTGTCCTCCGGGGGCACGTAGATGGCGGCGTTGTCCTCGGTGGTGGCGTTCTCGAACTTGGTGCACTCGTGGATGAACTGCAGGTTCACGGTGCCGGTGGGCCCGTTGCGGTGCTTGGCGACGATGAGCTCAGCCTTGCCCTTCAGGGCCGGGTTCTCGCGGTCGTAGTACTCCGCGCGGTGGATGAACATGATGATGTCGGCGTCCTGCTCGATGGCGCCGGACTCGCGCAGGTGCGAGAGCATGGGCTTCTTGTCCTTCTCCTTCTCGACCTCGCGGTTGAGCTGGGAGAGGACAATCACCGGCAGATCGAGCTCGCGGGCCAGGGCCTTCAGGCCGCGCGAGATCTCGGAGATCTCCTGCTCGCGGTTGATGTTCTTGCCCGTGCGGCCGTGCATGAGCTGCAGGTAGTCGATGAGGATCAGCCCGCGCTTGTGAGGCTCGCCGGCCGGAAAGAAGTCGCGGTTCGAGCGCCACTGGCGGGCCCGGGCGCGCACCGTGTGCATGGAGATGCCCGGCGTGTCGTCCATCACCAGCGGCGCCTTGAACAACTCGTTGCAGCCCGCGGTGATGCGGGACAACAGCGTGGAGTCGCTGGTCTTCGAGGACGTGTACGTCAACTGGTTGCGCAACTGGTGCAGGTTCACCCGGGAGGCCGACGAGAGCAGGCGCATGGTGAGCTGCTCGGCGTTCATCTCCAGCGAGAAGACCAGCGTGGGGACGCCGGCGCGCGCCGCGTGCTCGGCCATGTTCAGCGCCAGCGCGGTCTTGCCCATGGACGGGCGCGCGGCCAGGATGACCAGGTCGCCGCGCTTGAAGCCGCCCGTGATGCGGTCGAGATCGTCGAAGCCCGAGGGCACGCCCAGCCCGATCTCGGGGTTCTGCCAGGCGGTGCTCATCTTGTCGAGGAACTTCACCAGCTCCACCTTGATGTGCGAGAACGTGGCGACCCGGTCCTCGAGGGTGGCGTTGTAGAAGATCTGGCCCGCCCAGTCGAACAGGTTGACCTCGTCTCCCTCGTCCTCGTCCTTGGGCGCGTAGGCCTTCGAGGAGATGTCGTGGCAGGCGCCGATGAGCCGCCGCACGCGGGACTTGTCCCGCACGATCATCGCGTAGTGCATGGCGTTGGCGGTGGTGGGCACCTGGGAGGCCAGATCGACGATGTACTCGAGACCGCCGATGCGGCCGAGGCGGTCGCGGACCTCGAGCTCGTTGGAGAGCGTCGTGAGATCGATGGGCTGGCGCCGGTCGTCCAGCGCGATCATGGCCTCGAACAGGTCCTGGTGCGCGGGGACGTAGAAGTCCGCGGCGGACAGGATCGGGCTGACTTGGGACAGGATGCCGGCTTCGAGCAGGATGGCTCCGAGCACGGCCATCTCGGCCGGCTTGGAGTGGGGAGGCAGGCGGGCTTCAGAAGTCAAGGGGAACCCCGACTCCGACGGGATCAGTTTTCACTGATGACCCAGACCTTCAGGCTGGCCGTCACCGACTGCGTCAGGCGGCAGGTGACCTGGTGCACGCCGGTGGACTTGATCGGATCGGCGAGCACGAAGATCTTGCGGTCGACCTTGAGGCCCTGGGCCTCGAGGGCAGATCGGAAGAGCACACGTCTGAACTCCAGTCACCGAATACGATC
>CALKWH010000352.1 GCA_938004375.1 uncultured Pseudomonadota bacterium
CCCTGTAGTGCGACCGGTGGAATCGTTCACGATTCCACCGGTCGCACTACGGGGGGATCGGAGATCACTTCTTCCCGGGATCGGCAGGATCGTCGCCCACGGCGAACCAGGTCATGGTGGGACGGACCTTGCGGGGCTCGGCCGGCGGGGCCGCGGGGACCGAACGCCGCTCGGTCTCGTAGCCCTGGATGGTGTAGACCAGCGCGCGATCGAAGAAGTCCATCATGATCGCCATCAACTCGAACACGCCGTGCATGTGGAGGGCGTCCGAGAAGAGGCTCTCCTCCTCGAGCACGTCCATGAGGATGCTCTTCTCCAGCGAGAGCGCGACGACCAGCTCGAGCAGCTCGAACCCCTCGGCGCAGCGGCGCCGGCCCAAGGCGAAGTAGCGGTCCTTGGCCTCCTCCCGGGAGATCCGCTGGTCCAGCCAGTGCCCCAGGGAGGCGTAGACGTTCATGGCGCGGCGGCGAAGCTCCTCCTCGGTCAGGCGTCGGTAGGAGGTGGTGAGCGGGTGCTCGAGGACGACCTTGCTCCAACGCGCCCCCAGCACGGGTGCCTTGGCCTCGATGAGCTCGATCAGACGGGTGGACAGCAGCATGACACACCTCGCTGGGAAGGGCTTCAGTCGCGCATGCGGGCCATCTGCCGCTCGTCGTCGCGGCGCCGGATGTCCTCGCGCTTGTCGTACTGACGCTTGCCCCGTACCAGCGCGATCTCCAGCTTCGCCTTTCCTCTCTCATTGAAATATACCGTGAGGGGGATCAGGGTCAACCCCTTTTCCCGGACCTTCACGGTGATGCGGGTGATCTCGGCCCGGTTCATCAGCAGCTTGCGGCGCCGCAGGGGATCGTGGTTGAAGCGGTTGGCGTGGGAGTACTCGGTGATCCGGGCGCCCACGAGCCACAGTTCGGCACCCGCGACCTCGACGTAGGCGTCCGCGATGTCCATCTGGCCCGCCCGCAGGCTCTTCACCTCGGAGCCCTTGAGGACCATGCCGGCCTCGTGGCGCTCCACGAGCTCGTACTCGAAGTGCGCCTTGCGGTTGCGCACGACGATCTTGCCGCTGGCGACGGACTGTTTCTTCTTCGAGGTCGTCATGACGGGCGGGATCCGGCGGGGGACGGGCTAGTAGATGCGGTCAACGCGGCCCTGCACTTCCTTGAAGGTGGGGCGGGCGGGCTCGACGCTGCGGCCGAAGCAGATGCCCATGTTCTCGAAGAAGCGGCACTCCTCGAGGTCGACGAAGCGCTGCTTGATCAACTCGGTGGTCTTCTGGAAGCGGACCTCGGTGCCCTTGACCTCGACCACGGAGACGCCGGAGTAGCCGGCCAGCAGCAGCTCCATCGCGGCCACGCCGATCTCGGCGCCGAAGTTGACGTCGTAGGCGGAGGATCCGCCGGAGCGGACCAGATGCGACGGCTGGATCATGCGGATCTCGGGCATCTCGTAGAGCTTCTCGACGAACATGCCGGTCTGGCGCATGTTGTTGCGGACGGCGGAGTCCTTCTCCATGCGCTTCTTCAGTTCCTGCACGACGTACTTGCCCGCGCCCGAGAGCTTCTTGTGGCCGAACGAGTCCACGCCGGCGGTGTCGTCGGTGAGCTCGGCGCCCGAGGAGTCGCGGATGCCCTCGGCCACCACGATGGAGTAGGTCCCCGCGTTGACGTCGCTCTCGAGGATGCGGCGCCAGTAGACGGTCCGCAGGTGGTCGTACAGCACGTCGAAGTTCACCGGGATCTCCGGGATCAGGATGGCGTCGGCGCCGCCGGCGATGCCGCCGCGGAAGGCCGTGTGACCGGCGTAGCGGCCGAACACCTCGATGACCATGATGCGGTTGTGGGTGCGCCCGGTGGTCTTGAGGTCCTGGGTGATCTCGGAGATGCGGTTGATCGTGGAGTCGCCGCCCACCGAGTAGGAGTTCAGATCCAGGTCCATGGTCTTGGGCGCGTGGATGCAGCGGATGCCGTTGGAGGCGAGGTCCACCAGGACCGAGCCGGTGTCGTCGCCGCCGGAGATGATCAGGCCGTCTATCTCATGCTTGGCCAGACCCTCCTTGATGCGGTTGTACTTGTTCTCGTCCTTGATCGACGAGATCTTGACGCGGGAGTGGCCCGCCTCGGAGCCGGCCACCGACACGTTGACGTTGTCCAGGCGGCGCGGGGTGAGCTCGGTGAGGTGATCGAACTCGATCAGGTTGTAGAGGCCGGCATAGCCGTTCGGGATGACCAGGGTCTTGATGCCGTGGGCCAGCGCGGTCAGGCTCACGCCCTTGACCACCGCGTTCAGGCCGGCGCAGTCGCCGCCGGAGGTGATGATGCCGATGTTGCGCATTTCCATGGTGAAGCACTCCTTTCGGGTTCGTTTCGGACAGGATTTTCCCTGCGAAAGCGGGGGATTTATAGCACTTCCGCAGGGGAAGAAGAAGGAAAAAGTCCGGCGGGTTCGATCCCCTCGAACTCGAGGTACAGGGCGGCCTTGAGCAGGGTGTTGGCGGTGTGGTGGGTGACGTCGGCGCGCAGCGTGCGGCTGTCCGGGGAGAGGGGCCAGGCGCCCTCGACCAGGATCGGGTCCACGGCGCCCCGGGTGTCGCCCACGCGCAACTGGAGCTTCTGCAGCGCGTACACGGCGAACCGCACGCTCTCGCGGTAGCGGGCCAGGCGGTCCTGGTCCCCGGTCAGGCGGGCCAGGGCGACCGCGTCGGCCACGCCCTCGAGCCGCAGGGCGGTACGCCAGGTGGGGCCTTCTCCGGCCTCCTCGCAGATGTAATGGCCCAGCCGGTCCAGGTCGCCGGTGTTGTGGGGGAGATACTGCCGGGCGACGATGGCGTCGGTGATGCGGAACAGGTATTCCGGGATCCAGGCCAGCGGCCGGTGCGCGTACAGCCGGACCAGCGGATCCCCCACCCACAGGCTCATGAGATACCCCTCGTCGGTGGCCTCGTAGGAGCGCTCGGGGTGCTGGTAGAGCCAGTATCCGGTGGCCTCCATGGCGTCGAGGTACCGCGCGTCCCCCGTATAATCGAAGAGACGCCCCAGGGCCTGCAGGCTCTGCCCCCACTGCAGCGACCCCCCGCGCGTGAAGACGCCACCCTCGGCGATGCTGTCGAGCAGGTACTGCCCCAGGCGGTCGATCAGTGCGTCCCGGGAGATGTCCCCCAGGTGCTTCGCGTGGGAGGTGAGCGAGAGCAGCACCAGCGCGGTGCCACCCAGATCGGTGAGCACGGCCGAGTCACCCAGTTCGGTCACCTGGGAGGTGAGCCAGCGCAGGGCCCACTCGGTGGAGAGCGAGAACTCGGGACGACCGGTGAGCTCGGCGAGCATCGCCTGAGTGAACGCGCTGCCGCACTGACGGTGGATCTCGTCCTCGTCGGCCCAGAGCCCCGTCCGGTAGTCGTACTGGTAGCCGAAGCCGCCGTCCGGGCGCTGCACCTTGATCAGGTAATACCCGCCCAACGCGGCCGCGTACACGATGCCGTCCTCGCCGGTGTCCGAGCCCGCGAGCGCGAGCGGCGGCGTCAGGGCGTCGGCGGCCCTGGCCAAGGTGGCGTGCTGCGTCGGCCACTCGTAGCCCGGAACGCGGGAGGCGTCGTATACGCGCCAGGGCGGCTCCTCGAGCACGAAGTCGCCCAGGGTGTGCAGGTCCTCCGTGCAGGCGGGGAGCCCCAGCATCGGGAACAGCAGGAACGGCAGGAGGCGCCGGAACGTCTGGCGACGAATCATTTCCACGCGACACCCCCGAGGTAGCCGGTGACGCTGTCGGCGTTGCCGTTGCCGGCGTAACTGTCGGACTCGGCGACGATCTCCATGGTCTCATGCCCCAGGGCGCGCAGGGTGGCCATCATGACGGCGGTGGGGATCTCGCCGCACATGGTGATGGACCCGTCCGTGATGTAGTCGTGCAGCCCCTCCACGTCCAGCCGGTGGACGTAGTCCGCCAGCGCCGCGTCCTGCTCCCGGGCCACGTCCAAAAGCTCCCGGTGGACCAGGTCCGTCGTGGTGAGCAGCAGCACGCCCTGACCCGGTACCCCGGGATCAGCCACGGGCCCTGCCCCCAGACCGCCATGGGGCCCCCAGCATGTCAGTGTCCGACGCCAGAACGTTCAC
Organism: uncultured Pseudomonadota bacterium; assembly: GCA_938004375.1. Classification (GTDB taxonomy): domain Bacteria; phylum Myxococcota_A; class Polyangia; order HGW-17; family HGW-17; genus HGW-17. The sequence continues at coordinate 4,104 of CALKWH010000352.1, forward strand.
GACATCGGGCTCCTCGACTCGCGCGAGCACCTCGGCTGCAATAGCGCCCGAGAACTGCATGCTCGCATTGGGTGGAGAAAAGTATTTTCCTCCTTGACATCCAGTCAGGGACGAGTATCTTTTTTATTGGTGACCCACAGTGAGCGAAAAAGCATTTTTTCCAGATTTATTTGTATATGTTGATGTTCTAACTTTCAACAGCATCGAACAACTTATTTTCTCCAAGACCCGCATATCTTGCTCCCCATTAGTCCGACCCCACTTTTCTCTGCCATGTTTTGAGGCAATTATGCTTCAATTACATTTTTTGTTTTTTTCCTGAAGGATGACGGTGTAAAAAATGTTGAAAAACACAGGTTTTCTTTTCGTTCTGCCGTTGCTTCTTTTTGCAAATAATGCTTATGCTGCTTACCATACGGTTTATGGCAAGGTAACTTATATGGAGAAAAGATACAATGGTGGTGGCGAATACAACAAAAATTCTAATTATAATAACAACCAACCACTAGTTGGAATTAAAGTGAAGTTATGGGACATGGATGGTAATTGTGTAGATTTTCTGAATAGTTGTAATGAAACTGATGATGATCTTCTTTCCGAAACAACTACAAACAGTAGTGGTTTTTATTATTTCTACAATATTGGGAACCTTGAAGATATCTACATAACAACAAATCTCGAGACCGCTTATTCTAACGTCATGATTAATTCAACAACTGAACTTGTTATTGCATCTCCGGTTAAAACAGATTTCGGAACCGGACAACCAACCAATATAAGGTATGACTGGACAGTTAGTTGTTCAAATTATTGGTTATATCCCAATACTAGTTGCAATTCCACCGACGCACTTAACACTGTTTTAGATAGCTCTCAGACAGTTTCTAATTCGGAAGCTACAGCGTCTGCTAATGTCACAGCGACACAACTGCACGTCGAAGGAAAATTTAATAGTAGCATTTTTTCCTCTGATACAACCAATTTCTATATCCTCCCGAACAATCCTTCTTCTGCTGCTTGTATGTCCCATTGTTACGATGATGCAAACGGAGACGGTAACCCAGACGGCAACAATACCGCGTTGCCAAATGGTCAAGATATTTGTGTTTGCACGCCGTATACCAATCACCGTGTTGCACATGAGATCGGGCATTCAGTCATGATGAGAGCTCTAGGATATCCTGGTTCTTTGTCCACCTGTCTAAATGGTCACAGTTGGAGTCAAATAGACCAATATGAAAAATGCGCAGTTTCAGAGGGATGGGCAAATTTTTTTGCTGCCGCGACCTTCTTCTCGGATACTGATACAAGTGCATACTATGTACTTGCTGTGAGAAACATGGAAGGTCTCATCGACTCTTATTATAATAATGGCACCTTAAAGGTTTGCATGGATCGCGATACCAGCCCCATGGATGTTGAGGGGAATGTAAGTAGGTTTTTCTGGGATTTATATGACTCTACTTCAGTTGACGATACTTTCCCAGTTACAACTGGCGAAGGCGATAATCTAAATTTATCCATGGATCAATTGGTCGATATTTGGAGAGAATTTCCCTCTGGCACAGATAATCTAGAAGCCAGTGAGTCTGGGTACGACGGAAGAAACATATGGGATTATTTCTACCACGCCAATGCTGGTTTTTCAATCAACGCCGGTGGCCCAATTTTATCAAATTGCCTTTGTTATCAGAATGGCAATTATGCAAATTGTGCCTATCTAAATGCATATTGAATTTTTCAATTGAAAAAGCAAGCCCATAGACTTCTCCGCACTGTGCCTATTATTCTATGTGTGGCCTCTCTTTTACTGCCCACCTTATGTTTCTCACTCCCCACACCCTCCCTCATCCAGGCTGTCATGATCTGGCGTGACCGCGACATCGTGATTGAATCCCGTACGACTTTGATAGAGAGCAAAAGAACGCAGCACGTCTGCAGCAAGAACAGGTGTCAACCGATCACCGCGTTGAATGTTCACCGTGAATCCTGTGCAGTTAGACGTGAGTTGGGCCTTGAATTCACTCGTGTTTGAACAGCACGGCGCAAGAACCTTTTCAGCATTTTCGCGCACATCCCTTGGTATTTGATGTTTATTATCTGAAAGTGCAGGGTGGACAAGTTTGTACCTTTTAACTTCGCTCTTGAATGTCCTCTCGAGCATCTCCGCGTGTTTCAACCATGCGGGGCTCAAAACCGAAGTGAGACGATTCATATTTTTAACAGGGAAATTCACCGTCCCGTCATCGGAGAGAACCGCAAGGTCCAATATCGCCGCCCTGATCATGATAACTTCGGCAAAATGAACGTATGCGGATTTCCCGGTCTGGTGGTCCCACCACTTCAACTCATACGAGTGCCCTGGTTTCCGTGCAGGTTCTAGCTTCACCTCGCATATGGGCACGAGCCGGACCAACTTTTTATCGCGCGACCGCTCTCCATTTAACCGTACTGCAATATCACACGTTTGCGCCAGTAAAACGTAATACTTTTCCTTATCTGTACATTTAAATATTTAAATATGTCGCCCGCACTAAGCGGAAGGTGATGAAAACGAACGATCTCGGCAGGTAGGTACAACTCCGACCGCTGGTAGGAAAGCGCCTGCTTCCCAGCATCCTCGAGGCCATGTCGACCACCGCTGATCGGAACCATCGAAACCTTACGCGCTGCATCCACTAAGGAAATAAAATCCTCGTCGCCCCTAACTTTATCACGCATGGTACAAGTAGCGACGTGAGCCGCGATCCGAAGAAGCGTCTCACCCTCCCACACGCCTTCCTTCCGAGAGGACCCGAAAACTGTGCTATCGAAGTCGTAGACGTTCCATGCGGCCAGGGAATCGGCTGCTGCTTCGTGGGCCTGTTGTAAGTGTGCCCTCGCAGAATCTCGAACCTTCTTGATTGGAATTGAGAGGATGGCAAGTCGCAGAAGATGCAGGAATCCAGCGTAGTCAGGTGCCCTCGAGTTGAGACGAGCCTTGGCGATCACTATAAAGCCGTTCTGGTCGACGCCATGTTCTTGGGCCAATTCAGACCATCTGGTGAGTTCCGTTCCCTGGCTGACAGTTTGGGTCAGTAGCGCGCAGTACACTCCTTTCGACGGCGAGGGCCTCGTCCCTGGGGACGAACGCGAGCGGCTCGGTGGCGAAGTCCACTACGTAGGAAGTGGGCGAGCGCCGCGTCCTGTTCCCGGGCCACCTCGAGCAGCTCGCGGTGCACCAGGTCCGTCGTGGTGAGTAGCAGCACTCCCTGACCCGGTACCCCGGGATCAGCCACGGGCCCTGCCCCCACACGGCGAACGGCTGGCCCTCGAGTTCGTGGTCCGAGGCCAGCACGACCACCACCTCGGGCACGGTGATCCGGGCGAACACCTCGGCCTGCACCTCTCCGGAGTACCGCAGGCTGGCGTGGGGGGTGATCACGGCCGCGGCGTCCCGCCGCTCGCGCACCCCCGTGTCGCGCATGAGACCCACGACGTTGCGGTACAGGTCCGCCGGATCCTCGGGGTAGAAGCTGCCCGCGTGCTGCCAGGGCCGCGCCCCCGGATCGTCCAGGCCGGGCTGGGGCCCCGAGAAGTCGGGGGTCTGGATGTCCTCCCAGCCCGTGGGGGCGGGATCCTCCTCGCACCCTGCGGTCAGGGCGGGCACACAGAGAAAGACGAAAACCAGGAAAGCACGAAAGACAAAGAATAACCGGGAGGACGGCATCGGGTGACCTCGCTCGGAAACAACCTTCCCTGAAACCCGTCTCATGTCAAGTCGCATGGCCCGGTTTCCCCTGAATGAGCCCCCCTCCATCTCCAAATCAAAATCGAAATCGAAATCGAAATTCCTCCCTCCCTTCCCAGATCCCTTCCACGAATCCCTTCCCCTTCCCGATCCAATGGATCGTCAAGATTCCTCATGACAAGCGCTCTGGAAAGGAGTATTTTCTTTTGGAAATCGGGAAATATTTTCTGATGCGCGCATTCTCCCTGCTCCTCTGCCTGGCGACGATCATCGCCGCGACGACCCTGCCGCGGTCGGTCCGGGCGGCCGTAGAGGGCCGAGTCGTGCGGGCGGGCGTCTACCAGAATCACCCCAAGGTGTTCGTGGACGAGCACGGAGTGCCCATGGGCATCTTCGTGGATGTGCTCAACGAGATCGCCCGTCAGGAGGGCTGGCGTCTGACCTACGTGCCCGGGACCTGGAAGGAGAACCTCCAGCGGCTGCGCGAGGGTCAGATCGACCTGTTGGTGGACGTGGCGGAATCGGCCGAACGGACCGATGACTTCCTCCTGAGCCGCGGCTGGGTGCTCGAGAGCTGGATCGACGTGTACACCCTCGAGGACCGGCGGGTGCGCCGCATCGCCGACCTCGACGGCCAGGTCGTCGCCGTGCTGCAGGGCTCGATCCAGGAGCAGTTCCTCTCCAACGAGGTGGTCAACGTCTTCGGCATCCGCCTCCAGTTGCTGCCCCTGCCCGACTACGCCGCCACCGTCGAGGCAGTGCGCTCGCGAAAGGCCGATTCCCTGGTGGCCTCGCGGTTCTTCTACTACTCGCCGCACAAGGGTCCGGGCATCGTGCCCAACCACCTCATCCTGTACCCGGGCGGGCTGCACGTCGCCTTCTGCCGCAGCGGGTGCGAGGAGCTGGCCACGACCTTCGACTCACACCTGGCCCGGATGAAGGACGACTTCTCCTCGGTCTACTACGCCAGCCTGCGGCGGTGGCTGCAGACGCCCGAGGTGCGGCGGGACCGGGTGCCGCTGTGGGTCATGCTCATCAACGTGGGTGTAGGGTCGCTGCTGGTGCTCGCCGGCGCGTTCACCCTGCTGCTGCGCCGGCAGGTGCGCCTGCGCACCCGGGAACTGTCCGCCGCCAACGAGCGGCTGACCGGCCTGAACCGGGAGCTCGACCGCACCGTCTCCGAGCTCCAGCGCGCCCTCGAAGAGCAGCGCCGGCTCCAGGATCACATCTCCCGCATCCGCAAGCTCGAGAGTCTCGGTCAGCTCGCCGGTGGCGTGGCCCACGACTTCAACAACATGATCGGCGTGATCCTGGGCAGCGTCGACCTCGCCCGGGAGGAGCTCGCACCGGACTCGCCCGCGGCCGCGGAGCTCGACGAGATCTCGGGGGCCGCCCGGCGCTCGGCCGAGCTCACCCGCCGGCTGCTCGCCTTCGCCCGGCAGCAACCGGCGACCCCCCGCGTGCTGGAGCTCAACGACGCGGTCGCCGACATGGTGCGGATGCTGCGGCGTCTGGTGGGCGACCACCTCGAGCTCCAATGGATCCCAGGGGAGGACCTCCCTCCCGTCTTCATGGATCCCTCGCAGCTGGACCAAATCCTGACCAACCTCGTCGTCAACGCCCGGGACGCCATCGCCGACACCGGCACGATCCGCCTCGAGACCGCCCGGCACCCGCTGCCCGCGGGCGCAGCCGCCGGCGCCGGGGGCCCGGGGGTGCTGCTGGCGGTCCGGGACGACGGCTGCGGCATGGCGCCGGAGCTGGTCGAGCGCATCTTCGACCCCTTCTTCACGACCAAGCCCCAAGGGGAGGGGACCGGCCTGGGCCTCGCCACCGTGTTCGGCATCGTCGCCCAGAACCGGGGCACCATCCAGGTCGAGAGCCGCCCCGGCCACGGCACGTCCTTCCTGGTCTTTTTACCCGCCCATCACGAAGACGCCTCGAAAAAACCGGTTGAAACCGACGCGGCCCGAACTTAGACTGCGTCCATGATCCCCGAACGAACGCCCCCCCCCGCCACCTCCCCCGCGCCCGACGAGCGGGCCGCCCTGGCGACCCGCGCGACAGTGCTGGGCTCGGTCGTCAACTTCGCGCTCACGGGGTTCAAGTTGGCCGCCGGGCTCCTGGGCGGCTCCGCGGCCATGGTGGCCGACGCCATCCACAGCCTCTCGGACTTCGCCACCGACCTGGTGGTGCTCCTGACCATGCGCATCACGCGCCGGCCCACCGACGCCGACCACGACTACGGCCACGGGAAGTTCGAGACCCTGGCGACCATGATCATCGGTGTGGCGCTGCTGCTGGTGGGCGCGGGCATCGGCTGGAGCGGGATCAAGACCATCCACGGCGCCACCCACGGGGAACCCGTCCCGATGCCCCACCTGATCGCGCTGGTGGCCGCCGCGGTCTCCATCGTCGTCAAGGAGTGGCTCTATCGCTGGACGGTGGGCGTGGGCCGCCGGATCAACTCCTCCGCCGTCCTCGCCAACGCCTGGCACCATCGGTCCGACGCCCTCTCGTCCCTCGGGACCCTGGCCGGCATCGGCGGGGCCATCTTTCTCGGCCGGAGCTGGACCATCCTGGACCCCATCGCCTCGATCGTGGTCTCGTTCTTCATCCTGCGGGTGGCGCTGCAGATCTGCCACGGCAGCCTCAACGAAATGCTCGAGAGCGCGCTTCCCCCCGCGGACAAGGCGCGCATCCTCGAGCTGGCTCGCTCCGTCGAGGGCGTGGAGGATCCCCACAACCTGCGCACCCGGCGCCTGGGGAACAACATCGCCGCCGAGCTCCACGTCCGGGTGGACGCCGACCTGAGCGTGCGCGAGGGCCACCGCATCGCCTCGGAAGTGGAGCGGCGAATCCGCGCGGCCTTCGGGAACGACACGTTCGTGACCGTCCACGTCGAACCCCGGAAATAACCCCCCCCTCCGGTATCCAGATCGAAATCGAAATCGAAATCGAAATCGAAATCGGGATTCTCCGCACTTCGCGGGATCATTCCGGCGACTTTGTCGCCTACAACGGGACACCCTTTTGCGGGCGTCCCTTGTTCCCATCGAAATCGTTTTTTCTTGACTTTTCGAGGGACTACTTGCGCTTGCGCAGGTCCATCATGACGAGCTTGGCCACGGCCTTGAGGGTGCCGAAGACGCCGTCGCCGGTGGTGGCCACGGCGGAGAACTCGGGGACCTTGGTGGGGTTCAGGACCTTGCTCAACTCCTCCATGGGGGCGGCGTTGGGGAGGTCCTGCTTGTTGTACTGCACGACGTAGGGCAGCGCGTCGAGGTTGTAGCCCTGCTCCTCGAGGTTCTCGCGCAGGTTGTCCAGCGACTCCATGTTCGCCTCCATGCGCTCGACCTGGGAGTCAGCCACGAACACCACGCCGTCGACGCCCTTGAGGATCAACTTGCGGCTGGCGTCGTAGAACACCTGCCCGGGCACGGTGTAGAGGTGGAAACGGGCCTTGAAGCCGTGGACGTCACCCATGCTCAACGGCAGGAAATCGAAGAACAGGGTGCGCTCGGTCTCGGTGGCCAGGCTCACCATCTTCCCGCGCGCGTCGGGGCTGGTCTTCTGATAGATGAACTGCAGGTTGGTGGTCTTGCCGCATAGGCCGGGGCCGTAGTAGACGATCTTGCAGTTGATTTCGCGGGAGGAATAATTAATGAATGACATGCGCCCGGCCCCTAGTCGTCATTGAAGAGGTTGTCGATGTCCTCATCGGTGATTTCCTCGAAGATCGAGGGTCTGGCCTGCTGATGCTCCTTGGCCGACATCGCGTCGAGGATGTCCTGGATATCCTTGGACGCCTTCTTGACCCGCAGCCGGACGAGCCCCAGGGAGGTCCGCTGGTCGAACAGGACCAGCAGGATCACGCGCTGGGCGACGATGGAGATGTGCACGTTGGTGTGCTCGCCCTCGTGGAACTGGCCGGTGAACTCCTTCTCGGCCAGCAGGCGTGCGATGCCGCCGGTGGCGGCCACGTTGCCCGCGGTCAGCGAGGAAAGCGAGGTCGTGTCGATGTTCTCGATTTCTCCGGAGGAGGCGATTTCCTGGCCGTTCTTGTCGATCAGCAGCACCGCCTTGGAGTTGGCATCCCGACACAAGCGCTCGACGATTTCCTGTATCTGCCGATATTCCTCCTCGTATAACACTTCCATCGAAAATACTCCTTGGGCAAATAAAACAAGCAATCCACGTCAACGACTGGTGCCAAGGTGTATCAAAGAACCATCTTGGACACAACCGAATTTTCACCCCGCTGGCGAAGAATCGGATTTCCCGGCAGCGGATCCGACCCGGGGGCCGCGCGCCCGGAAAAAACCTTGCCTTCCATTAGTAATGGATTGACTCCTCCCGCGAATTTGATATAGCGTAGCGCGTTCCCGAAAAGTGCAGCAACCTCACCGGGAACCCCGATTCATAGGAGTGAAGACATGCGAATCCTCTCTGTCCTTTCGGTCGTCCTGGTGCTCGCGCTCGGCGCCGCCCGGCCCGCCTCCGCGCAGAAGGCACCCACGAAAAACCTTCAGCAGGCGGATCTGAATTATTTGCTGTTCGTGATTCAAGGTGACAACTCCGCCGACGCCCTCGCGGCCATCGCCGAGCTGGGCAAGCGCAAGACGCCTGAGTCCCTGGAAATGCTCCAGATGCAACTGCTCCTGGGTTACCCGCCCGCCATGAGCAAGGCCATGATCCAGGCGCTCGGCGCCCGCAAGGACGCCCGCTCCATGGACACGCTGACGTTCTACACGCGCCACCGCGCCCCCGAGCTGCGGGCTGAGGCCCTCGTCGCCCTGTGCGAGCTAGACTTCGGCAAGGACGCCGCCCCCGTCAAGACCGTCAACGAGCTGCTGCTGCGCGCCCTGCGCGACTACGACGAGAGCGTGCGCCACAAGGCGGCCTGGCTGCTCGGGAAGCGCCGCGTCGCCGAGGCCGAGGAGCCGCTGCTCAAGTTGTTCGCCCGCGGATCGGCCCCCGCCATGCAGGCCCTGGGCTTCGTCGGCGGCATCCGGACCGCCCGCGCCCTGGCCCTCGCCATGGAGAACACCAAGACCTCCAAGGAACCCCTGATCGCCACCATCGGGACGCTGCTGTCCCGGGACGACTTCGGCCCCGAACCAGTGCGCGTCCAATTGGTGCAGATCTTGGGCGACACCAACCTGCCCGGCGCACAGAACGTCCTGATGGTGTATCACGGCAGCGGCCCCGACGCGTTTCCGCGGTCCCGCAAACTCGCTTTCCAGATTCTCTCGAAATGAGGCGCACCATGAAAACTCTCGCCCGCAGCCTGTTCCTCTTCGTGCTCTTCGTCTCGGCCTGCAAGCCGCTGCCGCCGTTCCACCAGAACACCATGCCCAACGACTCGGGCAAGATCGCCAAGGCGGTCGACCGCGTCAACCTGCCACCGGCTGGTCCGATGAACGCGACCGGCGAACCCCTGGTCGTGTTCCAAGGCGCCAACCCCCGCACCGCCATCGCGGTGCAGGCCTCCTCCGGCAAGGTCCTTTGGAAGCAGCCCACCCCGGACGCCATTTCCCGCTACGTCATCGCCGGATCGCTGGTGGCCTACCTCGACCGCACCAAGGGGCTCACCGCCCTCGACGTGCGCACGGGCAGCCCGCTCTGGTCGGTCCCCATGCGCGCCCAGCAGACGTTCATGGGCCTAGCCGGTGCCCCCAACGGCAAGATCGCTTACGTCACGAACTTCAAGCCCGCCGGCGATCCCCTCAACCAGGTGTCCACCATCACCATCCTCGGCTCGGACGGCAAGGAGATCTGGTCCCTCGAGGCCAACGGCCGCATGGGCCTGCCCCTGATGACCAACAACGTCGTGGTGGTGCCCTATCGCAACCAGCACCTGGTCCTGCTCGACACATCCAAGCCGCAGGAGCTCGCGCGCATCCTGATCCCCAAGGGCGAGGTCCGCTTCATGTCCGCCTCCTCCGAGGGCATCTTCTTCGGTGACCGCCGGGGCATGTACCGGCTCGCCGACGACATCGTCGAGGCCGTCGAGAAGGCCCCGACCACCATGACCACCGACATCGCCAACGTCGAGTTCCGGTACTCCCTGGACCGTTACGATCCCGTCACGGTGGACTACTCCGCCTACGAGGTCCGGTCCCTGCTGGCCTCCTGGACCCGCGGCAAGGGCGGCCGCGCCGCGCTCCAGGACGGTCGCTTCGTGATCCACATGTTCAAGTACTTCCTCGGCTTCTCCGTGGACGAGAAGTCCCAGGCCACCCTCCAGTGGGCGGTCATGCACCCCTACACCGATGAACTGATCGGCTCCACCGCCCAGAAAGAGTACGTCTTCTACGCCAAGGCCGACGGCTCCCTCGAGGCCCTGCGCCTCGCCACCGGCGAGCGCGTGTGGCGCACCGAGCCCCTGGGCATCCGCATGCGTGGCGCGACCTTCGACGTTGCCGGGCTCGTGCCGCCGACCGCGGCCGAGGTCGAGGCGCCGATCCCGCTCCTGGACGCCCTGACCGCCATCGCCAATGACCCCGACTCGCGGTACCCCCTCGCCAAGCGCCTGGCCATCGACGCGCTGGCCGTGGTCGGCGGCGCCGGCGTGGGCCGCCTCATCAAGATGCTCACCAACCCCCAGAGCTCCCCCGAGCTTCGGGAGAAGGCCTCCCGCGACCTCATCGCCCGCCCGGATCCCAACGGCGTGCCCCTCTACCTGAGCCTGCTCCAGCAGCCCTTCGACTTCATCAAGGGGACCCGCCCGCAGGCCGTCGAGGTCATGGCGACCGTGCTCGGTGCCCTGAAGACCAAGGAGGCGGTGCCCACCATGCTTCAACTCCTGGCCCACCCCGACACCACCCAGAAGGAGCTGGTCGCCCTCACCGAAGCCCTGCTGGCCATCGGTGACAAGGCCATCATCCGTCCGTTCCGCGAGTTCCTGCTGGCCTACCGCGCGGATCCGGCCTTCGCCCAGGACATCCACGCCCTGCAGAAGATGGCCGAGGCCCTATTCCAGATCGGTGGCCCGGCCGAGCGCCAGGTCCTCGTGTTCCTGACCGAGGACGCGCGCACCCTGCCCCGCCTGCAGGAGTACATCACGCGCATGTTCGAGGAGAGCCGGAAGGCCCCGAAACCCGCCAAGCCGTAGCGTCACGGAGCCCCCATGGCCCTCGATTTCTTCACCAAACGCAAGATCCGCAAGGAAGCCAAGCAACTGGAACAGACGCTGCAGACCGAGGACCGCCCGGACCTGCGCCTGCGCCTGGCCGGCCTCTACCGCAAGCTCGACCGCGACGACGAGGCCAAGTCGCAGTACCGCATCGTGACCCAGGCCTACCTCGACGCCGGCAAGCGCGGCCAGGCCGAGGCCGTGTGCCGCAGCGTGCTCGAGTTCTATCCGGGGATCGCCGAGTTCCAGCAGTTGTTCTCGACGATCACGGGCAAGAGCTTCGGCACCCCCGAGCCGCCCCCGCCCCCGCCCCCGGCCGGCGAGCCGTCGGCCGACGAGGACGTGGGCCAAATGATGAACCACTGGTCCGAACCCGAGGACCCGACGCCCATCGCCGACTACAACCAGATCAAGATGGACACCTGGCAGGACGAGAGCGATCCCGGTGCGCGCCGCATCCCCAGCCCACCCGCGGGCGTGCCGCGCATCGCGGCGACCCTCTCGGAGACGATCACCCACCGCTTCCCCACCCGCGAGGACCGGCTGTCGTCCATCGCCAACGCCGGCGCCAACCGCAACGAGACCATCGACGTGTTCAAGGGCCAGGACGAGGACATGTTCTCCGCCGCCTGGGAGGACGATCCCACCAGCGACAAGACCCCGGACCGCTTCGAGGCGGCCGACGAGCTCGAGCCCGACGACGACTTCTGGACCACCGCCCCGCTCTTGCGCGAGCTCGACGCCGCCACCCGCGAGGCCCTGCGCGCGCAGGTGGCCACCGCCGCCTACGACCCCGGCACCGTCATCGTGCGCGAGGGCGATCCGGGCAGCTCGCTGTTCCTGATCATCGACGGCGAGGTGCGCGTGACCAAGCTTCAGGCCTCCGGCGAGGAGCTCGAGATCAACACGCTCAACGCGGGCGAGTTCTTCGGCGAGTTCGCGCTCCTGACCGACCAGAAGCGCCACGCCTCCATCACGGCCTCGACGCGCACCACCGTGCTCGAGATCTCCAAGAAGACCGTGCAGGAGATCAGCAAGAAGTTCCCCGCCATCCTCGAGGTCATCAAGCGGTTCTACCGCCAGCGGCTGCAGGATCTGATGATCAAGAACCTGTCGTTCTTCAACCTCATCTCCGAGGAGAAGCGCGCCCAGTACCTGGCCGATCTGCACTTCCACCGCTTCGGCGCCGGCACCCCCATCATCAAGCAGGGCTCCAAGGGCGGCGGCTTCTTCCTGATCCTGCTCGGCGAGGTCGAGGTGCTCGTCGAGGCCGACGACACGAACCCCGAGAAGATCCTGAGCGTGCTCGGCGAGGGCGAGTACTTCGGCGAGATGGCCCTCCTCAAGCGCAAGCCCGCCATGGCCACGGTGCGCTCGCGCACCTTCGTCGAGATCGTCCAGGTCCCGGCGAAGACCTTCTTCCAGATCCTCGCCGACCACCCGCCCATCTGGCGGCAGATGCAGGAAGAGGTCGAGAAGCGCCAGCTCCTCAACCACTACTTCATCTCCGGCCGCAGCAGCCAGTTGATTTCGTATTGATCCCTTTCCCCGGGTTGGTCCCCTACCCGGGGATACGGGCGCGGGCGCTGCGTCCCGGCTGCACGGCCGCGACGAACGTGAGGCCGGGGTTGGACTCCTCGGCGCGGCGCAGGTAGAACTCCGTCTCGAACAACAGCAGCGGGCGGCCCTCGACTTCCAGAACGCACGAACTGATGCCCGGGCGTTCGAACTTCTCCGGGTCGAGCTCGCCCTCCACCCAGCGCGCGTGGCGGTACGGCAGGCGATCGAACCGGATCGAGGCGCCGTACTCGTCCTGCAGGCGGTACTGGGTGACCTCGAACTGCAGGACGCCCACGGCCCCCAGGATCGGATCGCGCTCCATGCGGTGACGGTCGTAGAACAGTTGGACCGCCCCCTCCTCGGACAACTGCTCGAGCCCCTTCTTCATCTGCTTGCGCTTCATCGGATCGGTCATGACGACCCGCACGAAGTGCTCGGGAGAGAAGCGGGGGATGCCCTCGAACTCGCGGGGTTCGCCCTCGCACAGGCTGTCGCCGATGCGCAGCACGCCGGGATCCCAAAGTCCGATGACGTCCCCGGACCAGGCCTCCTCGACCTGGACGCGATCCTGGGCGAAGAACTGGAACGACTTCGCCAGGGAGAGCTCCTTGCCGGTGCGGGCGTGGAGGACCGTCATCTCCCGGGTGAAGCGCCCGGAGCAGACGCGGGCGAAGGCGATGCGGTCCCGGTGGCGCGGATCCATGTTCGCCTGGATCTTGAAGACGAAGGCCGAGAACCCGGGCGCGTCCGGGGCCAACTCGCCCAGGCTCGTCTGCCGGGGTCGCGGTCCAGGCGCCAGCTCGACGAAGGCGTCGAGGAAGGGCTCCACGCCGAAGTTGGTCATCGCGCTGGCGAAGAACACCGGCGTGAGCCGGCCGGCCAGGAAGGCCTCCCGATCCCACGGGACGCTCGCGCCGTCGAGGAGCTCGAGCTCCTCGAGGAGCTGGTCGTGGGTCTTCGCGCCCACCTGGATCCGGAAACCCTGGTCCCGGACGTCGCCCACCTGCACGGGCGCCGGGAGGGCGCCGCCCGCGACGCGCTCGAACCGCAGCATCCGGTGGTGCAGGCGGTCGTAGACGCCCTGGAACGCCGAGCCGGCGCCCACCGGCCAAGTGTGAGCGTGGCAGGGGATGCCCAGCACCTTCTCGATCTCGTCGAGCAGGTCGAACGGATCGCGGCCGACCCGATCCATCTTATTGATGAAGGTGACGATGGGGATGCCCCGCATGCGGCACACCTGGAACAACTTGATGGTCTGGGGCTCCACGCCCTTGACGCAGTCGATGAGCATCACCGCGCAGTCCGCGGCCGCCAGGGTCCGGTAGGTGTCCTCGGAGAAGTCGTTGTGGCCGGGCGTGTCCAGCAGGTTCATCCGCCGGCCGCGGTACTCGAACTGCAGCACGCTCGTGGAGATCGAGATGCCCCGCTGGCGCTCGAGCTCCATCCAGTCGCTGGTGGTCGCGCGGTCGTTGCGCCGCTGCTTGATGGAGCCGGCCAGATGGATCGCGCCACCGTACAGCAGCAGCTTCTCCGTGAGGGTGGTCTTGCCCGCGTCCGGGTGGGAGATGATCGCGAAGGTGCGGCGCCGGGCGATCTCTTCGGACAGGCGGCTCGTGTCGTTGGGGTTCATGGCGGCTCCCATCCAGGGGTGGGAAAACCCCGTGGACGCGGCACCGCCTATACCCCAGGGCGGCGCCGCGGGCAAGGCCAATCGTCGGACCGACGACGACCCCGTCCCCGCGCCGCGGCCGTCACCGGCCGTTTTCCCGGACCTCACGCGATATCTGTTGATCTTTTCCCCGTTTCTTTCTAAACGGTGGGAATCCCGGCCCCCGAAGGCAGGCCGGCACCATTCACCCACGGAGGTACTTTCCATGCCCATGAATCTACGCGGTCGCAACTTCCTCAAAGAGCTCGATTTCACCCCCGGAGAGATCGGCTACCTGCTGGATCTGGCCCGCAAACTGAAAGACGACAAGAAGGTCGGCATCCGCCACCGCCTGCTCGAGGGCAAGAACATCGCGCTGATCTTCGAGAAGCCCTCCACCCGCACCCGCTGCGCGTTCGTGGTCGCCTGCGTGGACGAGGGCGCCCACCCCGAATACCTCGGCAAGAACGACCTGCAGTTCGGCAAGAAGGAGAGCGTAAAGGATACCGCCCGCGTGCTGGGCCGCATGTTCGACGCCATCGAGTTCCGCGGCTTCAGCCACGACACCGTCGAGCAGCTCGCTCAGTGGGCCGGCGTGCCCGTGTGGAACGGCCTCACCGACCTGTGGCACCCCACCCAGATGCTCGCCGACTTCCAGACCGTCATCGAGGAATTTGGCTCGCTCGCCGGCGTGGGCTTCGCCTACGTGGGTGACGGCCGCAACAACGTGGCGCGCTCGCTGCTGGTGGGCGGCGCCAAGATGGGCATGGACATGCGCATCGTGAGCCCGCGGGACCTGTTCCCCGAGAAGGAGCTCGTCGACACCGTGAAGAAGATCGCCGCCGAGACCGGCGGGAAGATCACGATCACCGACAAGATCGCCGCCGGCGTGAAGCACGCCAAGGTGCTCTACACGGACGTGTGGGTCTCCATGGGCGAAGAGGCCGTGTGGGCCGAGCGCCTGAAGAAACTGCGCCCGTTCCAGGTCAACCAGAAGATGCTGGACATGACCGACGAGAACGACGTCATCTTCCTGCACTGCTTGCCGGCGTTCCACAACCACGACACCGAGATGACCAAGACCGAGGGCGCCCTGGAGGTCTCCGAGGAGGTCTTCGAGGGTCCGCACTCCCGCGTCTTCGACGAGGCCGAGAACCGCGTCCACACCATCAAGGCCGTCATGGTCTCCACGCTCGGCGCGTAAGACCGGTTTCGAGCCCACAACCCCCCGTAGCCTGCGAAGTTGCTCGACCGGGGACGGTCGGCGCAACCCGGCAGGCTACAGGGGGCTAGCATAAACTGGAAACATGCCTGCCCCGGGTAGCTCGCCGACCGAGAACGGTCGGGCTACCCGGGAAAAACATCAAAAGAAAAAACAGCTTGACGCCCGTGTTTTGGTGCGCTATGTAGCTAGTGTGCTAGTTCACTAGTACACTAGCACGGAGGCACTCATGATCGAAATCCACGACATCCACTTCAAATATTTGAAAAAGCCCCTCTTCCAGGGCCTGGACCTGACCCTGCGGCCGGGGAACCTGTACGGCCTGCTGGGCAAGAACGGCGCCGGCAAGACCACGCTGCTGAAGTTGTGCTGCGGCCTGCTCTCCCCCCAGGGCGGAAGCCTGCGCGTCTTCGACCGCGTGCCCCACCTGCGCCAGCCGGCCTTCCTCTCGGATTTGTTCCTGGTCCCCGAGGAGTTCGTGCTGCCGCCGGTCTCCGGCG
Source organism: uncultured Pseudomonadota bacterium (assembly GCA_938004375.1). Classification (GTDB taxonomy): domain Bacteria; phylum Myxococcota_A; class Polyangia; order HGW-17; family HGW-17; genus HGW-17. The sequence goes on from CALKWH010000352.1 coordinate 19,902, forward strand.
CCCTGTACCGGGACATGCTCGCCCCGCTCTACCCCGCCTTCTCCCGGGAGCGGCTCGAGGCGCACCTGACCGAGTTCGAGCTGCCCATGCCGGACCGCCTGGACCGCCTGTCCCACGGCCAGAAGAAGAAGTTCCTGCTGGCCTTCGGCCTGTCCACGGGGGCGCGCTTTCTGCTCCTGGACGAGCCCACCAACGGCCTGGACATCCCCTCCAAGGGCCAGTTCCGCAAGATCCTGGCCTCGGAGCTCGACGCCGAGCGGGTGATCCTGGTCTCCACCCACCAGGTCCGCGACATGGAGCACCTGATCGACCCCATCGTGATCCTGGACTCGGGGCGGATCCTCTTCTCCCAGTCCCTCGAGGACTTCTCCGCGCGCTACAGCCTGCTCCACGGCGAGGTGCCCCCCGGCGCCCGGGTGCTCTACGAGGAGCACGTGCTGGGCAAGAGCCTGTCGCTGGTCGAGGGCGCCCACCCCGGCGCCCTGCCGCTGGACCTGGAGTTCCTCTTCAAGGCCGTCACCGCGGCCCCCGAACACTTCGTCTCCGCGGCCTCGCCCGCGACCGCCCACCCGGAGGTGGCCCATGCGTAAACCCGAGCTCTCCTTCTCCCGCCTGCTGCGCCTCCTGTGGATGGACGCGCGCTTCTGGACCCGCCCCCTGGCCATCGGCGGCGGCGCCCTCGCCCTGGGCGTGATCGCCCTGTCGTTCCTCGCCGCCTTCCGGCGCGGCGGAGACGGCTTCCACGCGGGGATGTACGCCTGGATCATGGGCCTGGGCGGCCTGATCTTCACCAGCCGCGCCTTCCTCGAGCTGCGCCACCCCCTCTCCACCCAGCACTACCTGCTGATCCCGGCCTCGTTCGAGGAGAAGTTCCTCTCGCGCTACCTGCTCAGTTCCCTCGGCTACCTGGTCGCCTCGTACGTGGGCTACCTGGTCGTCCAACTGATCTCCGAGGGGCTGAACGAGTTGATCCTGGGCCGCTCCAACCCGCTGTTCTTCTTCGGCAGCCTGCACCACCTGCAGGTGGTCGCCGTCTACCTGGCCTTCCAGAGCCTGTTCTTCGCCGGCGCCGTGTACTTCCGCAAGTACTCGCTGATCAAGACCTGCCTCTCGGTGATGGCCCTGTTCTTCCTGTTGATGATCCTCGGCTACGTGGCGTTCCGCCTGATGTTCCTCGGCTACTTCGACGGCATGCAACCCTCCGAGGCCGTCATGCTCACGTTCGCCCGCATGGGCGTCACCGGGGATCTGACGGTGGCCTACTACCCGCTCAAGGCATGGACCGAGTGGGCCGCCCGCATCTTCTTCTGGGGCGCCATGCCGCTTAGCGCCCTCGCGTTCGCCTACTTCCGGCTGCGCGAGACGGAGGTGTGAGATGCAGTTCACCGATCCCAAGGCCATTTACCTGCAACTGGCCGACTCGGTGTGCGACCTGATCCTGCGGGGCGTCTACCCGCAGGGGGGCAAGATCCCCTCGGTCCGCGAGCTCGCCGCCGAGGCCGGCGTGAACCCCAACACCATCCTGAGGACCGTGTCGCACCTGACCGACCAGGGCATCCTCTTCAACCAGCGGGGCGTGGGCACCTTCGTGTCCGACGACGCCCGGGAGACCATCATGCAACAGCGCAAGAAGACCTTTCTAGACGAGGAGTTGACCCAGTTCTTCCAGAAAATCGAGCTGCTCGGCCTGGACTTCGCCGACCTGGCGCCCCTGTGGCAAGAGTGGGTGGCCGCCCGCCGGGAGGTGCGTCATGAAAACCAGTAGCAAAATCTTCTTCGGGTTCTGGGGGGCCGCCCTCCTGCTCATCGTGGGCTTCATCGCCGCGCTCTCGTCGATCACGCGGGCCTGGGTGTCCCCCGACGGGCGCCAGCTGCGCGACGCCACCCACCTGACCGGCCCCTGGAAGGACCAGGCCATCGCCGAGCGCGACTTCACCTCCCTGCGCCTGACGGGGGCTTTCGACGTGACCTGGGAGCGCGCCGCGGACTTCTCGGTCACCGTGTCGGTCCCCGAACGGTTCTCCGACGCCTTCGTCGCCCGCCGCGAAGGATCTGCGCTGGTCCTCGCCAACCGGCTGGACGGGCGCTTCTCGGAGCTCGCCCTGCGCGTGCGGATCCAGAGCCCGTCCCTCACGGCGATCACGGCCGGCCGGAGCCTGAAGTTGAAGCTCGCCGGGAACCCGGGGCCTACCTTCGACGTCTCGGGCCGCGGGGCCGTCTGGATCGAGGGCGCGTGTCCGGAGCCCGTGGAGCGGCTGTCCGTGCGCTCCGAGGGCCTGACGGTGCTGCAACTAAAGGACTGCCGCCTCAAGATCCTCGAGCTCGAAGCCCACGGCAAGGTGATGATCGACGCCGAGGTCACCGACGCCCTCGAGGGGAGCGTCCACGGCGACGGACGCATCCACCTGAAGGGCGCCCCTGCCCGCCAACGTCTCTTCAATCAGGGATCGGTCCGCGTCGTCACCGAATGATCGAAGTGTTCACGGATGGGAGAAGTGCGCGAAGTTGTCCTGGTTGGGGAAGATGTCGATCTTTTTGAGCTCGGAGAGCACGCCCGAGCCGAAGTCGGCTTGGACGGTGTAGGGCTCCTTGCGGGCGCGCAGCCGGAAGACCTTCTCGGCGCCCTTGTTCTTCCCGCCGATGGAGATCGTGCACGGGGCCGAACAGGTGACCTTGAGGATGCCCACGCCGCCGGCAAGGTCCACCGGGCCGTCGTCCGTTGGCGGTGAGGCGCCCCCCGGATCCTGGCCGGGGCGCATCCCCGCGGAGCCCCCGTGGCCGCCGCCCGAACCGCCACCCGAACCGCCCCCCGAACCGCCGCCGCCCGAGCCGGGATCGTCACCGGGGACGGTCGTCACGGAGCCGCCGCCCTTCTCGAGCTTCACCTTGAGGGAGATCCGCTTGCCGCTGACGGGGTAGTCGACCTTCTGCTCGAAGGACAGGTCCCCCTTGACGACGCGGATCCCCAGCGGGACGTTGAAGCACATCTCGGTCTCCACGTTGTGAAGCGGGGTGTTCTGCGGGAGCTTCTCGCCGTCGAGGAAGACCTCGGCGTCCGAGGGCTCCGAAACCAGGGTGATCTCGACGGACCCCCGCTTGCAGTCGCGGGCCGGGTCGGCGATGGTCGTCTTCTTGGGATCGGGCTTGTCCTGGGACTCCTCGGAGCGCGTGAAGTACAGGATGCCGGCGCCGATGGCGATGAGCAGGACCCCCAGAAAAATGTTGACGAGGGTGTTCACGAACGCCTTGCCCAGGCGGTCGATGAACGGCCACAACACCGGGGGCCGTTGGGGCCGCGGAAAGCCGTCGGGCCGCACCCGCATGGTCTCGGTCTCCTTCTCGATGCGAACCTTCTCCTCTTTTTTCTGGGTCCGCTCCTGCTTGCGCCGCTCCCGCGCCTTCTCGGACGTGGCGCGGGTCAGGCCCACCGGATGGGCCTCGGGGAGGACAGCGCCCGCCGAGGACGGCGGGGCCGCCGGGGCCGCCGAAGCCGCCGGGGCCGCCGGGGACGGAGGGGGCGGGAGGGCGCCAGGGGACGGCGGGGCTCCGACTGGCGGGGACGAGAAGTCCATCGTCGGGGGCGGCGCCAGATGGACCGGCAGCGGGGCCGGCCGCGAGGACAGGGGCCTTGGCGGGGCGGTGACCGCCGGCATGGGGCCGCTGCCAGCCGCAAAACCGGGACCCGAGGCGTAGCCGGGGCCGCGGGGCATCATCTGCACCTGCCCGGTCTCGGGCAGCGGGGACAGTTCGAGGATGTCGCCGGCGAGCTGCTCCACCTCGTCCACGCGGGAGCCGCGGGAGTGGATGTCCGGGAACATGTGGTTGAGGAACGAGGCCATGGCCTCGGGCGCGACCTCGAGCCCCTCGCGCTTGACGACGGTGTCCAGGGCGTTGCGGAACAGCCGGGCGCTGGGGAAGCGCTCGGAGGGGTCCCTCATGAGCGCCTTGCGCACGATCTCGGGCAGATCCCGCGGCAGGCCGGAGACCAGCCGCTCGATGGGCTCGAAGGCGCCGCTCTGGGCCTTGACGATGAGCTCGGCGTCGGTGGCGCCCTTGGAGTGGGTCTCTCCCAGCAGCAGCTCGTAGAGCACGACCCCCGCGGCGAAGATGTCCACGCGATGGTCGATGGCTTGACCCATGGCCTGCTCGGGCGCCATGTAGCGGAACTTGCCCTTGATCACGCCGTCCTGCGTGTGATGCAGCCCCTCGGCGGCCTTGGCGATGCCGAAATCGATGATCTTCACGGCCCCGGAGTACGAGACCAGGATGTTCTGCGGGCTGATGTCGCGGTGGATGATGTTCAGGGGCGCGTTGGTGGCCGCGTCCACCATGCGGTGGGCGTAGTCCAGGCCGGTGAGCGTCTGCCGGATGATGTAGAGGGCAAACTCGAGCGGCAGCTTCTGGGCGGTCTTGCGCAGGGCGCGCATCATGGTCGAGACGTCCTTGCCGTGGATGTACTCCATGGTGATGCAGTAGGTCTCGCCGATCTGCTCGAAGTACAGCACCTGGCAGATGTTGGGGTGCAGCATGTTCGAGACCAGGCGCGCCTCGTCCTTGAGCGAGGCCACCATGTCCTGATCCTCGGCGAGGTGGCTGTGCAGCATCTTCAGCGCGACGAGCTTCTCGAAGCCGGCGGCGCCCTTCATGCGGGCCTTGAAGACCTCGGCCATCCCGCCCCGGGCGATGCGCTCGATCAATTCGTAGTTGCCGTACTGCTGGACCGTCATTCGTGTGGACCCATCCTAGGTAAGCCTATGCTTCCTCGTAGAAGCGCGGCGCGCTCGCGGACATGGGCAGGGTGTCCAGCTCCGCCCGCGAGAGGGCGCCGGTGCGCACCGAGCGTATCAAATGCAGGGGGGAAAAGGCAACATCCTGCACGCGCACGGCCAGATCCGCGGGTTCCAGGCCGAACTCCCAGGCCCCGCGGTGGTGCTCGACGAGCCAGCAGCCCATAAGCGCGATCATCTCGTCGGTGGGCTCGGCTGGCGCGTCCTCGGGGAACACGCCGCGCTCGAGGAGCTTCTGCCAGTCGGCCTTCTTCCAGTCCGCGGGCCGCCCCCGGCGCCCCAGCACGCGGGCCCCCGCCTCGGCCGCGAGCCCCTCGAGCTGCTGCCGGGCGCGCCCGGTGCGGACCTCGCCGATCAACCGCAACAGGGCGTCGATGACCTGGCGCTCCTCGTCCTCGGTGGCGTGTCGGCGGGCCAGCTCCAGCAGCTCGTGGGCCTCGCCCAGGCGGCGCAGCCGGGCCTTGGCCAGCCCCAGCGACAGGTACAGCGCCGGCCGCCGGAACCCCAGGGCGAAGGCCGCGTGCAGGTGGCACTCGGCGGCCTCGAACTCGAGCAGCTCCAGGTGGAACCGGCCCCGCACGAAGTGGTACAACTGCAGGTCCTCGAGGAACTCGGTGGGGCGGCTCTCCTGGATCAGGGCGCCCGCATCGCGCAGCTCCCCGGCGCCGATGGCCTTGAGCGCCCGGGACATGTTCTCGATGCGGCGGACCTTCTTCCGGTAGAAGAGCCGGACCAGCCACCTAAACATCGGACATCACGGAAGGACTGAAAAATCCAAGCAAATCAATCACTTCTCCTCCGTGAACGGTATACCTTCACGGGGCCTTCCCGTCAACCATTCTTTTCCGCGCGACGTTGTCATCCATTACAAATCTACGATACCGTATATGATGCAGGCACCCAAAGGTCCCTTCGCTCACTGAGTCCAAAATGGATGCAGGGACCGATAGAAATTGCAGCAATATTTGTATTTTCTCAGTGCCACCGTCTCTTTCCTGAAATTTTTCCGATTGATTCCTGTTCTGGCTGGAACTACCATTTTCAAGTTCCATTCGTCCCGTCGCACCCCCTTCCTGGAGTCGTACCATGCGCATCCTCAGCACCCTGTTCGCGTTCTGGAGTCTCTTCGCCATCGTCGCCTGCGACGACGGCGGCACCAAGGCCTCCGACCCCGTCTGCGGTAACGGTATCGTCGAGACTGGCGAGGCCTGCGACGGCGACGACTTCGCCGGGATGACCTGCGAGAGCTTCGGACAACCGGCAGGGACCCTCGCGTGCTCGGCCGGGTGCACCCTCGACTTGACCGGCTGCCGCGCGCTCAACGTCTGCGGCGATGGCATCCGCGATCCGGACGAGCCCTGTGATGGCGATGACTTCGGCACGATGACCTGCGAGAGCTTCGGTATGGAGGCCGGCGACCTGGTCTGCACCGAGACCTGCACCATCGACGCGTCCGCCTGCCATGAGCTCGACGTCTGCGGCAACGGGATCGCAGAGGCCGGCGAAGCTTGTGACGGCGAGGACTTCGGCACCTTTACCTGCGCCAGCTTCGGCTTTGACGGGGGCACTCTCACCTGCACCGAAGCATGTACGATCGACACCGCAACTTGCGGGTCAGTTCCTCCCGTATGCGGTGACGGGATCGCTCAGATGGAGAACGCGGAGGAATGTGACGGAAGCGATCTGGACGGAGAATCCTGTCAGTCCATCGGCTTTGCAGATGGGTCCCTGTCGTGTCTCCCCGACTGCACATTCGACACCTCAGCATGCACAGGTTTCTTCACGGTTTCGGGCCGAGTATGGAGCCCCGGAGCGGACAATCCTCTCGTGCAGGAAACGAACTGGTTCCCCATCGCCAGAGCGACTGTCTCCGCCTACCTTACGGAGCCGCCGGCCCCGGCTCCATTGCCCGTCGGACTGTGTATGCCCTGTGAAGTACTTCCCGCCGGTACACCGTTCGCAGTTACCGAGCCGGATGGTTCTTTTGAGCTTCAACTTCAACCTAACACGACCTACTGGCTCCTGGTGCAAAAGGGGCATTTCCGACGTGTCAGCCAGATCACCACTGCCAATGCAGGCGCGGTTGATAATCTGGAACCCTCTCCAGGCCTCCCGCGCAATCCCATCACGACGCTGCCGAACCAGACCATTCCGGCTTCCAGACAATGGATTCCGAAGATCCTGATCGTGGAGGGAAATTATGAGATGCTCGGTAAAATCTTCGAGACCCTTGGGTTCATGTACGGCACGGAGATCACAATCGTCAACGACGATGCCTCGTACAATCTTTTCAATGACATCGACCAACTGAGAGAATACCAGGTCATCATCGCCACCAGCGGAGATGATGCGTCCTACCTCACGAATTCTGCAATACGATCCAACCTTCAGCAGTATGTCTATGACGGCGGAATCCTGATCGCCGATGACTTTGCATATGATTTCACTGAACAGCCCTTCCCCGAGTTCGTGAGTTACTATGAATCCGGGGGGGTCTGTGGAGATGGATTGAATGCCCCAGCGACCATTGGAGAATGCAACAATTGGTCATCGTATTCGCCTTCGGTCACCGCTGGAGATCCAACCCTGAACCTGTGGATCAACCACGTGAACGGTGGAAGTGCATTCGCTTTCCAGGGGGTATGGAACATCATCCATGGACTGACAGCAGGGTTGCAGGGAAATTGCAACGACCTCAATGACCCTTATTGCATTGACGGAAACTGGCTCGCACCGCCAAAGGTTTGGCTGAATGGGTCCTGGTCAACTTACTCAAATCATCCCCTGTCCGTCTCATGGAATTACTACTGCGGACGGGTGTTCTATTCAGCAGTCAAATCCTTTTCCAGCGGTCCCCAGACTGGATATGATTACTTGCTGCCTCTGCAGGAAAAGGTCTTGCTCTACTTGCTACTTGAGATGCAGGAATGTGCCGATCCTACATTGCTGTAGCAGGAGTTTTTTAACAAGGGTTATCACCATGACGAAATTGACATCAATTCTGTGTGGATTTCTTTTTCTTTTCACTGCCTGCGACGACGGCGGCACCAAGGTCGCCGACCCCGTCTGCGGTAACGGTATCGTCGAGACTGGCGAGGCCTGCGACGGCGACGACTTCGCCGGGATGACCTGCGAGAGCTTCGGACAACCGGCAGGGACCCTCGCGTGCTCGGCCGGGTGCACCCTCGACTTGACCGGCTGCCGCGCGCTCAACGTCTGCGGCGATGGCATCCGCGATCCGGACGAGCCCTGTGATGGCGATGACTTCGGCACGATGACCTGCGAGAGCTTCGGTATGGAGGCCGGCGACCTGGTCTGCACCGAGACCTGCACCATCGACGCGTCCGCCTGCCACGAGCCAGACGTCTGCGGCAACGGGATCGTGGAGGACGGTGAGGCCTGTGACGGAGAGGACTTCGGCTCCTTCACCTGCACCAGTTTCGGCTTCGACGAGGGCACCCTGACCTGCACCGAGGCCTGCACGCTCGATCTGTCCAACTGTGGGGGGTATGAACCACGCTGTGGCAACGGCGTGCTCGATACCGGGGAAGAGTGTGACGGCGATGACCTCGGGGACGTGACCTGTGATTCCATCGGCCACGATGGCGGTGTCGTGTCCTGCCTCTCCGTTTGTATCCTGGATTTCGACGGGTGCACTTGTGGCTCCAACCAGCGCTGCATTGGAAGCCTCGGATGCTGTAACGGGTCCTGTATCGACATTCAAACGGACACCAACAATTGCGGCGGATGTGGCAGTCAATGTTCCGCTTATACATCCAATGCATGTGTCGACGGCACCTGCGCCTGCGGATCCGGTACCGAATGCCAAGGGGGACGTCGATGCTGCACGAACGGCTGCAAAGACACCAGCAGTGATGTCTACAACTGCGGTTCTTGCGGCAACGCATGCGGTGTGGGTTTGACCTGCTCGGGAGGGCAATGTTTCTGTGGTTCCACGCCGTGCGTCTTTGGCGAGAGTTGCTGTGGTGATTACTGTGCCAACCTCACCACCGACCCCACCAACTGCGGCGAGTGCGGCAACGACTGCGGCAACGGCAACGGCTGCTCGAACGGCGACTGCACCTGCGGCACCTCGGGCCAGGTATGCCGCGGCGAGTTCGACTGTGGTTTCATGCCCGGCATGTCCACTTGCACCGAGGAGTGCTGCCCCACCGGCTGCGCCATCACCGTTTCGGGTGACCTGATGGGCCTGACCGCCGTCGACCCGCACAACTGTGGCGAATGCGGCAACGACTGCGGCGCCAACATCTGCTGCTGCTCCTCCTTCCTCGGCAGCGGCTGCAGTTGCTGCTCCACCGGCCAGACCTGCGACCCCATGGCGGGCTGCATGAACGCAAAATAATTTCACAGGGCACATTCCCAACTATACCACCCGCGTTGCAGGCGGTTGGCGGTGAGATCAAAGAGCAGCGGGGCCCCCCACGCACCTCCCCCACCGCCCGATCCGCGAACTTTCACGCGAACCGGGACCGATCTGCCCGCCGCGTCTGGAAACCTTCACGCAAAACGTTCACGAGAAAGGGCCAAAATCGACGGTTTTTTGCGGGAATGAGCGGGAAGTGAAGACCCGCTGAGAGGGAACAAAAAGGCCTTGTGGATCAACGGGAATCGCCAAATTCCGAGCACTGAAAGGGCCTTGTTCCGACAGTCCTTGAAACCCCGATCCTAAACATCCAGGTTCCTCACCAGCAGGGCGTTGTGCTCGATGAACTCGCGGCGGGGCTCGACGAGCTCGCCCATGAGCGTGGTGAACACCTGGTCGGCCTCGAGGGCGTCGGGGACCTTGACCTGCAGCAGGGTGCGGGTCGCCGGGTTCATGGTGGTCTCCCAGAGCTGGTCCGGGTTCATCTCGCCGAGGCCCTTGTAGCGCTGGATGTTCAGGCCCTTCTTGCCCTCCTCCTCGACGAACTCGAGGACGTCCATGGGCGTGACGCACCAGCGGGTCTCGTTCCCGAAGGCGACCTTCCAGGGGAAGGCCCCCAGGGTGAGGAAGCGCTGCATCAGGCCGCGCAGGTGGCCGATCTCGGGGGAGTCCAGCCACTGCCGGTTGAGCACGAGCTCCTTGCGCGAGCCGCGCACCGAGAAGGAGAGCCGCAGGGCGAAGCCGTAATCTCCCTGCTCCTGCACCACGCGGGCCATGGTGCCCGAGAGGCCGGGGAGCCGGTCGATGCGGGCGGTGAGCCCCGCCGCGAGTTCCTGGGCCTTCCCCTCGTCGAGCAGCGCCGGGAGGTTGGCGCTCTCGCACGTCAGGATGGTGTGCACGACGTTGGGATCCACGTTGCGCGACAACTTCTGGATGTTTTTATTGTAGGCGGCCAGGTCCTTGAGGACGTGCTCGATGGCCCCGCCGGACTGGGGGCCGCCGGGCAGGTCGATGACCACGCCCTCGGCGGCGATGCGCAGCAGGTACTCCTCGAGCTCGGTCTCGTTCTTCAGGTAGAAGCGCTTCTTGCCGCGGGACACGAGGTAGAGCGGCGGCTGGGCGATATAGAGGTGGCCGTCCTCGATGATCCGGGGCATCTGCCGGAAAAAAAAGGTCAAAAGCAGCGTGCGGATGTGGCTGCCGTCGACGTCGGCGTCGGTCATCAGGACGATGTGGTGGTACCGCAGCTTCTCGATGTTGAACGACTCCTGCCCGATGCCGGTGCCCAGCGCGGTGATCAGGTTGATGATCTCCTGGTTTTCCAGCATCTTGTCGTCGGTGGCCTTCTCGACGTTGAGGATCTTGCCGCGCAGGGGCAGGATCGCCTGATTCTTCCGGTCGCGGCCCTGCTTGGCCGAGCCGCCGGCGGAGTCGCCCTCGACGATGTAGATTTCAGACTTGGCGGGATCGCGCTCCTGGCAGTCGGCGAGCTTGCCCGGCAGCGAACTGGACTCGAGGATGCCCTTGCGCTGCACGGTCTCGCGGGCGCGGCGGGCGGCCTCGCGGGCCCGAGCCGCGGTGATGACCTTGTTGACGATGATGCGCGCCACCCGCGGGTTCTCGTCGAGGTAGCGGGCCAGCTGGGTCGTGACGAAGCTCTCGACCGCGCCCTGGACCTCGGAGGAGACCAGCTTGTCCTTGGTCTGGCTGTTGAACTTGGGGTCCGGCACCTTCACGCTGAGCACGGCCACGATGCCCTCGCGCACGTCCTCGCCGCCGGGCATCATCTTGACGTCCTTGAAAAATTTATTGTCGGCGCCGTAGTCGTTCACCGTGCGGGTCAGCGCGCGGCGGAAGCCCGTGAGGTGCGTGCCGCCGTCCCGGTTGGGGATGTTGTTCGTGAAGCAGTAGACGCTCTCCTGGTAGGCGTCGCTCCAGGCCAGCGCCACGGCGATCTCCATGCCCTCGCTCATGCCCTGGAAGAAGATGTCCTCCTCGTGGAGCAGCTTCTTGTTGCGCGAAAGGTACTTCACGTAGGCGCTGAGGCCCTCGTTGGAGTCGAAGGACACGCGCTCGTCGACCCGCTCGTCGTAGAAGTCAATGTGTAGGCCTTTGTTCAGATAACTGATCTGACGCAGCCGCTGCAACAGGGTGTCAAAGGAGAATTCGATGTTCTTGAACACCTCGGGGTCGGCCCAGAACGTCACCGTCGTGCCGGTGCGGGTGGTGGTGCCCACGACGGCCAACTGGGAGACCACGGCTCCCTGGGAGAACTCCATGCGGTGGACCTTCAGATCCCGGTGCACCTCGAGGACCAGGCGGCGCGAGAGGGCGTTCACGACGGACACACCGACGCCGTGGAGGCCGCCGGAGACCTTGTACATGGAGTTGTCGAACTTGGCGCCCGAGTGGAGCTCGGTCAGGATGACCTCGGCGGCGCACTTGCCCGAGGAGTGCATGTCCACCGGGATGCCGCGGCCGTTGTCCTCGACGGTCACCGAGTTGTCGTAGTGCACGGTCACCGCGATGCGGTCGCAGTAGCCGCCCAGGTACTCGTCCACGCTGTTGTCCACCACCTCGAAGACCATGTGGTGCAGGCCCGTGCCGTCGTCGGTGTCCCCGATGTACATGCCGGGCCGCGTCCGGACCGCCTCGAGCCCCTTGAGGACGGTGATGGAATCGGCGTTGTATTCGGCCGGATTCGGCTGCGGGACGGGCGTGGGAAGGGGGGGATCGATCTTGTCGGAGTCGCTCATCTGGTTCCTCTTCGGTTCAGGTCGCGGAAAACCTTTGAAATCATTAAATAAAAATGGTAGGCCGGGGGCGTCGAAGGCGCCGCGCCGGGACCGGTTCCCGCGGGACGCGTTTTTGTATCATATTAATGGAAAAAACACCATGCTTTTCAAGCCCCGGCGGGGGGGTCCGGCGGGGACTCGGCGGGGGGCTCCGACGGGGGCTCCGGGGCAGTCCCGGCGGGAGCCGGAGACGGACCACCGGCCGGCGCCGGCCGCTCCTCGCGCCGGTTCCGCAGGTGCCACAGGACGTACTCGGCGAAGAGCAGCAGGTAGACGCCCAGGGCGAACTCCGGAAACGGCGAGGTCTGCTGGAGGGTGAACGGGCGCAGCATCAGGGCGGCCGCGGGGGCCGCCGCGGCGATCAGCAGGAAGATGGCCGCGCGGCGGCGCACCACCTGGGGTCCGCTCCAGAACGGGAAGAAGGGAGCGAGCAGGGGACAGAACACCAGCAGGTTCAAGTTGAAGGCGCAGATGTCCAGGTACCGGTGAAAGAACAGCATCAGCGCGAACAGCCCGCCGAAGACCAGCGTCACGGTCCAGAAGGCCAACTGGAGCCAGACCGTGGAGCGGAAGAACACCAGGGGCATCAGCACGAGGGAGAGCAGCACGGCGATGATGGCGTACATCCACGGCGGCAGCAGGGACACGTGGTCGTGGGGGCGGCCCTCGGACAGCACCTCCGAGTGCGCGACCAGGGGCTCGTCCGGGTTACGGGGGTCGAGCCCCCGCGTGGAGAGCAGCGCCTGCTCGAGCTGGACCGGCAGGTAGGTCCCGTCCCAAGCCGAGCGCCCGAGGTCCATCTGCACGGAGAGCAGCATGGAGAGCGTGTGTTTGAGGATGGCGTTGGCGCCCAGCACGTCGAAGAGCGAGGACCGCCAGGGCCGGCCGGGGCGCGCCTCGAGCATCAGCCGGAAGCGCCCGTAGGAGACCTGGGAGATCAGGTCTCGCATGCGGGTGGCGCAGTTGTCGGCGAAGTGGTGGTAGCGGTACTCCCGCTCGGGGGAGGCCAGTTGGCGCGTCAGGAGCATCCGGACGGCGGCCACCTGCTCCGGGGCCAGCGCAAGCCGGTGGGCGCGCACCTCGCGCTCCTCGTGGGCGTACCCATCCACAAAATCGTCCAGGTCCGAACGGTCGAGACTGTAGAAGGCGTTTCCATGCAGGAAATCCCACAGGAACTTCCGGTCGAACTCGAAGTGACCAAAGTCGTAGACCTCTTCGGGCTGACCCGGGGCGCGGAGCCAGAAGGCGCTGTGCCCGAAGCGGGTGAACAGCGAGGAGCCCGGATCCACCACGAGCACCCAGACCTCGGGACGCTCGGCGGGGGCCGGGGTCGTGAGCAGCATCAGGAGGGAGAGGAGGGCGGTGGTCATGGCGTATAATAAACAATCTGTTCCCAGCGCGTCTTGAGTTGGGGCGTGGATCTCAGGGTGATAGAGACCCGGTTGCGGCCGGGGACCAGCGGGATCCGGGGGTGGATTTCCAATTCGGTGCGGCCACGCCCGGGCACCGCCAGCACCTTGACGTAATATCCCTGGCCGCCGGTGACCTCGACCGTGGCGTCGAGGATCTGACGGGGGTGGGAGAGCCGGGCCGAGAGCTCCACCTGGCTCGCGGCGTTGCGAAGCGGCAGATCCTGGGAGACCTCGATCCGCGGTCCCTGGATCTGCCACACGGGGATCCAGCGGGGCGAGAGCAGGGGCACGCTGTCCGAGGCCACCAGGTTCCCCGCGCTGCGCGGGGCGAAGGCGGTCCGATCGGGCGCGAGCTGGACCTTGACCCACTGGCCCTGGGAGCCGACCACGGGGAAGGTGGCGCCGGCGCCGGCCAGCCCGATGGTCTGGGACTCGGGCTCGGCGCCGCCGGAGAGCGGGGTGTTGCCGAGGAACTGGAAGATCCCGTCCACCTCGATGGGCCCCGGCGCCGAGGCCCGCACGCTCAGGGGGATCCGGGCCTCGAGCAGCCTGGAGAACCGGGGCTCCTCCAGGCGCAGGTGCAGGGCGGAGACGGTGACCCGCGCGTCGGGCCGGGCGGTCACGACGAAGTCATGGCTGCGCGTCTCCTGCGGGAGCAGGCGGCTCATCTGGAACCGGCCCTCGACGACCTCCACTCCTTCCGGAGTGAGGGCCTTGAGCCCGACGTGGACGGCGTCGGCCATGACCGTCCCGGCGTTCATGACGTACACGCGCAACCGGCCCTTCTCACCAGGCTGGAGCAGGCCGTCGCCGTTGCCCGCCAGGTCGTCCATGAAGTGATGGTGGACCAGAAATTCCGCCCGGGGAGCGGGCAGGATCTCGATCCAGCTCTCCAGGTCGGCGGGCAGGATCCGGGGTTCTCCTCCCGGGGCCGGGGCCGTGCTGAAGAAGCGGATCGAGAGCGGCCAGATCCCGTGGGGATGGTTGGCGTCCACCGGGTAGGCGAAGGCCACCGTGCGCTGCTCGCCGGGATCCAGGTGACCGAACAGATACTCGCGCGCCTGGCTCTCAGGGGTGTTGCGGACAATGGCGCCGACCCGGTAGACGGGCGCCGTGCCCAGGTTGACCAGGGTGACGATGCCCGCCAGGGTCTCGCCGGCGCGGATCCGACCGTCGCCGTTGAGCCTCAGACGCGCCTCGAGGCGGGCCTTGCCCTGTCCGGCCGGACCCAGGGTCCAGTCCACGCCCTTCTTCCCCAGTTGCTCGATCAACTGGAGCATGGCCGCCTCGGATTCCTTCTGGCTCCACTCGACCACGAGGCCGCGCTCCCACTCCTGGCGGGTCCGGGGCTGGCCCAGCAGCCGCCGCGCCGCGTCGACCAGCTCCGGCGGCGCCGAACTGTCGGAGTCCTGCACCCCCGCCCCAGCGACCGACTGCGCCACCACCTGCACGGTCGCCCAGGGCGGGGCGTCTGGCTGGCCCACCAGAGGGGTGGCCTCGGGAGCCTGCTCGCGGCCGCGCAGGAACAGTTCGTGCGGATTGTGGTCGAGATCGAAGGTCTCCACGGCCAGGTGAGGCTTCACGCCGAGGGACTGGATCGCCAGCGTGCCCCCCGCGAGGTAATGGGCGATGGTCATCTTCAGCGCCGAGTCGTCGTCGAACTCGTTGATCATCTGGATGCTGCCCTTGCCAAACGAGGTCTCCCCCATCACCAGGGCACGTCGATGCACCTTGAGGGCGCCGGCGAGGATCTCGGCGGCCGAGGCGCTGCCCTGGTTGCACAGGACGATCATGGGGTAACTCCAGACCGTGCCCTGGGCGCCGGCCCGCCGCACCTCGCTGACGCGCCGCTGCTGTCCCACGGCGGAGTAGATGATGCCGTCGGGCAGGAAGAGGTCGGCCACCTTCTCCGCCTGTTTGAGCAGGCCCCCGGGGTTGTTGTACAGGTCGAGCACAAGCGCGCGCGCGCCGTCGGCCTGCAGACGGGCCAGGTGCTGTTCGAGCTCGGACGCCGTGTTCTGGGAGAACTGGCGGATCCGCACGTAGCCGACGTCCCCGGCCAGCCGCTGGGAGGTCACCGAACTGAGCCGGATGACCGAGCGCTCCAGGACGAAGTGCCGCCACTGGGGTTCGGAGGGCCGCTCGATCCACACCGAGATCGAGGTCCCGGGCTTTCCACGCAGGAGATTGACCGCCTCGTTGAGGGTGGTGTTGGTCACCGACACGTCGCCGATGCGGACGATGCGGTCCCCCGGAAGGATGCCGGCCCTGGCCGCGGGCGTGCCGTCCATGGGCGCGATGACGGTCAGGTAGCCGTCCTTCACCGTGACGACGATGCCCACGCCGGAGAAAGACCCCTGGGTCCCGGTCTTCAACTCCCGGTAGACCTCGGGCGGCAGCAGGGCGGTGTGGGAGTCGAGGGTCCCGAGCATGGCGTTGATCGCCTCGACCTCGCGCTGGACCGGCTCGAAGTCGGGGGAGCCGGCGAGCATCTGGAAGACCCGCTGCATAGCGTTGAACAGGTCCAGCGGTGCCTGGAGCTCGCTCAGGCTGTGGGTCTCCTCCCGGTCGCGGGAGAACAGCCGGACCGTGTCGCCCTCGACGACCGAGCTCAACTCGGGGGTCGTGCGCTCGAGCATGTGCACGGCCGCCAGGAACATCCGCTGCGGATCCATGCGCCCGGGATCGATGTAGTCCTCCTTCACGCGCAAAAGGACCGTGCTGAGCACGGCCAGCCGCGTGCCCTTTCGGGCCGGGTGGGCGGCGCGGATCCGCTGGGCCTGCTCCCGGGGCGAGGGCCGGCCCACGACGGCCAGCATGCCCGCCAGAACCACGGACACGATGGGCGCCCAGAACAGCACCCTGAACCGCCACGCGAAGAAGGGATGGAGGTAGGACACGGGAGACCGGTCAACTCAGGAAACGGCGCATCGCCCCCAGGAAACCCAGGAGCAGGGCGCCGCCGCCGAGGAACAGGCTGCCGTGGAAGAACGGCATGAAGGCACGCTCGGGCGGGTTGCCGAGGATCAGCAGATAGACGCAGAGCGCGGAGGCCCCGAACAGAAGCACCAGGTGGAGGAGCTGGGCCCAGAGGCCGAGCCGCATGCCGATGCGCACCAGGAGGAACAGCGCGGAGAACGTGCCCATCAGGGCCACCCACAGGCCGTCAGTCTCGTACCCCGAGACCCAGGCGTCGTTCTTCAGGTCGTGGTACCAGGGAGCGAAGCAGAACACGATCATGGCCACGAGCAACCAGAAGGCGCCCTTTTCCAGGAAGTTCAGCCGGCCGTGCACGTACCAGAAGCTGCGCGCCAGGTTGCTCAGGTCGTCCCCGCCGGCCTCGGGGGCCGGTGCGGGTTTGTTCTCCTTGGCCCGTTTGCGCGTCGAGCTCTCGAGCAGCGGGTTGGCCACGATGCGGGTGCTCTTCTGGAACTCGGGATCGATGGCCACGATGGAGGTCGCGTTGCCGCCGCCTCCGTAGTTGGGGATGTCGTTCTCCCCGGTCTGGTCGGCCGGGTCGTAGTGCAGGTAGTTGCCGCAGGCCGGACAGACCTCCCAACGGTCGTCCGCGCTCTCACCGCAGTGTGGGCATATCATGAATCCTCACCTCGGAGGAGACGCTCGAGCTCCTCCTCGCTCAGCTCCCTTATAGCAGACTTTCCTTCCGTTTTCAGCTTCTCGAATTCGGCCACCTTGTCCTCGGCGGGATCGGCTCCGGCAACGAAGAAATCACACTTCCGGCTGGGCTTGACCCGGGCGACCCCGCCCAGCTCCTGGATCCGGGAGACGACCTCGGCGCGGGGCCGGGACAGGCGCCCGGTGAGGCAGAAGACCTTCCCCAGAAGCGGCTTGGGCCCTGAAGAAGGCGCCTCGAGCTCGAAGCCCGTGGCGACCAGATCGGAGAGTTGGTCGACCACCCACCGGCGCTCGAAGTACGCGGCGAGCTCCCCGGCGAGCGATTCCCCCGCCAGGCCGGGGATCCGCCGGGCCTCGGCCTCCCGTTCGGCGAGGGGCGCCCGGGCGAACCCGACGAGCCGGTCCAGGGTGCCGAAGTGGACGGCCACGAGCCGGGCGTTCACGGCGCCCACCCCGGCGATGCCCACCGCGGTGACCAGGCGGGCCAGGCTGGTCCGCCGGCTCCGCCCGATGGCGGCGATCAACTGGGAGGCGCTCTTCTGGGCGAAGCCCTCCAGCGCGAGGAGGTGCTCCTCCCGCAGGCGGTACAGGTCGGCCGGAGCGCGGACCTGGCCGGCCTTCACCAGGAGCTCCACGATCTTGTCCCCGAGCTGGTCGATGTTCATCGCCTGGCGGGACGCGTAATGGACGATCCGCTCGGTGATCTGGGCGGGACAGTCCTCCTCGTTCGGACAGGACAAGAAGGCGTCACGGAGCACCTTGAGCTGCAGGGCCTCTTCCAGTTCATCCGGACCTTCGTCCCCAGGTGAGGCCGGGAAGCTGGCCTTGAGCTCCTGGATGAGCTCCTGGAACTTCTTTTTGTTTTTGATCTCCAGCGGGTCCTTCCGCAGCTCGGCGCCGCAGGCGGGACAGGCGGCCGGCGCCGTCACGACCTCGATCCCGCGCGCGCGGGTGCCGTCGATTCCCGTGATCTGGGGAATGATCTCACCGGCCTTCTCGACGAAGACCCAGTCCCCCGTCCGGAGCTTGCGGATGCGCAGGAACGCCCAGTTGTGCAACGACGCCCGGGAGACCGTGGTGCCGGCCAGGAACACGGGCTCCACATTGGCCACCGGCGTGACGATGCCGGTGCGGCCGACCTGGGCGTCGACCCCGACGAGCTGGGTGACCGCGCGCTCGGCGGCGAACTTGTAGGCGATGGCCCAGCGCGGCGACTTGGCCGAGCGGCCCAGCAGCCGCCACAGATCGGTGCGGTCGACCTTCACCACCAATCCATCCATGGGGTAGTCCAGCGCCGCGCGGGCCGTCTCCCAACGCTCGATGACCGGCCGGAGGTCCGTGACGAAGGCGAGGGGATCGTTCACGTTCTCCGGGCACCGGGTAAGGACCGACTCGGCGCCGGCGGGGATCGAAAAGCCCAGCTCCGCGAGGAACGCCAGGTTCTGCGCCTGCGTGGGCTGCGCGTGCTCCCCGAGCACCTCGTAGAACACGGCCGACAGGTTCAGGTCGGCGATGGGATTGCCCTCCTCGGCGCCGGCGTCCGGCTCCTCGACGTCGAACAGGGTCAACTGCCGGGCGACCTGCTGCGCCTTCTTGTGCAGCTCGAGCTGGTGGAGGGCGCCACCGACGGCGTTGCGCGGGTTCACCAGCGGCTCCTGCCCCTGCACGGCGCGCCGCGCGTTGAGCGCGTCGAAGTCTTCGAAACGCATGAAGATCTCCCCGCGGACAGTCAGATCCAGGGGCCTGGCCAGCCTCCCCGGAACGCGGGCGATCTCGCGGACGTTCACCGTGACGTCCTCGCCGGTGACGCCGTCACCGCGGGTGGCGGCCAGCTTCAGGCGGCCGCCCTCGTACACGCACTCGATGCTCACCCCGTCGAGCTTGGGCTCGAGGATGAAGGCAAGCTCCTCCCGGAGGAGATCCCCCCGGTCGTCCGTGGGACGCAGGAATTGCCGCACCGACTTCACGAACGTGCCGATCTCCTCAATTTTGTAGGAATTATCCAGACTGAGCATGGGCACCGCGCGGGTGACCTTCGCGAAGCGCCCGGAGTCGGGCACCGGAGCGCCCACCCGCTGGGTCGGGGAGGCCGGCGTGACCAGCCCGGGGAACCGGGCCTCGAGCTCCGAGAGCTCCCGCGCCAGGGCGTCGTACTCCCGGTCGTCGACCTCGGGGCGGTTCAGCACGTAGTAGGCATGGTTGAGGGCCTCGAGGCGCGCGCACAGGGCCGCATGTCGGGCCGCGATCTCCGGTTCAATCATGGGGTCTTTCGGCTCCTGGGGGGCTATTCGTCGTCGTCTTCCTCGATGATCTCGATGTCATCCTCTTCGAGCACGCCGTCGTCCTCGACCACCTCGTCCCAGGCGAGCTTCTGACCGGTGAAACAGGCCGCTTCGATGGTGACCGAGAAGACCAGGCCACGGAAGTGGGTGTCGATGGCGTCGTTGATCTCGGCGAAGACCTCGTTCACGTCCGCGGGGTTGTCGATCACCCGCTTCCAGTCCGGGAGGGGGCCGTACTCCACGACCGAGGAATAGAAGAACTCGCGGCCGGTCTTGAACAGGAGCTCGAAGCGCTCGACCTCGGTCTGCACGTTGCGCAGGCCGGCCTTGTGCATCCAGTCGAGGACCGCGTCGGCGGTGGGGAAGTGGGCGGCCTCGTGATCGTCGAGGCGTTTGAGCAGATCGTACTTGTCCCGCTTGGTCAGGATTTCGCGGTAGATGTCGAAGAACTCCATCCAGGAGCCGGCCAGCGGCAGGGTCACGGCCACGGTCCCCTGGGAGCGGGTCACCCGGGAGAGTTCGATGAGGTTGCGGGCGGGCTTGCCGTAGTTCATGATGCCCACGTTGCTGTAGGTGAGATCGTAGACCTCGTCGGCGAACGAGAGGCCCTTGGCGGGGTTCTCGTTGCGGAAGAACAGGCGCTTGCCGAAGAAGTCCACGGCCTTCTTGCGGGCCTCGTCGAGCAGGGGGCCGACGTTGTCGATGGCGATGATGCGGGCGCGGCTCTCGGGGTTGGCCCGCATGAAGTCCACGGCGGGATACCCGGTGCCGCACAGCACGTCCAGCACCATGCCCTCGGACGGGAAGGTGACGTTGCGCATCAGGATCTTGCCGAAGCGGGCGGACCAGTTCGGCATGATCTCCTTGTCGTACACCTTGGCCATCTTTTCGAGTTGCGTGCTGGACACAGTCACCTCCAGGCAGGATCGCGCCAGGATCTGCTGGGACGGGTTCCCAAGTAAACCAATGGGTATCACAATCCCGATCGTGTGCCAACTATTGATTGAATGGGGCGGGCGGTTTTACGGCGGCCCGGTCCCGGACCAGGTGCGGCAACAACTCGGCCAGGTCGCCCAGAGGGGGCGGCCCCGAGGAAAGAGGGGTCCGGGTCCAGCCCCGCAGCCAGGGCGCCGAGGGCCACTGCCCCCGCAGGTCGGGGGGCGCACAGGAGACCTCGCCGCGGCGGCACCGGCCCGTCCCCACCCCCGGTGGAAAGTCCAGGCGCAGGCCCCCGGGTACCCGGGACAGCCAGAAGCCGGCCCCCGGAGTCAGGCCCAGCCGCGCCAGCCCCCGCTCCAGCCGTCGGCGCGCCTCCGGCCCCGGCCGGTCGAACAGGAACAGCACGCTCGCCGGTCCGGCTACGACCTGGTCCGCCCCGGCGCGTTCCAGGAGCTCCGTCGGAATCAGGCGATCCACCGGCAGCACGGGTCCGAACCCCGCCAACGCCACCCGGTGACCCGCCGCCATCCGGCCCCGGACAAACTCCAGCGTCTCCGTGAGGAGCTCTCCGCGCAGCGTGTCCTCCCAGGAGCCCGGCGCCTGAGTCAGGGCCAGGGCCAGCTCCGCGAGGGGATGGACCATGACCAGCGTCCACGCGGCCGGCCTGCGGGCCACCGCGACGAACAGCGATCGCAGCGCGCCCCGGATGAAGCCCGCCTGCTGCACGACGTCGAGGTGGCCGTCACGCAGGGCGATGGCGTCCGCCGGCCCGAAGACGCCGTCCGGGACCGGCCCCTCCCGGTGCCAGACGACGCGTCCCGGCCTGGCCTCGAGCAACGCCAGACCCACGGACCACAGCCGGCCGCCCTCCTCCCAGACCCACGTCTCCGCCCGGCCGTGCTGCAGGGTGGGATGGGGTTCAGGCACCACCCGCCCGTCGGACAGGGGGACGCCCACGGCCCCTTCGAAGGTCAGGCGCACGGCCCCGTCGCAGCTCACCCGCACGAGGACCGGACGGTGATGGCCGGAGCGGACCCACGAGATCTCCCCCGGACACGGGACGACCTCGAGCCGGGCCCGGGGCGCACGGGATGGTCGAAAGACCCACCGACCCGGCTCCGGATCCCGCAGCGGACCCAGCCGCGGCGACCACACCTGGGTGTCCGGACCGGTGAACGGCAGGCGCACGCCGGGAGCGATGGAAGTGGCAGGCGCCACCTTGCCCAGCTCGACGACCCGCTCCGCGAACAGCCGGTGCCGTCCCGTGGCGCCGGCCAGTCGCACGAAGGCCGCCACCGGCCCCGCCTCGGGCACGGAGAACGTCGTCGCCTCCCCCAGGCCGGGGAGCGCCGTCCCCTGCGGACCGACCCCCGGCAGCAGCAGCACGGTCACCGGACTCGAGCCCAGGGCCGGCGCGGAGCCGGCGACCGGGTGGTCCCCCCACGGGACTCCGGCGCCCGACGCCCTACCCGGCGTGATCAGCATCCACCACAGCATCAACCCCATCATGGTTCCCCTTCGCATTCTGGCTCCCTTTCCCCCTCCCCGAGGAGGGGCGTGAACGACAGCTCCAGGGGCGTTCGCAGCACGCGATGCACCACGCTACCGGCCCCCGCCAGCCGATCCAGCACCACCGACGACGCTCCCTCCCCGCAGATCACCGCCCGTGCTGGCCGGATCCACGCCCACAGCGCGGCCGTGGAGGAGGTGATCCGCCCGTGGTGGGCTACCTTGACCAGATCGACGGAGCCGGGCGCCGGCTCGTCCCGGATCAGGCGCTCCTCGGCGGCCGTCTCGGCGTCTCCCATGAACCAGAACCGCCGCCCCGCCACGGCCAGCTCGATCACGAGGGAGGCGTCGTTCTCCGACCACGAGGGCGGGGGCGCGGGTCCCCGGGCGTCGTGGGGCGAACGCAGGCGCAGGATCGCCGGTCCCAGGCGGGCGCACGGGGGCATGGGCGCGACCGTGATCCCACGGCGGCGCAGTCGCAGCCCCAACCCCTCGGGGAAGCGCGGGCCCACCCACACCACCCCCACTTCCAGCTCCTCGGCGAGACGCCCCAGCTCCTGCAGATGATCGGCGTGGGAATGGGTGATGATCACCCGGTCCAGGCGGGTGACGCCTCGTCGCGCCAGGGCCGCGGGGAGCCCGGCGGCGCCCGCGTCCACGAGCAGGGTCCGCCCGCCGGGCAGGCGCACCAGGATCGACTCTCCGCGGGCATGGAAGAAGGTCAGGCGCACGGTCCGGTCGTCGACCCGTCCCCACGGCAGCAGCAGGAACGCCAGCACCACCGGGAGCGCCACCGCGGCCCGGCGGACGACGGCGCCCCGAACCACCCAGACCGCAACGGCCCCGAGGGCCAGGGTCCATGCGGCCGCCCCCGCCGGCGTCCATTCGGGCCACAGGCGGTTCCACGCGCCCAGGGGACCGGCCAGGGCCAGCGCCAGCGCGTCCGCCCACCGCCACAGCAGCCCACCCGCCGCGGGCACGAGCCACGTCAGGGCGACCACGATGAAGGCGCCCGGGATGATCAGCAGGCTGAACAACGGGACGAACAGCAGATTGTTGATCAGGAACATCGGCGAGATCCGGCCGAACTGGAGCCAGACGACCGGCAGCGTGGCCAGGGACGCCCCCACACTCGCCGCGGTCGCCCCGGCCAGGGGCCGCCGGGGGACCCACCGCAGCGCGGCGGCGATCCCGGCGACGGCGGCGAAGGACAACTGGAAGCCGGGGTCCCGCCAGCAGGCCGGATCCCAGACCCAGAGGCCGGCGGCCGCCCACCCCAGGCTCGACCACAGGCCGCCGGCGCCCCAGAACCGCGATCCCACCAGCCACAGCGTCATCATGATGGCCGCCCGGGTGGTCGAGATCGCGCCGCCGGTGAGCGCCCGGTACCACCACACGAAAGGGACGCAGACCCCCACCTCCAGCCACCGCCGCTCGAGGCCCCAGCGCCCGGGCAGCCACCGGTGCAGCCGCCCCAGCCCGGCCAGCACGGCGAGGCTGACCAGCGCCAGGTGCAGACCCGAGATGGCCAGCACGTGGGACAGGCCGGCGAAGCGCAACTGGGCGCGCAGGGAGGGGGGCGCCGGGTGACCCAGGGTCAGCGATCCCACCAGCGAAGGCGCCGGCGGTTTCGGGAGCTGCCGCAGAGGGACCCCCTCGAGCGGGATCACGGGCAGACGTGCGGCGGCGGGCACCCACAGGCTCGACCCCGGCGCCCAGGGCTCCGCGAGGGCGAGCCGCCGGCCCCTACCGTGGGCGTCCCTGAGCACGTGCAGCGCCCTCTCCCCGGTCCATCGATGGCCGGTCACCGTCATCCGCGATCCTGCCTGCATCCGGGGAGGGATCCACGGTGTGCAGAGCCAGGCGGCCCCCGCGGCCAGAAGGCCGAGGATCGGCAACCAGGGCTCGCGCACCGGCTCCCGCCGCGCCCCCAGCCAGCGCCAGACCCAGATCGCCGGCGTCGCCCATGGCAGGCCGGAAAAGCCCATGAGCCAGCCGGACAGCAGATAGATCCAGGCGGGGTGCATGGTCCCATTGTCGGGGGCGACCGGATCTGCGTTGCAAAAAAAGATGAAAAAACTCCCAATTTCCCGTATTCTCGGTTCGACCGGAGGTTTGCCGGTTTTTCACGACTTCGATAAATAGGAGACCCCCCATGAAGAAATCGATGTTCGTTGTAGTCCTGGCGTTGATGGGATCGATGGTCGCTTGCCAGAAGTCCGCCAAGGTCCGTGTGGAGTGCAAGATAGACGCCAAGGAGGGATACGTCTGCGAGGTGAACCACTTCGAGGGCAAGGCCAAGGCCAAGGCCTGCTGGGACGCCGTCACCACCTGCCAGAACGGCGTCAAGGCCATCGGGTCGGGTTGCCACGAGGTGGAGCCCGGATCCAAAGCCCAGCACCTGATCCCGTTCGACGAGATCAAGAACGCCAAGGACTGCGACAAGCCCGTCGGCTTCGACGTCACCAACATCAAGGTCGAGATCGTCAAGTAGGAGGCGCCATGCAAATCCACGATCCGGTCGAACTTCACACACGCATCGGAGCCCTTCGTCCCCGCGCCGCCGGGCGCGTCCCGGCCTGGGTCGCCTCCGCCTGCCTCGCCTGCGGCCTGGCCACCTCCTGCACCGGCGGCAAGCAGACCACGCCCGACACGGCCAGCCCCCGGCAACCGGTGCCCGACGAGCCCGCCGGCAAGCCCGGCGACGGGGACATGTACGCCGCGCCCAAGGACGACATGGCCTCGGACATGGACGTCTGTCACGAGTGCATGGAGTACGCCGCGCCCCCGGTGGCCGAGTACGGCGGACCACCGATGGAGGACGAGTAGTCCGGGAGGTGTTCATGGACTGGGACCAGACCCTGGAGAAACTGCGCCGTGAGGTCTTCCGCCCCACGATCCCGCCGCCGGTGCGCCTGCCGACCTGGGCCGTCGCCACCCTGGTGGGCGCCGGGCTGACCCTCGCCGCGCCCGCCTGCGATCGAGGCACCGGGGCCGCGCCGAGCGCCTCGGACATGGGCCGCGTGAACGTCGAGTACGGCGCCCCCATGCCGCCGGACATGGCCGACGCGCCACCTCCGATGGACGTCAAGCCTCTCTACGCCGGGCCGCCTCCCGACGTCGTGCGGCCGGTGGAGCCGCCGCCCCCGATCGAGGAGTACCGCGCCCCGATCATGCGCGAACCGGCGCCGACGCCGATGGATGAGGCGATGACGGCGACGCCCCCCGTCACGCCCCGACCCGTGGACGACATCGGGACCGCCAAGCCCATGTACGGCATCCCCCCGCGCCTGCGCCCGGAGAGCCAGCCCATGCCGCCGCCGGACCGGAAGCTCTACGCGGCCCCTCCCGCCGACGAATGATCCGCACCCCAGGAGGTGCCCATGTCCATCGACGATCACATCCGACGTCTGCAACACGATCTGGAGAGGGTCCGGCCCGCCCACCCGTCCCGGCTGCCGAGCTGGGTCGTGGCCGCCGCGGTGGCCGCCGGCCTGTCCCTGTCCGCCGGCTGCGCGAAGGAGTCCCCGTCCGTCGACCCGACGGTCCGCGAGGCCGAGCCGCCCCCGACGATCGCGCTCTACGCGGGACCGCCCCCCGAAGCCGAAGCGCCACCCCCGATGGAGGCCGGGCCCGTCACGACTCCCCCCATGGAGTCGGTCATGACTCCCCCGCCCCCGGTCCCCCCCTACGGCGTGGCCCAGCCGCCCCCGCCGGTCGCGGACCCCGTCGACATCTACGGCGGTCCTCCGATGACGGAGGAGCCGCCAGTCATGAAGGCGGTCAAGCGGCCGCCGCCACCCGTGCCGGCCTACGGCATGCCCATGATGCAACCGACGCCGACCCCGCCACCGATGCGCCTCAAGACCGAGCCT
Source organism: uncultured Pseudomonadota bacterium (assembly GCA_938004375.1). GTDB lineage: Bacteria > Myxococcota_A > Polyangia > HGW-17 > HGW-17 > HGW-17. The sequence goes on from CALKWH010000352.1 coordinate 45,521, forward strand.
GTGACGGACTACGGCGCGCCGTTTGACGGCTGACCATCTTCAATTTTTTTGTTTATCTTTGAAAACTACTGCATCGGGGCAGGGGGTACGACGGGGGCGATCATCGCGCCGGGGACGGTCATGCGCGGGGCCATCATGATCGCGCCCGGAGGGGGCACGGTCAGCGTGGGGGGGGCCATGCCGCCCGGCGGGGGCGGGACCATGGCGTCGGCCGGGGCGTTGGGATCGGCGGCCGGGGCGTTGGGATCGGCGGCCGGGGCGGCCTTGATCTCGACGAGCTCGATGTCGAAGATCAGGACCTCGTTGGGACCGATCTTCTGGCCGCCGCCCATCTCGCCATAGGCCAGGTTGGCGGGGATGAACAGTTTCCATTTGGAGCCCTGGGGCATCAACTGCAGCGCCTCGGTCCACCCCTTGATAGATCGGAAGAGCGTCGTGTAGGGAAAGAGTGTAGATCTCGGTGGT
>CALKWH010000353.1 GCA_938004375.1 uncultured Pseudomonadota bacterium
CACCGAGATCTACACTCTTTCCCTACACGACGCTCTTCCGATCTGGCGGAGGGTGGCTTCGAAGTTGTGGTGGAACGCGGCGTCGCCGGAGTCCTCCGGCCGCCATGGGTCGATGGCGGTCTGCACGGGCAGATTGAACTCGAAGAACAGCGTGGGGCTCTCGAGCCAGCCGTTGGTGAGCGGTCGGGGCCGGGGCCAGGCGGGCATCCGGAGCCGCTCGCCGGGGATGAGGTCGACGAACGGCGACGGGGCAGGCGCGGGCGCTGCTCCGGGTGTTTGTTTCGACGGGGGCCGCAAGACTGGCGGCGGGTCCGCGATGCGGGCGTGTCCGGGTCCCGTGGTGGGGAAGACCCGGCCCCCGGAGAGCTCGAAGCCGGTCACCGGTGGCCCTGGAATCAGGGTGTGCAGCACCTTCAGGCGTCGCTCACCGGTCACCCGCACCACCCACAGCCCGTGTCTCCCCAGGGCGAGGATCGCGTGGTCCCCGACGCGCCGGGCCCGCAGGGGCCGGGCGGGGAGAGTCAGGAGCGCCAGGCGCCGGGGGCCGTCGTGCAGCGCGAGCCCGTCTGGGCGAATGGAGACCGCCAACCCCGGGGCCAGCTCGCCGGGATCGATGGGCGTGAAAAACCACCTCCCGGGCCCGTCGGGGGCGCCAAGGAGCTGGCTGATCAGGAGGGCGTGCAAGCAGATGGAGATCATGAACTCCCCGTGTGTTCACGAGTGTACCCCCGCCGGCTGGATGTGCAATGATTAATTTATTTTCCGGCGGCGGCGCAGGAGGAGCAGGGCGGCCGGCGCGAGGAGCCAGGGGAGCGCGCCGGTGGCTGGGGAGCGACCGCCGGCGGTGCAGCCGCAGCCGTCGTCTTTCTTCTTGTTCTCGTCGATGCAGGTGGCCGAGCAGCCGTCGCCGTCCACCGTGTTGCCGTCCTCGCACTCCTCGTGGGCGTCGCGGTAGCCGTTGCCGCAGGTCTCGTTCGAGCGGCAGTCAGCCGAGCAACCGTCGCCGCTAACGGCGTTGCCGTCGTCGCAGCGCTCGCGGAGGTCCACGAAGCCGTTTCCGCAGGTCTCATCGGACGAGCAGTCCGCGTTGCAGCCGTCACCGGAGTTGGTGTTGCCGTCGTCGCAGCGCTCGCGGAGGTCCACGAAGCCGTTTCCGCAGGTCTCGTCGGAGGCGCAGTCCGCCGAGCAGCCGTCGCCGGAGGCGGTGTTGCCGTCGTCGCACATCTCGGCGACGTCGGTGACGCCGTTGCCGCAGGTCTCGTCGGAGGTGCAGTCCGCCGAGCAGCCGTCGCCGGAGGTGGTGTTGCCGTCGTCGCACACCTCGATGCCCTCGACCTGATCGTTGCCGCAGGTGGCCGCCACGGCGTCGATGGCCGCGGCGAGATCCGGCAGCGGGCCGATGTGCTCGGCCGTGTCCCCGCCCTGGGGCGTGCCCCACTCGGTGAGCACGCGGCGCACGGTGAGCGGGTCGAGGAGCGCGGTCTTCGCGCAGCGGCCCGGGGAGAAGTTCGTGGTGTCGCAGAGCTCGTCGCCTCCGCACTGGCCCTGGGAGGAGCAGGTGGCGCCGCGCCCGGCGCGGTGGACGCCCAGCAGCAGGCCCACGGCCGAGGTGACGATGGGCGAGGCCGACGAGGTGCCGCCGAACATGGCGGTGTAATATTGGTTCATGTCGCCGTCGGGGGCGAACAGGTCGCCGTAGCCGGACGTGTACACCAGCGAGCCCCAGCCCTGGACGTCCAGGCGGGAGCCCCAGTTGCTGAACCACTCGCGCCGGCGGGCCGGGGGATCGCCGGGCGGGGTGCCCGCGCCCACGAGGATGGCGCCGGAGTCGGACACCTCGCGGTCGAACGTGTCGCCGTAGAGGGCGGCGTCGAGGTTCTCCCAGCCGTTGGCGCCGGCCTCGACCACCACGATGCCCTCGGCCACCGCCTCGCGGATGGCCTCGTAGGTGGCCGGGATGTACTCGACGGGGACCATGCCGCCGTAGGTATCGGGGTCGAAGTTCGGCCCGGCCTCCTGGGCTTCGAGCAGGATCACGGCGGGCAGGGAAGCGGCGACCGCGCCGTGGGCGAGGTCGATGCCGCGGGCGACGTTGTAGCCGTGCTCGTACGTGTACGACGGCGCGAACCGGCAGACACCCCGCTGCAGGGACCCCGTGACGCCGTAGCCGTTGTCTGGGGCGAACAGGATGCCCAGGACCGAGGTGCCGTGCATGACGTAGTCCGGCTCCTCGATCAGGGTGCCGGCGTCGGGGACCAAGGCATTGAAACAGGGTTCCAGATCCTCGTGGTCCCGGTCCCAGCCGTACTCCACGTCCACCACCGTCACGCCCTCGCCCAGGCCCCCCGGGAAGAGCCGGGCATAGGGCACGCCGATGCCGTCGGGGGCCGGGTCGAAGTAGCCCTGGTAGCCGGAGTAATCGGGGGTGGTCGGCGGGAGGTCCGCGGGCGGTGGCACCGGAAGCGGCACCGGATAGGCCACCTCGACGGCCGCGTGGGCCGAGAGCTTCGCCAGCACGGCGGCCCGGGCGGCCTGGTCGCCGCCGAGCCGGAGCCGGAAGTAGTTGGCTTTGTCACCGAGCTCACAGTTGCATTTTTTCATCAACGCCAAACGCCGGGCGCGCAGCACGGGCGCCGGCGTCGCGAAGGTCGGCGACAGGGTGGCGGGCTGCACTGCGGCGGGGAGCGCGGCGGGGTCCAGGACCACCTTGCCGGCCGCGTCCACGAGGACGTTCCCCTTCAGGTGAACCGTCGTCGCGTCGACGATCTTGAGCTCGAGCTCGTCGCTCCACATCTTCGGATGCAGGCGGGCGTAGGGCCCCTGCCGCAGATCCCGGCGCGGCCCCAGGCGGTCGCGCGCGGCGACCGGGGTGACCGGGGCGACCGCGGTGGTCAGGAGCCAAAACAGCAGGACGGACGGGAGTGGCGTGCGCATGGTCGAAGACCTCCGCTTGTATTTGTACCTGCATTTTGGGAAGACGTCCGCAGGAAAATCACGGCGCCGGTCGCCGGGTCACCTTCAGCAGGCCCCAGCGACCGCCCGACTTCGCGGGGATCATCCACTCCCGCATCATGGCGAGCTCCTCCCAGACGGGCGGGGAGACTTCGCGGCAGTCGAGGTCGTACAGCCCCCACTTCCCGGCGACGCGGAACTTGACGAGGCCGTCGGCGGCGAAGTCGTGGCGGAAGTGGCCGGTGGAGTGGTTCGAGTAGTAGCGCAGCTCCAGCACCGGTGTCCCGTTGGTGACGAACTCGCCGTCCGAGGCGCCCGCGACGGTGCAGCGCTCGCGGCCCCGGGTGTCGATGAGGCCGCCGGTCGCGCCCCGCCGGAAGATCCCCAGGTGCGGCACGCGATCCCAGCCGGCGAGTTGGTCGTAGGGGTGTGCGCTGAGCGTCCGCCGGCCGTCCGGCGCCAGCAGCACGGACGACGGCGCCGTGCCCGGTGTGGTCACGATCACGCCGGCGGCGTTGAAGGTGATGGTCCGTTCCCCGGGCGCCAGCAGCGTCTTGCCGGTGCGATCCAACAAGGCGGTGCGTCCCTGGGGGTCCACCGCGGCGACCAGGCCGGTGTCGGAGATGTAGACCCGTCGGTACACCAGGGGGGCCACGATCCGGGTGGTCTGCGGGTCGACCACGCCGTAGAGCAGCCGGTCCGGGTCATACAGGGTGACGAAGCCGCTCGCGAGATAATGGGAGATGCGACCGTCGCCCCGGAAAACGCACCGGCCCTGACGGTCGTGGAGGGCGGTCTCCGTGACGCGGCGCCCGTCGGGGGTCGTGGACTCGAGCACGGTCCGGCCGATGCCGTCCGAGAAGTCCTCGACCTCGGTCCACTTCAAGGGGGTCACGAGCTTTCCCTGGCGGTCGATGTATCCTCCCTTGAGCCCGACCATGACCGCGGCCAGGCCGTTGTGGAAGTCACCGGCCGAGGAGTAGCGGGCGGGGATGGCCAGCTTCCCGGTACGGTCCAGATAGCCCTGTCGCCCGTCGGGCATCTGGAACGAGGCCAGCCCCTCGGAGAAGTCCCCGATGGGGTGGATGGTGTTCACCATCGTCTGGCGTCCGGCGCGGTCGAAGAACACGGTCCGGCTCCCGCTCACGGCACGGCACAGACCGTCGACGCACCGGGCGGTGACTTCGAATCTGGGGGAGACGAGCTCGCGGCCGGCGTCGTCCACGTACCCCCAGCGACCGCGCCCGACCTGCACCGCGTAGGGGGCCTCGTTGTCCGGCACGACGGTCTCGTAGAACGGCGGGAGCGCGCCGCGGCGATCCAGATCGATGATCCCCATCTTCTGGCAGGTGACCGGGGTCGGGGGCGACGCCGCCGCAGTGGGCGCCGGGCAGGGAACCTGGGTGGTGTAGGCCAGCGAACGGGAACCCAGAAACTGGATTCGTCGCCAAGAGGGAGGCAGGGTCAGTTTCCCGTCGGTGGTCATCAGCCCCCATCGGCGCGGCGCGTTCGGGTTCGGAGGCTGTCCGGCGACGGGAAGCGCGGGCGCCGAATAGACCAGCACCCGGGTCGTGCGGTACTCGAGGACGACCGGCTCCTTCGGGCCGACGGACCGCCCGGCCAGGTCGATCAGGCGCACCGGCGCGCCCTGGCATCGGGCGAGGTAGGCGTGGGTCTGGGAGGTGCAGGTGGCAATCAGGCCGGGACCGACGACGTCCAGTTGGTCGTACCTGGGCGCCAGCAGCGTCTTCGCCTCGTAGCCGGGCGTCGGGGGAAGCGCGAGGAACAGGATCAGAAACGAGAACATCCGGGTGCCGTCCTTTACGGTCGTCAACTTACGCGGGTCAGACGAAATCTTGAATGATCCTTTATCATCGCCTGTCACCGGTGTCCAACCTGTCCACTCTGTCCACCAAGTTGGCGAACGCTTGCGTTCGCCGGAAGACCGCATCCGCGGTCTT
>CALKWH010000354.1 GCA_938004375.1 uncultured Pseudomonadota bacterium
TACGAGATCGTATTCGGTGACTGGAGTTCAGACTTGTGCTCTTCCGATCTTGTATCCAGACGTTGGGTCCGGAGCGTCCAGAACAATCAATATTCTATCATTGCGCGTGAGAGACAACTCCAGGCGCTGCGTATCCGGGTCAACGCCGGAGGTGGATATCCCCAGGATCAGTGAAGAATCACAAGTCTGGGCTTGTCCTTCATCAAGTGCGATGATGCGGGTATCCGGTGATGCGTGGCTCGTGGTCCATTGAAAGCTCCCGGAAAAGGGAGCGACAAAAGAGAAAGATGCTTCCGGGCCATTCAACCCGTTGTATTGCTGATACTGGTCGAACCGAGCCGGGAGTCCGTAGGTGTCGAAGAGCCGACTCTCCTGACAATAGAGCGGGATCGTCGAAAAACAGGCGTCGTTTTCCAATCCAATTCTGCGATACTCCATGTAACGGGTGTCCGCGGTGATCAGCCGATTGCCGTTGGGGCGAATGTGGAGACGGTTGGTCACGGGGTATCCGGGAATGGTCACAGGAGAAAACCGAATTCCGTCATAGTGGAGGAGGTTGGCCGCACTCCCCATAATCCAGATGTCGCGGGAGTGGGTCCCCTGGATGTCGCGAAGGGTCACACCGACGGAACTTTCCATTTGGGACCAGGCGGAACCGTCGAAATGAAGAATCATACCGTTGTTCCCCACGGCGAACACGTTCTGAGCGCTATTGGCCCAAACCGCTTGCAGCGTCTCGGTGGTTCCAGATTCCACGGACGTCCAAGTGCTGCCATCGTAGTGCAAAATGGTTCCATTCATTCCGACGGCCCAGACGTTTTGAGGATTCAGGCAAAAAACATCATTAAGAACGCTCGTGACGGATGCGAGAGTCTGATCGATCCAGGCATTATTCTCAAATTTTCGGATGTGGCCGGAAAGGCCGACCGCCCAGATATGATCGCGGTCGCAGCCGTGGACGGCCATCAACGTCTGAGTGTTGAGTGCGGGAAGAGACGACCAAGTTCCTTCACTTCGGACGACGGTCTTTCCCTGCGATCCGACCCCGATGACAAATTGATCATCCGGACCCCAGACATCTTTGAGCGACACGCCCACCGGGACAGACTCCTCCGTCCAGGAACCCTCCGCCACGCGGTAGACCTTTCCAAAGAGACTAATTACATATAATACATCATTGGATGGTCCCCAAATGCGGGTCATCGACTCTGGAAAAACATGGGAAGAATACTCCAAATCGCCAGAGTATCGCAATAATAAACCATTGCTACCACCCACCCACAATCCTCCATCATGACTCCATATCGACTGGAACTTTCCTTGCGGGACGGGAATCAATGTTCTCCATGCGTCCCCTTCCAAGCGTAAGATCTGGCCGCTGTCTACGGTCAAGACGACATCATCGAGCGTGTTTCCGCTGATCGAGTAAACCTGAGTGGAAGGATCCAGATTCAAGATCTCGTAGGTTCCAAACTCACGCTTCGCAAGATAAGTTGCATAATTACTATCTGTCGCTATCAGGATCATTCGCGTGGCGTCGACGGCATGAACGCTGAAATCGATGATTTCAGTGAATTCCACCGGCGGATCAACGGATCCCCAACCGGCACCATCGAAATGGAACAAGGAGCCATAATCTCCTGAAATCCAGATATCGTTGGGCCCCGATCCGGATATGGACTTGAGGGATGTTTCGTTTTCCGAGACGGGAAGACGGAAGACCTCTTCCCAGATGGTTCCGTCGTAATGAAATAATGCGCCAACCTTATAAATTACGTAACTACCATTTTCTTCCATCGTATGCGCGACCTGGCCGACGATGTACAGGTCGTCAGGAGCGCTTCCCCAAATACTGTGAATGAGCGTGGAGGGGGGAAAAGACGCTTCGTTCCATTGAGTGCCGTCAAAATGGACCACGGTGCCGTTGGAACCGATGGCCCAGGCATCATCGGGACCGGTGGTGAAAACGTCATTCAACATCGGATTCCCCGGGATGGAGTAATCGGTCCAAAAGTGGCCGTCCCAATGGCCGATCCATCCGGTCAGGCTGACCGCGAAGATGTTTTCAGGCCCTGTGCCATGGATGGAAGAAATGGTTCCAAATGTATTGATGTTTTGACGGTTCCAACTTTTGGAACAACTCGCGAAGGAAAACGAGCAATTGGATTCACAACCGAGCGTGCCCCCGCTGAAATAGAAATCTGTGCATTGCTTGCGATTCGTGTTGGAGCCGTCACAGGCCTCGACCTCGTCGACCAAGCCATCGCCGCAAAAGTGGGCGCAGGTCATGAGGTCGAAGGCGCGGCAGTCTGCGGTGCAGCCCAGCGCGCCGTCGTGGAAGCCGAAGTCCGTGCAGTCGTAGCCGCCCAGGTTGCCCGGCTCGCAGAGCTCTGGGCCGTTGATGGTCCCGTCGCCGCACCAGTTGAGGCACTCGTCGGACGTGGGGGTGACGCAGTAGGAGCGCTCGATCTCGCACTGCGCCGAGCAGCCGTCGCCGTCCACGGTGTTGCCGTCGTCGCAGGCCTCGCCCACGCCCCGCTCGTTGAGCTCGATGCGGCCGTTGCCGCACTCGGTGCAGATGGCGGTGCAGTTGGTCAGGCAGATGGGCCAGCCGGTCTCGCAGGAGAAATCGCCCAGGTCGGCGCCGTCGCAGATCTCGCCCTCGTCGCGCACGCCGTCCTGGCAGAAGGAGCCGGCGCTTTCGTAGCAGCGGTACACGCCGTCGGTGCCGCGCAATTGACAGACCCAACCGTCGGGACAGGCGCCGGGCTCGTTGGGGTCACAGGTGTAGTGGCCTTCCTTGAGATTGGTCTCGCAGGCGACGAAAATGAGGGTGATAATAAATATTTTAAAGGTCTTCATGGCCAATCATTCCTGTCTGAAAAAGACCGCCACGGTTTCAAACCATGGGGTCTGGGGAAACATATCGAATCCGGTCAAGGTGTCAAGTTGAAAAGAATTGCGCATCAGGAGGGCGGCGTCCCGGGCCAGGGTCTGGGGGTTACAACTCATGTAAACCAACTGACGGACCGGTCGGCGGGTGATCCATTCCACCAGGGCGCCGGACAGGCCGGCCCGGGGTGGGTTGACGACCAACTGGAAGGGGCCGTCTGGGACCGGGAGTTCGTCGGTGCGGTTCACGTCGGCCGCGCGCCAGGAGAGCGTGGGGGCCACACGCCGGGCCAGCGCGATGGCCCGCCCGTCGAGCTCGACGCCGGTGACGGTGTGACCGGTGGCCGCCAGCGCCAGCGCGATGGGTCCGGCCCCGCAGAACAGTTCGAGCACCGGGAGACCTTGAGGAGGTCCCATGGCGGCGACGATGGCGTCGATCGCGGCCTTCGCCATGGCGTGGTGCGCCTGGGAGAAGCCCGAGGCGGTGACGAAGAAACCGTGGGGATGATCGGACTCCTTCAGGCAGTCGGCTCCCGCGAGCGTCCACTCCTCGTCCCCGGCCAGGCGGTTGCCGTGTCCGGAGTTGAGGTTGCAGGTCACGCCCGTCACGCCCGGGAGTGCCCCCGCGGCGGCGAGCCGGGCTGTTTCTCCGGGGTCGGGGCGGGCGGCGACGACGAAGGTGATGAGGACCTCGTCGGCCGTGTTGCACTTGGCCATCACCGCGCGCACCAGGCCGGTCTTCGTGGTCTCGTCCCAAGGCGCGAGGTCCAAAAGGACGGCGGGCAGCCGGGCGGCCAGGTCCGCGAGGGGCGCCGCGAGTTGGGCGCAGGCGGGCACCGGGAGAAACCGATGGGTGCCGTGGCGCCAGAAGCCCACGGTCGGCCGGCCGTTCGCGTCCGGGCCGCCGGCACTCCCGGTGCCGACAATCCATTTCACCTTGTCGCGCCACCCGTGGGGCCGTGGCGCGGGCACGAAGGCCGCGCCGGGGAACAGCGCCCGCAGTCGGTCCCGCTTCCAGGCGACCTGGCTCTCATACGGGATTGACAGCCCCGGGCAGCCCCCGCAGGCCTCGCGGACCGGGCACACCTCGGGCTCCCGGTGCACCCCGTGGGCGACGACGCGCATGAGCCGCCCGAACCAGTGGCCGTGCTGCCGGCTGCGGGCCAGGAGCGCACACGCCACGACATCCCCGGGCCAGCCTCCGGGCACGCGCACCTGCAGGTCACCGTCGAAGACACCGACCCCCTCCCACTCGGGGGTGAGCGAGACGATCCGGGCGGTGATCCGGTCTCCCACGGTGGGCATGGTCAGTGTCCGGTGCCGGCCAGGGGCAGGTCGCGGGCCATGTGCCCCGTTCCGTCGAAGGTCATGAGGGTGGGGCGGCCCTGGACCTGGGTCATCAGGTTCACCGGCTTTTTCCAGATGGCGTAAAGGTTCTCCAGCGTGCTCTTGGCGTAGGGCAGCTCGAGATCCACCCCGTAGTGCTGGTGTTCGAGCAGGAGCTCCCCGCGGTTCACGTGGTCCGCGTCGGTCACCGAGATGACCGGATGCCCGCCGTTGGTCAACTGGAACAGCAGCCGTTGCTTGATCTCGGAGAACTCCCGCGACGAGATGACGTATTCGCTCTTCTGGCGGTTGTAATCGTAGGTATAGAACAGCCGCTCGGTGAGGAACTCGGGGGTGAGGAACTCGTCGATGAAGGTGACGTCGTTGTGGATCCGGCGGACCTCGAAGATCTTGCGCAGGCCATCCCGGGCTCCGGTGTCCCAGTGTTTCTTCTTCTCGTAGTCGTCGCAGTCGCGGTACTCCCGACCGTGCAGCCCGCGGTCCCAGCGGTGGGCGATGTCCCGGAACAGTTCAACGCCCATTTTGTACGGATTCAACTGACCGGGGGCCTGGGCGGTGACCCCGGAGGTGGTGTGCGCGAACTGGACCACCTCTGAGGCGTCGATGAGGTGGTGGGTCATCAGGCGGCTGTGCCAGAAGGTGGCCCAGCCCTCGTTCATGATTTTGGTCATCGCCTGCGGCGCGAAGTAATAGGCCTCCTCGCGGACGATCTCGAGGATGGTGCGCTGCCAGTCCTCGAGCGGGGCGCGGTGCAGCAGGAAGGCCAGCACGTCGCGGGTGGGGTGGATGGGCTCGCGGCGCAGTTGCACCGAGGGCAGCGGCGTGTCGGCGGCCCTCTTCCCCGCGCTGGAGCGGTCCGGGGAGAGGAAGCCCTTCATGTAGGACCGGGGGGCGCCGGCCTTTTGCTCGGCGGGCTCCGGTGCGTCGGCGGCTGCGGCGCGGGCCTCCTCCAGGAGGTCCTCGAGCTCGTCACGGGTGGCCGGCGGTCGCGCGATGTAGGGGCTGTGCGGGTCGATGAGGTTGTCCAGGCTGTGGCACAGGTCGATGAAGTTCTCCACCGGCTCGATGCCGATCCGGTCGATGATCTTTTGGACCTTGACGGCGTGGTTGGCCATCTCGTCGATCATCTTGCGGTTGGTGTGCTTGAAGTATTCGTTGTTCTTGAAGAAGTCGTTGTGGGCCATGACGTGGGCCATGACCATCTTCTGATCCACGAGGTTGTTGCCCTCGAGGAGGTAGGCGTAACAGGGATCGTTGTTGATCACGAGCTCGTAGATCTTGCTCAGGCCATACTTCGATCCCTTGGCCAGCCGGTCGTACTCCATGCCGAAGCGCCAGTGCGGGTAACGGGAAGGGAAGCCGCCGTAGGCCGCCACCTCGTTGATCGTCTTGGTGTCCACGAGGATGAACCGCGTCTCGAAGAAGTCCAGGCCGCACGCCCGGGCGACGGTCTCGACCTGCCTCTGCATCTCCTGGAGGTATGGCGGCAGCATGGCGTCATTTCCCCTTTCCCAGGAAGTCCCGGATGGAGTCCATGATGGCGCTGCGGTCCGCGATGGGGGAGAGCACCAGGTTCTCGCGCTGGGGGAATGCCTCCTCGAGGTCGTGGAGGAACTGCCCCGAGCCGTACGGGCTCTTTACCTGGCCGTAGCCGAAGAGGTTGATCCGCGGCAGCAGGCGGACCTTGAACGTCTCGAAGGACTTCTGGGTGTCCTCCCGGGACCAGTTGTCGCCGTCGGAGAAGTGGAAGACGTAGACGTTCCAGGAGTCGGACGGGTACTCGGCCTCGATCAGGTCCGCGGCCAGCAGGTAGGCCGAACTGATCATGGTGCCGCCGCTCTCCTTGGTGCGGTAGAAGGTCTCGGAGTCCACCTCGCGGGCCTTGGTGTCGTGGATGATGTAGCGGCTGTCGATGCCCTTGTACTGGTAGCGCAGCCACGTGTCGATCCAGAAGCTCTCGATGCGGACCATGGCCTTCTGCTCGTCTCCCATGGAGCCGGAGACGTCCATCAGGTAAATGATCACGGCGTTGGTCTGGGGGACCACGCTCTCCTTCCAGGAGCGATACCGGCGGTCCTCCCGGCGGGGCACGATGATCGGCCGCTCGCGGTCGTAGCTCCCCATGACGATCTGGCGCTTGAGGGCCTCGCGGAAGGTGCGCTTGAAGTGCTTCAGGCTTTCGGGACCGATGCGGCGGATGGCGTTGTACTTGTCCCGCGGGGCACGCACCGTGCGCACGCCCTTGGGTTCGATGTGGGGGAGCTCCAGCTCCTCGCCGAGGATGCGGGCGAGCTCCTCGAGGGTGAACTCGGCCTCGAGCTCATGCTGTCCTGGCTCGCTCCCCGCCTGTCCTTCCCCGTCGCCGGCCTGGGGATCCGCGCCCAGGCTGTCCCCCACGTCGCCGGGACCCTGGGAGACGCCGCCCTGCTCCTTGCTGCCGTATTTGAAGCGGGGCAGATCGATGCTGGGCATGGGGATGGCGACGCGGTCCTTGCCCTTCTTGCCGATCAACTCCCCGCTGGAGATGTACTTGCGCAGATTTCGTTTGATCTGTCCGCGCACGATCTGGCGGAAGCGGCTGTGATCGGGAAGATCGGAAGAGCGTCGTGTAGGGAAAGAGTGTAGATCTCGGTGGT
>CALKWH010000355.1 GCA_938004375.1 uncultured Pseudomonadota bacterium
CTGCAGCGCACGGTAACCGTCCGTTGCGTCGACGTGCCGGCCGGCACGCCCGTACGCTTGCTCATCGACGACAACGAGCAGGGCATCGGCAACCTGGGGCCCACGGGCACCGTCGAGTTCGGGGTGACCCTGCCGGTCACCGCCATCTGCAAGGACTCCCTGGTGGTGAGCATCGAGGTCAACGTCGATGATCAGGAGCTCACCGACGCCATCACGACGGGGCAGGCTTGCTGCGAGGGCCAGGTGCCCTGCTCCCTGCGCTGGGAGGCCGGCACCGACTACTACGACGGCGCCCCCTCGGGTCTGCACGCGCTGAACGCCACCACCGACCTGGACCCCGCGACCGCCGGGCACCAGTCCGCCTTCCGACTCACCACCCGCATGGACGGCGCGGCCCGAGTCGCCGTCATGGGCGACGATGGCTCCGGCACCTTCACCGCGCTCTGCACGCAGAACAACGTCACGGCCAACACCTTCACGCTGAACTGCACGGTCCCCGAGGGCACCGTCTGGATCAAGCCGGTCTGCTACACCATCGGGGACCTGACTCCCTTCGAGGACGCCAGCCAGGCTCACCACATCGTCACCGATACCGTGCTCCCGCCGGCGATGGAGAACTTCGCCTGCACGGTCACCAACGCTCACGAGGTCGACATCACCTGCACGTGGAACATCCCCGCCGCCGGTGAGGCCGTGACCCACACGCCGACCCGCTTCACGGCCAATTACAATGAGACCGACTGTCTCGCCGACACCGCCGGCCTGTTCTCTTCGGGCTGGGCCACCCTGAGCAATGCTCCCGGCCTGGTCAGCCCCATGGGCGGCGGCAACCCCGGCGACGCCCTGCAGTACGTCTTCACGCCTTTCGTGCCGGGTCCCGGCTACTGCCTGGGTGTCCGCGCCGAGGACGCCGCCGGCAACGTGAGCGCCACCAGCGTCACCGCCTGGAGCGGCGAGGTTGTTCCGAATAATCAAATAATTATGGGGTTTGAAGACCGTTCGAATTTTGGTATTTCTACAACGTCAGCTGACTTGAATTGTGATGGCCGAAAAGATTTGATTGTCGGCGCATCCGGGGCGAGCGAGTGCTGGAATGCGCCCGGAACTACCTGCTACGGTGACGGCAAGGTATACGTCTTTTTCGCGCTACCCGCTGGTGGATTTTCCACGATTCCCGACCTTACTATTATGCAAGATCCGTCTATCCCAGACCTTGGCGGAGGAACCTATACTTATTTAGGGGAAACCATTGCAGGTGTTGGTAATTTCACAGGTCATTTTAACAACACTGATGATAGCGTGTATTGCGAGGATCTAATAATCGGTGCCCCTTGGATGTTTTATGAGGACGAGGTCAATATAATGGACGTATGGCCCGGACGTGCGTATCTTCTGAAGGGGCGGCCCAGTTGGAGCACGGACACGGTGACCACTGCCCCAGAGGATCCAAATGGCTTTGACGTCGTTTTCAACTATCACAGAGTAGATGGCAACTATTCGAATTTTCTAAATTACTACGAAGAGTTCGGTACTTCGTTGAGACCGGTTGGGGACATCAATGGGGACGGCGTCGGTGATTTAGCCATCTCTGCGCCTGGTGCCATGCCGAATGGTGCTGTCTTTGTTTTTACAGGACAACCGATTCCTTTCAAAAATGGTACCAACGCACCAGTCTACATCAACGCACCCGATGATGCGTTCATTCAGTTTATCGGGACTTCCAATATTGGAGATTCGGACAACGATGCAGTAAATTATGAATGGCTTGGCAAATCAATTTCTGCGACCGGCGACCTTAACAATGATGGCTTCGATGATATTCTTATTGGTGCTCCCGGTTGTGGCGGTAATTGGGATTACGGAAGCCAGCCTGGCAAAGCATTTTTACTTTTTGGCGGAATTGATCCGGTCATCATCGACATGAACACATATGCAGGTGATCGTGTCAAAACCATCTCCCAATCCACTTCCGTGCCCGGTACTAATTGTTTTGGCTGGAATGTCGCAGGGCTTGGGGATTTCACCGGAGATGGTTTCGGTGATATCGCCATCTCAGACATTTATTACAATATACCTGCTACATCAGCGTCAAACGAGGGCGCAGTTTTCATTTTCTTCGGATCTGACAACTTTGACAACATCACTACTGCTGAAAGTGATATTCGATTGCGTTCAAATTGGCCGATTACCTCTAATGATTTTTTTGGTTTTTCCATTGGAATTGCCGCAGAAACTATTAATACACCACGTGGCGACTTCAATAACGACGGCCTTTCAGATCTGCTAGTGGGAACTCAGCGCTTTGGTGAAAACCATGGCTCAGCAATTATTTGGCTTGGCAGTTCTTCTTGGGTTTCTGGCTCTGATTGGGAAGACTATGAAAGTGCCTCTTTTTGGTTCACTCCTCCCACCGAAAATGGAATGTGGGGATACTCAGTTCATTGGTTAGGGGATTCAAATGACGATGGATACTCTGATATTGCGGTTGGAGATCCTTTCTGGGACGGCCTATATTCGGATCCTCAAGATCTCATTTACCAGGGGCGTTGCACGGTAATTTTCTAAGTGAGGCACATCATGGACCAATTATCTACAACCAATGATTCTCTTCAAAAAGAGGGGCCTAGTAAGCGCACATATTCCCCACCAAAAATAAGTAGTGAAAGTCTAATAATGGATAACGCTTTATCTAAAACCTGCACACAGACAACAAGTCAACTGAAGTGTAGAAGCAATCCTTCCGCATAGTCCTTTATCTCTTTTCCCGCCATATGAATGCTTCGTTGTTTTTTATTATCTCTTCCTCAATGTTTCCATCTATTAGCATTGGTAGCGAACTGTTAGTCTTCAACAATGGATTATCGATAGTACCCGGGGATGTCATCGCGTTCAAGACCGGCGATATTATCATCGTGCATCGGTTGATTGCGCGGTTGCCGTGGCCGTTGGATCGGTGGGGACTGCAGCGGGGGGATGCGCATCAGTTGGGGTCGTGGATTGATATGCGGACGGTGATCGGGAAGGTGGTGTGGCCCGAGGTGTCCGAGCCCACGTCGTGGGTGACGCAGGCGGCCGAGATCGGGTGTCATCTGGCGTGGGGGGCGGCCTCGCGGACGAAGCGCTGCGTGCTGAAGTTCATACCGGGCATGAAGGCGGCCGCGGAAGAACCCACCGAGATGAATCGAGTCCAAACGGAGTCAAACGCATGATCCTGGGGATCACGGGGGGGATCGGCGCGGGGAAGAGCACCGTGGCCCGCTGGTTAGGCGCCTGGGGCGCGCGCGTGGTCAGCGCCGACGTCATTGCGCGTGAAGTCGTGGCACCCGGGGAGCCCGCGCTGGCGACGCTGGCAAAGACCCTGGGGCCGGAGATCCTGGCGTGCGACGGCGCGCTGGACCGGGGGGCGCTCGCGGGGCGCATGTTCGCCGACGCCGCCGTGCGCAAAGCGGTCGAGGGGATCCTGCATCCGGCCATCACCGCGCGGGTGCAGGCGGCGTTCGCCCGCTTGCCCCACCCCATCGTGTACGAGGCGCCGCTGTTGCTCGAGGCGGGGCACGACCGCCTGGTCGACGTGGTGGTCGTGGTCGTGGCGACCCCGGCGGTGCGCGCCGCGCGCGTGCAGGCCCGGGACGGCGCCGCCATGGCCGAGATCGAGGCCCGCATGGCCGCGCAACTGACCGACGAGGCCCGGCGCGCCCGCGCCCACGCGGTGATCGTCAACGACGGCGATCTGGCGTCGCTCGAGAGAGCCGCCCGCGCCCTGTGGGACGACTGGACCGCCGGCCGCCCTCTGCGACCGCAGTACGGCGACGCCGAACTTTCCGGGTGATCCTTCCAGGCAAAAGGAATATATTGCTCGAAATGAGCCGTTTCCCCCGACCGGTGACCGTCCGATGATGAGCGCTGCCCGATTTGTCATGTATCTGATGCTCGTGCTGAGTGGAACGGGGCTGCTCGGCTGCGCGACCCCGCCCGCGAAAAAGACGCTGGCCGCGGGCGCCGGCGGACCGGCCCCCCTGCCAGAGACCATGACCTTCTCGGCCGAGGCCGAGGCGGGCCCGGCTGCCGCCCAACTGGGGAAGTTGTTGGCGCGCCTCGAGGAGGCCCAGCGCTGGGATCGTCCGCTGCTGATGAGCACCGTCGCGAAGCGCCTGGCCATCTTGCTGCCGGCCGCGTGCGCCGGCTGGGGACACGTGGGCGTGTTCGTGCCGCCGCCCGCCCCAGACGCCGACCCGGCGGCCCTGGACGCGCCCGTGACTCGCTTTCTCTTCGTCGTGCGGGAATCCAAGCCGATCGATCCCGACGGCGCCGAGGGGCCCGAAGGAGAACCCGCCTCCAAGAAAGGCAGCAAAGCGACCCCCGGCGTCCTGGTGCGCACCTGCGCCGTCCTGCTCGTGCGGGGCACCACCACGGGCCGCGTGCGCATCGGCGTGATGCCGGTGCACGCCGGGATCGGCACGCCGCGGGTCCTCGCGTCGAGCGCGGTGGGCGACGGGCACCTGGTTCACCTCTTAACCGACCCCGTTACGCAGTCGGGGCCCTTCACCTGGGCGCCCGGCCACCTGTTGCTTCTGTTCACCCACGGCGCGCTCGTGCCCATGGGCGCCTGGCCCGCCGAGGCCGACCCCCTGCCCCGCGACTGGCGATTCGCCGCCCGCCTGCAGGGCTCGACCGGGTTCGGCAAGGTGGTGCTGGTGCTCGAGACCGAGGCGCCCGCCGAACCTGATGCGCCGGACACGGCGGAGCCCGCCATGCCCGAGGACTCCGGGGACCCGGCGGACGCGGACGCAGCCCCGGAGGAGCCCGACGGGACACCCACAGCCGCGCCCGCTTCCATGATCACGCGGTGCGCCTGGGTCGACGGCCAAGGGAAATTGACGGCCATTCACCCGCAGGATCGGGCCCAGCTCGTCACCGAGACCGGTCTCTCCGGGTGCGCGGCGACCCCCGAGCCCGCCCCCGAAGCGCTCGAGGAAGGAACGGAAGTGCCATGAGAAATGCCTGGTTGACGCTCCCCATCGTGGTGCTGGCCCTGTGCGCCTGCCAGAAGAACAAGCCCGCCACGACCACGACGAAAACCCCGGTGGAGAAGCCCGCCGAGCCCGCCCCCGAGAAGAACCACACCCTGAGCGCGCCGATGGAGGCGCCCGCGGCCATCGCCGCCTGGCGCAAGGCCGCCGCCGACCTGGAGGCCGCCGGCATGGCGGGGACCGAGGTGGACCTGGGCGACTTTCTGCTGAAGCTGGGCATGGAGGCCAAGGGCGCCTGCGCGGCCGGCGGGCGACCTCTGGTGCTGCGCGCGGTCGGCCTCGAGGGAGGCGACCAGGAGCCCACCGCCCTCGGTCTCATCGTCGGCTTCGTGGATCCCGAGCACGGGGAGTGCGTGCGCAACGCCGGGTTCTGCGCGCTGACCCTGCGCCGGGAGAAGACCGGGAAGGTCCACCTGCGGGCAGCCGATCTGGTGCTGCAGGTCGGCAAGGCCAGCCTCAGCGTCTCGGGCGAGTATCCCCTTGGCCGGGGCGCGTGGGCCATGGTGCTGCTGGATGAGGACACCGAGAGCTGCCGAGAGGGCACCCGTCCGACCGCCGAGGGCGAGGACGACGAATACGCGGAACCCACCGGGGACCTCGGAGAACAGCCCAACGCGGAGCAGGAGCTCGTCGCGCTGTTGGACGGCGAGTTCGTCAGCCTCGGCATGGAGCCGCTCTACTCGGCGAAACACAAACGGCCCTACGCCACCGAGACCAAGACCGATCTATCCTTGTACACCGTCGCCCCCGGCGTGCTGGGGGCCGGCGAGGTCTGGCTGCTCGCGTATCGCCGGGACGTCAACCGCACCGTCATCGAGTACGAGGACGAACAGGGCAACCCCCTCGAGGGCGTGCGCGACGAGAACCGCACCGAATGGGTCTGCAAGCGAATCACCCCCGGCGGCGAGACCGAACTCTTGTCCGACGCCGACGCCCGGAAGCTCGCGGGCAATCCCCAGTTCTCCCACCTGCGCTGCGGTGAGAGCAAGTCCGACCTGGACGAAGGAGACGGCCGGTATTACTGAGCTCAGGGCGAGCGCTGGACGCGCAGCACGGCCTCGGAATTCAGATGCAGGGTGAGCTCGGCCGGGAGCCCGGTGCCCGTGAAGAACGCGGCGCCGTCGTGGGGATTCACGTCGAAGCGCGCGTAGTTCGCGCCCGAGACGATGAGCCCCAGCCGATGGCCGGCGGGCAGCGTCCAGGCGATCTGGTTGGTTAGCTCCACGGTCACCGGCACGGCCTGCCCCGGCGTGACCAGCGTCCGAACCGCGTACGGCGACGGCAGCGAGAGCCGCGCGATGCCGTCGGTGATCAGCAGGTGCCGCCCGTCCGGCGTCACGTCGGTGAGCCGCACCGCCACGTCGCCGTCCACCGCGGGCACCGAGGCGGTGAGCTCCACGCGGGCCGCGCCGATCAGGCGCAGCGGCGCCGCCAACGGTGAGGTGACAAAAACTGTCGCGTCCTCCCGGGCCACGACCTCGTCCTGCCAGGTGGGCCCGTGAGCGTAGGTCGAGAGCAGCGTCTGGCCGCCGACGGTCGGACTCGGATCGAACGGGCTGACCGCCAGCGTCACGTCGCCGGAGGTCCCCGCCCCCTCGACCAGCGCGCCGTCCGCCGACAAGGTCCACGTCATCTCCTCCGTCCCCCCGGGAGGCCACTCGGTGGCCGTCTCCCAGGCCTCCTCGCCGGCGGGCCGGAACACCACGGCCTCGTCCCAGCCCCGCGCGGTCATCCCCCGAAGGTGCCGGTCGAAGAAGCGCAGGCTCCAGCGCTCGATCTCGCGGGTCTCGTCCATCCAGGCGAGCTCCTCCTCGGTCAGCGGGCGCAGGCCCGTGCTCTCGCCCCCCGAGGCGAAGTGATGCCAGGGACCTGCGAGCAGCCGGTGTTCGGCCCGTGCCGCAGGGTCGCCCAGCTGGCGTAGCGCCTGCCAGGACTCGATTCCACCAGTGTTGTACAGATCGAACCAACCCGCCACGACGAGCACGGGCACGGCCACGTCGGCGACCGGGTACAGACGCTCGGCCCAGGTCCACCAAGTATCGCGGGTCGGGTGTGCCTCCCACACGCCGGCGCCGAAGTAGCTGCCCAAGAACTGCAGATACTCCCGCCGCACGACGCCCCCGGGGTACGTCTCGAGGTAGGTGTAGTTCTGCTGGCAGAAGATGGGGACCGCGGCCTTGAGCGCGGCCGGTCGTTTCACCGCCGTCTGGTACTGCACGCGGCACAGCGCGGAGACGCCCCAGGTGCCCACGTTCCCGTCGGACCACGGCTGGTCGGCGATCCAGGCGACCACGTCGTGGCCGTCCTCGCCGTAGCCGCGCTGCAGGCTCGCTGGCGGTGCCCCCGAGGAGCCAAAGAAGCCTCGCCAGTCGAGGACGACGACCCCGTAGTCCGGGCTGTGGAACAGCGGATGCTCCGTGAACGGGTTCTCGAGAAACTCCGAGAGGAAGTTCCCGCGACCGTAGGGCGTCTGCACGAGCACCACGGGCACGCGGCAGGCGGGGTCGACCGGGCGCACCACGGTGGCCGCGAGGCTGGCGCCGTCCCCCACCGGGATCAGCACGTCCTCGGTGAGGCGCGCCGCGCAGTCGGGAAGCTCGCCGCCGTCGGCGTCGGCGTCGGAATCCGCGTCCGACGTCGCGTCGGGATCCGCGTCCACTGCTGCGTCGGGGCGCCCCCTCGTCGCGTCGTCGTCGCAGGCGGACGACATCCAGGCGAACCACAACAGGACCAGCCAGACCGGCGAACGACGACTCATGGGAACCTCCCGCGGGGACGCCATCAACTATGGAACAACTCGCGCCCACGCGCAACCGCCCAATCCCGATCCCACCCAATCGAAATCGATCGGCCCGCTAGCGTCTCCCCAGGCGGGCGAGCGCGCTTCTCCCCTCCCCCCGCCAGGAGGAGACGGGGATCACCCAGTCCCAGCCGCCGCTTCCGGCCAGGGCGTCGAGATCCCGCTCCCCGAAGTCGCCGTCGATCACCAGGACGAAGCGCTCCCGCGGGGCGACTGCGCGCATGGCGAGGCCCTTCGCCGCCAACTCCTTGGTCTTGTCACGGTGCCCGTCGTGGGCGGACTTCCAGTGGAACACCGTGTCCCCCGACCGCCAGCAACGGACGGTCCCCACCGCGCCTGCGGGATCCAGGAAGGTGGGATGCCGGACCTGCCAGGCGCCACGTCCCCCGAGGGCCTCGCGCACTAACTGACCCAGGGGCTCCACCTGCCGGTTCTTCATGGCCTCGTCGTAGAACAGCGGCCACAGCAGGCGGCGTGCGAGCCCGGGCGTCGTGCGTCGCCGCGCCGCCGCCGCCTCGAACCAGGGCCACAGGGCGGCCCAGTCTGCGTTCGCGTCCGGCGCCTCCTGTCCGGAGAACCAGCGGCTCACGCGATACAGGTCGCTGGTGTCCCGCCCGAGTCCCAGGCGCTCGAGCAGGCGGGCGTTCCCGAAGGCGTCGCCGCCGTCGAGCTTGAGCAGGTTGCGCAGGGCCAGCAGCACCGGATGACCGCCGCAGGCGGCGCACTCGGCCGCGTCCATCCGCAGCGCTTCGCGCAGGTGCCGGGCCGGGTCGTCCAGGGCCTCGAGCCGACCGAACCAGGCGTCGAAGCGCTCGAGTGTGCGGGTCACCTGCAACATGCGGGTGCGCACCCGCCGGCTCGGGACAACGGCCGCTTCGACCAGCTCCCCGAGCGTCCGCCGTCCCACCGCGCCCCGGGCGCCCTCGACCCAGCCGCGCCAGGGCTCCTGCATCCTGCCGTCGGCGCCGAGAAAACCCATCTCCTCGAGCCATCCGGCGCGCACGCCCTCGTCCCGAAGTGGCGTCCTGGCGAGCCCAGCCGCCTCGCCCAGCTCGGGAAAGATGCCCAGCAGGATCACCGCCCGTCGCAACGCGGTGGGCGCGAACGGCTCGGTCACGCGGGTCTCGTCGGCCGCCGGGATCCGGACCCCGGGCCGCCTTCCATACCGGCGCAACCGGCCCGCCAGGTGCGCCAGGCAGTCCGCGGCCGCCTCGTCCAGGCGCCCGGCCAGCCACCGCCGGACCCCGGGGCCATCCAACTCCCGACCGGTCTCGTCGGTCAACCCGTGCAGGAGCCGCTCGGTCGCCTCCCCGCCCGGGAGCCCGCGCACGAACAGGTGAAGGTCGAAGACGCGCCCGAGGGCCTGGTTCCACGAAGCGGCCCCGGGCGGACCGAAGAGCACGCGCAGGACCCGCGTCCGGGGCTGCTGCCGACGATAGAGCGCCAACTCGTAGAGGTCACGCCAGGCCTTCACCTGGATCGCGTTCTGCGCCGAAAGCCGGGTGACCGAAGCGACCACCCGGGGCGCGGTCGTGGAGCCGACGACGAGGTCCGGCGCCAGGTCCACCGCGGCCAGCGCCGGGTGCAGGTGCACCGGCTCCCCGGGGAAGGCCCGCTCCAGGGCGAGCCCGACGAACACCTCTTCGAGACGGTAATGCCGCTTGGCGGGGTCGGCGCGATTCGCGTGCATGCCCGGCGGTCAACTTCAGGCGAAGATACCCTGGATCTTGCGCGCCAGTTGGTCCACGGTGAAGGGCTTCTGAATGAAATGCCCGATCTCTTCGTCGATCCGGGCCGAGTCCAAGACCTCCTCGGAGTAGCCGGACATGAAGAGCACCTGCAGCGTGGGCCGCAGCGCGCGCAGCTCCCGGGCCAGGACAAGGCCGCTGGTGCGGGGCATCATCACGTCCGTGATCAACAGGTCGATGGCCCCCGGGAAGGTGCGGCAGATGCGCACGGCTTCGTCCGCGTCGGCCGTGGCGATGACGGTGAAGCCCAGGCGCTCGATCATCTTCTGCTCGATCTTGAGCACCGCCTTCTCGTCCTCGACGAGGAGCACGGTGTACTGGTCGTCGACCTGAGGGGCCGGCTCCGGGGCGGTCGCGGCCTCGCCCTCCCGGGGGCGGACCCAGAGCGGGAGCCGGACGGTCACCGTGGTGCCCTTCCCCTCGGCGCTGGCGATGGAGATCACGCCGCGGTTCTGCTGCACGATGCCGTAGACCGTGGCGAGTCCCAGCCCCGTGCCGCGGCCGGTCTCCTTGGTCGTGAAGAACGGCTCGAAGACGTGCTCGAGCACCGAGGCCGGCATGCCCGTGCCGTTGTCGTTCACCGACATCTCCACCCACTGGGGCGACTGGCCCTCGAAGGGCTCCCCCACGACGATCCGGGTGGTGATGCGGATGACGCCGCCGTCGGGCATCGCGTCCCTCGAGTTGACCACGAGGTTGGCCAGGATCTGGTCCACCTGGGCGGGATCGATGCGCACCGGACAGGCGAGCGGCCCGGGCTGCCAGTCGACCCGGATGTGCTCCCCGATCAGCCGCTCGATCATCTTCATCAATTGGGAGACGGTGACGTTGAGATCGAGCACGCGGGGCTCCACGGGCTGGCGCCGGGCGAACGCCAGGAGCTGGCGGACGAGCTCGGCCGACCGCTGACCGGCGTACCGGATCTCCTGGAGATCCGAATACATGGGGTTGGACGGTTCGAGCTGGGAGATCAGGATCTCGGTGTAGCCGTTGATCACGCTGAGCATGTTGTTGAAGTCGTGGGCGACCCCGCCGGCGAGCCGACCGATGGCCTCCATCTTCTGCGCGTGCTGCAACTGGGCCTGCACCTTCTCGCGCTCCATCTCGGCCTTGCGCTGGGCGCTGATGTCGCGCCCCTCGGGCACGAGGAGGATGACCTTGCCCGCGTCGTCGCGGATGGGCTTGATGGAGAAGTCGATGAAGGCCGAGGCCCCGTTGCGGCCGCGCAGCTTCACGTCGTAGCGCACGAACTCGCCGGCCGCCGCCTGCTCGATGGCCTTGCGCAGGCGGGCGACCCGGCTGTCGTCCTGGGTCCACCAGAACGCCTCCCAGAAGGGCTTTCCCACCACGTCGGCCGGCGTGATGCCGGCGAAATCCAGGGCGGTGCGGTTTGCCTCGATCAGGATGCCGTCAGTGGTCAACAACCCGATGAACTGGAACATCGAGTTGAAGATGGCGCGAAAGCGCTGCTCGCTGCGACGCAGCTGCTCCTCGGCCTGCTTGATGGGGGTGACGTCCTCGAACATGGCGACCATGTGGTTCTTCGAGGTGGGGAAGGCCGTGACCCGGTAACACCCCACGACCCGGTCGTCCTCGTAGGAGACCTGCTCGGTGCGCCACACGGTGCCGTGACGCACGCACTCCCGATAGCGGTCTGGGATCTCGGTCTGCGTCAGGGGCGGGAAGGCCTGCTCGATGGTCCTGCCCTCCAGCGACGCGTGATCGAAGCCCAGCACCCGCAGGGCGGCCGGGTTCGCGCCGACGAAGATCAACTCGTCGCGCCAGGTGAGCTCGTAGAAGTGCATGCCCAGTGGGGAATGCTCATAGATGCTGCGGAACCGCTCCTCGCTTTCGGCCAGGACGCGCTCGTGGTCGCGCTGGGCCGACTGGTCGCGGAACACCAGCACCACACCCGCGATGGAGCCATCGGCGGCCAGGATGGGGGCGCCGCTGTCGGCGATGGGACGGACCTTGGAGTCCCGGGAGACCAGCAGCGTGTGGTTCGCCAGACCGACGACCTTGCGGTCGCGCAGCACGCTTGCCACCGGGTTCTCCACGCTCAGGCCGGTGTCCTCGCTGACGATGGTGAACACCTCGCGCAGGGGCCTACCCCGGGCCTCGGCCTCGGTCCAGCCCGTCAGCAGCTCGGCGACCGGGTTCATGCGCCGCACGAGCCCCTCGGCGTCGGTGGTGATGACCGCGTCCCCGATGCTGTAAAGGGTCGCATGCAATTCTTCCAGTAATTGGTCCGACTCGTTGCCGTTCATGGTCCGCTCCTCGCGCGTCAGGCTGCCATGGACGATTCAATATTGATTGACAATGTCACGCAGATCGACGCGATGTCAAGCTGAAGGTGCTTACGCGTCGGTCAAGTTCGATGATCCCCCGGTTCCATGATTCCCTTTTCGCCAAAGGCGATGCCCGAGATGAAGCCCCGGGTTGAAGTGGCCGTCCCCGGTCACCCTACCCGGGGAAACATGTCAGTCCGGATCGGCGATGCACCAGCCGTGGTCCTGTTTGATTAGCCGGAGCCGGCGGTTGTTGTCGTAGGGGAACACCGCGGTGGCGCCCGAGACCAGGACCGGGGTCCCTTCGGCCTTCTTGAGCTTGCCGAGGAGCTCGGCGATCTCCGGACGCCTGGAGTCGAACATCTTTTTCAGGTCCTCGGGGCTGATGGCGAGCCTGAGCTCGTCGGGGAGCAATTGGGCCAGCACGTCGAAGCGCTGGAACTCGAGGGCCCGCGTGAAGGAGACCACGGCCCGGTCGGGCGTCTCCTGCCCGTACTGGGGGAACGGGGACGAGACCAGCCGCCAGCCGTGGCGGGTGTACTTCCACACCTGGGTCGAGAACACCACCGGCACCGTGGCGCTCCATTGGAGCTTGATCACGCCCGTGGGGAGTGGCAGGACCCGGCGCCCCGGCTCCCGGGAGGTCAGGCGCCAGTAGGCGGGCGTGGAGGTCTTTCGGCGGTCCTGGGAGACCAGCCGGTGGACGGCCCGTCCGTTGTGGTGAGACCAGGCGTAGGAGAACTCGCGATAGGTCTTCACTGGGCGCGAACTGAGGGAGCAGGCGCCAAGGAGCGACAGCGCGGCGAGGACGACCGGCGCGAACGCTGCCGCGGAGCGCGAGATGCGATGGCGGTGCATGCGGGCCTCCCTATTTGGGCAACTGGATCTTCGAGGCGTCAACCTGCTCGATGGCGTCGGGCGGGAACTTGCCCTCGAGAGTTTTGAGGACCTCGAGGCCCTTGGGGCTCTGTTGGTTGAGCTGGAAGGCGGCGTTGAGCCCCTGCCGGATGAGGTTCCACTGCCGGTCCTTGACGGCTGCGTCGAGCTGGGAGGCCAGCAGGTCATCCACTTCCTTCTCGAGCCCGGGCAGGGCCTTGACCATGGCCTTGTCAGGCTTCTTGACGGTGGGCATGACTGCCTTGAGCTTCAGCAGCACGGTGACCGCGCAGACCTTCTGGTCGTTGGGTTCCACGATCCGCTTCTCGGCGACGAGCGCCTTGAGCGACTCGAAAAGCGGCTTCGCCTCGTTCTCTTCGGGCAACCCGCAGAAAGTCGCAATGGGATAGATCGGCAGGAGTTCGACGATCTCCGCAGGGACCTCTTCCTTCTTCAATTTTTTGATCGTGACCACCAACTCCTGGAACTTCAGGGCGGCGGGCGACGGCTGTTCGGCGATCTTGAAGGCGACGAGGCGATCGGCGACCCGGATGAGCAGGTCGAGCTCCTTGCGACGGGTGGAGAGATAGCCGCGCGAGAGTGCGGTGCGTACGAAGTGGTCCTTCTCCTTCTTGAGTGCCTCGGCCTGGGCTGCATCGCCCTTCTTCTCGGCGCTCATGATGAGCTCGGCCGCGGAGGTGCCGTCGCCCTCCTCGCCCGCCGGGACCAGTTTCTGGGCGTCGATGGCGCGGCGCGCCTCGGCGAGCAGGTCGGCCGCGGCCTTGTCGACCAACATGAACTGTGGCTTGGGCGCAGGCTTGACCTCGAGCATCAGGGCCTCGAGCTTCTGGAACGGCTCGCCTGAGAACAAAGGTTTGTACATGACCGTGTTGTAGCCGTAGACGCCTCCGGCGGCGCCACCGGCGAGGATGAAGATGAAGAGGATCCCGAGGATCAGGCTGGTCTTCTTGCGCTTCTGGGCGGCCTGGGTCTCGGCGACTTCGCGCTTCTGTTCGGCGGCTTTCAGATCCTCGACGCGCACGGCCTGGAACACGCCCGTCTGCCCCGTGCGGACGGAGAACTTCCGGCGATCGTCCACCGAGAGTTCCTCGGCTCCGTCGCGGTATCGGTCCTCCAAGCTCTTTTCCTTGTCGGAGATGGCGCCGGTTCCCTTCTCTACCTTCATGAGGTCGTCGGCCTTGACCGCGGCCTCTTCCTTGGCTTCCTCGCCCTTCTTGAACCACAGGGTCTCGCGGAAACCGCCCTTCTGGCGACGGCGCGGCGACTTCTTGTCCCCGTCGTCCGCGTCGGCCTCGGGGGCCGCCGGCGCGGCAGTTGCGTTCGCCGGCGCGGGCACGGTGGCGGCCACTGCCGCCGGCGCATGGGCCATGGCGGACGGTGCGACCGGCGTCGCGCTCTTCGGGTTCGTCAGGCTGACGGGCGCGGCGGCGGACGACCCCGGCGAGGAGACGGCGGCAGCCGGGGCCAGGGCCGGGGCCGCTGCCGCCGGCGCGGAGGCGGCCGGGCGGGCCAGCAGACCCTGCAGGTCCTGGAGGAGACTGGCGTAATTCGGGTAGCGCTGCCGCGGATCCTTGGCCACCGCCTTGGCGATGACGGCGTCAAGAGCGGGCGGCAATTGGAGGTCCGGACGGGCCTGGCTGGCCGGCGCCGGATTATCGTGTTTGTGCCGCTGCAGCAGGACGTTCGGATCGGCATCGACGTAAGGCGGAATGCCGGTGACGATGTAGTAGAAAATCAGGCCCAGGCTGTAAATGTTGGCCGGCAGCCCCGGATCCGCACCGTTGGCCTGCTCGGGCGCCATGAACCAGGGATTGCCGAACACGCCGGCCGCGACCTGACGGGCCAGACCGAAATTGGCCAGATAGACGGCACCGGCTGCGTCGAGGTGGATGTTGGTGGGCTCCAGTTCGCGGTGGAACACACCCTGGGCCGCGGCGACCTGCAGGGCCTCGCAGATCCGTCCCATCACGGTGATCGCGTCCGGCAGGGCCAGGACCCCCTGTCCGATGCGGGCGGTGAGAGTCGGCCCCGGGGGCGGGACCGTGACGGCGAAGAGCCGCTGGTCGGGAAGCACGTTCAAATACAGGACCGGCAGGATCCCCGGCTTCAGTTGCGCGATGGTCGTGATCTCCTGGCGCGCGCGCGCCACCAGTTCCGGCGTCGGCAGCGCCGTCGGCTGGGAGATGAACAGCAGGGCCGGCTGCCCGGTCTGCTGGTCCGTGCATTGATAAAAATCGCCGTAAGGCCGTTGCTCGACCATGTCACCCAGCGCGAAACGCCCATCGAGTACGTATTGTTGTGCAGCCATATACACTCCGAACAGTATTGAGATAGGTTCCGAATAAGAGCCTCAGCTTATACCCAAATTAGAAAAAA
>CALKWH010000356.1 GCA_938004375.1 uncultured Pseudomonadota bacterium
GAGATCGTATTCGGTGACTGGAGTTCAGACGTGTGCTCTTCCGATCTGAGGCGTCACCTGGCCGTCCGTGCCCCGCGGCGCCGATCCGCTGAAGCATCTCGTCTTCGAGGGCATCCGGCCGCACGCCTTCCGGTGTGCGATGTACGCGGCCAGGAACGCGTTGGGGCTCAAGAAGCGCTGCAGCCCGCACGTCTGCCGCCATACCCTGGGCAGTCAGTTGGTGCAGTCCGGTGTGGCCATGGAGAAGATCGCCGAGCTGCTCGGACACTCCTCGCTGGACATGGCCCGCCGTTATGCCTGCCTGAAGACCGAGCACCTCGTCTCGTCCGTGGAGATCCTCGCCGAGAAGGTGCAGGCCCAGTGAAGTCTCTCATTGGGGTCCCTCGAAAACGGCCAGCATTGCTGGCCGAATCGGAATTTGCGAGCTTGCATCGACAACTCCCTGCCCATCGAGGCGAGTTGTCCGAAGAATCGCTCGGCACTGTCGAGCGTTTTGATCTGCGCCCTGAGCCCGAAAGATCCCCATCAATTAATACTTGAGTCAATCTGGGTCAACGTGTACAACTGGGGTGGGGAAAAGCCTTGATTATCAGGCTTTTCAGGTGAAGGAATGAAGATCTGCGTCCTCGGCGGGTTCGGCGTCACCGGACAGGCCATCGTGGAATCCCTGCTCACCCAGACCGACGTGCACGTGGTCGTGGCCGATCTGCGCCAGGGCGACGCGGCAGCGGTGTTCGGCGAGCACGCCGCGCGGGTCACGGTCGTGCCCATCGACGTGGACCGGCCGGCCTCGCTGACGGCCGCGCTGGCCGACTGCCGTCTGGCCATCTCCTGCATCGGGCCGTTCTACCGCCACGGCGTCGCGGTGGCCCGGGCCATCCTCGAGAACGGCTGCCACGGCCTGGACCTGTGCAACGACGCGGTCGCCTCCTCGGGCATCCTCGCGCTGGACGCGGTCGCCCGGGCCCGCGGGCTGACCTACGTGACCGGCGTGGGCGCCTCCCCGGGCCTGACCAACCTGTTCGCCTTACGTGCAGCGGCCGGCATGGACCGCTGCACCAGCGTCCACATCCACCTCGTGGCCCTCCTCGACGGCCAGGCCGGCCGCGCCCAGATGGACCATCTCATGAGCCTGGCCACCGAGGACGTCCCCGTCTACCGCAACCGGGTGCACACCCGGGTGAAACCCTTCTCAGAGCCCGAGCACGACAACTTCCCCCATCCCATCGGCCGCCAGCGCGTCCGGCAGATGGGACACCCCGAGGTGTTCACCCTCCCGGACTACCTGGACGTGGAGGAGGTCTGGGTCAAGGGCGCGCTCTTACCCGCCTGGGTGGAGCGCATCCTGTGGATGACCGCCTCCTCGGGCGTCGCCCGGGACGAGGTCCCCCGCCAGCGGATCGCCAACGGCCTGCACCAGCTCTATCACCTGGGCTTCGCCCGGCAGCACCGCAAGAACCTGGCCCTGCGCGTGAAGGTCACCGGCTGGAAGAAGGGCACCCCCCTTTCGGTGTCGGTCTCGGCCGTGGACTCCCTGGCGCGGCTCTGCGCCCTGCCGGTCACGGTGGCCGCCGTGGAACTGATGGAGGGCGGCATCTCGGAGCCGGGCGTCTACCCTCCCGAGGGCTGCCTGCGCGAGGACCACGCCCTGCTCCACCTCGCCCGTCTGGGGCTCGTGTTCCATCAGGAAGAACGCTACCTCCTATAAACATCAAATCAATCGTTGATAATTCTATGAATGATGCTATCGTGGAATGTCCGCTGAAGGG
Organism: uncultured Pseudomonadota bacterium; assembly: GCA_938004375.1. Taxonomy (GTDB): domain Bacteria; phylum Myxococcota_A; class Polyangia; order HGW-17; family HGW-17; genus HGW-17. The sequence goes on from CALKWH010000356.1 coordinate 1,770, forward strand.
AGGAACCTCATGCGAATTTCCTTTATTATCTGCATTATGTCCGTTTTCGTACTGGCGTCCTGCAAGGACGACTCGACCAACGGCAACAACGCCAATAACGTAAACAACATCAACAACACTAATAATATCAACAACGTCAACAACACAAACAACCAGGACGGCGGCGTGGACGGCGACGTGGACGAGGACGTGATCGACCCCGAGTGCGTGCCCGGCCTGACCGAGTGCTCGGACTGCATCGACAACGACGGCAACGGCCTCGTGGACGGCTTCGACCCAACCTGCGTCTCCCCCGACGACCGCACCGAAGGCGAGTTCACCACCGAGATCCCCGGCGACGGCACCAACACCGACTGGCTCGACTGCTGGTTCGACGGCAACTCCGGTGGCGGCGACGACGGCTGTCGGGTTCATATTTGTTGCATGCTCAACGAGTGTCCGGTCGAGCTGCAGCAGCACTACGTCTCCGAGGAGTGCGTGGGAGACCTGAGCCAGAACTGCATCGACAACTGCCTGCAGTACGTCGTGCCCGGCTGCGACTGCTTCGGCTGCTGCACGGTCTGCTCCGGCGGCGCCTGCCACGACATCTTCATCGGGACGCCCATGAACTTCCCCACCTGCACCCTGGATCAGTTCGAAAATCCCGAACTGTGCCCCCCGTGCACGCTGAACGAGGGCTGCGCCAACCCCTGCAACCCCGACGACTGCGAACTGTGCCCCGGCATGACCGAGGAGGACCTGCCCGACCACTGCACCCAAGCCGCCTGCGGCGAGGGCGTGCAGGAGTGTCTGCTGTCCACCGAGTGCCCGGAGACCTACTATTGCGCGGTCGGCTGCTGCTACCCCTACGTTCAGTAACCCTTTAATTACAATTCAGTCAGGGATCGCCGGCATGTCCGGCTGCGGAGCCTCGCCCCCGCCCTCCTGGGCGCCGGCTTCCATCCCGCCGCCTTCCTGGGCGCCGCCCGGTAGGGATTGCCGGGTGGGGGCGTTCTCACGGAAGACCACGGCTTTTTTCATGCAACGGTGGAAATCGGTGCAGTCGCCGAGCTTGAGGCACTCCTTCACCCGATCCGCGTGGGGCCGGCAGATGGACTCCGCCAGGTCGCGCTCGGCCCTCAGCGAGGCCTTCAGTCCTTCGCCCTGGGCGCACGAGATGGTCTTGTTCACGGCCTCCTCGCAGGGATTGGAGCAGGCGGCCAAGCCCGCACCGACGCCGAACACCAACAGGAGATAAAATATTTGTGCTCGAAACATGCCACCTCTTCCGCCGCGCACTTTTTCATAGAATTCCCGCCGAGGCAACGGGAATCTTCCGCCCGAAAGCGCGTTGGATCACGTCCGACCGTCCGAAATCGCGCAAGCTGGATTTTTCCGTGTACCTCGGGCGGCGTTTCGGGTTAAATGATCCGATCGAAAGACTCGCGAACCGGCCGGACCGGTTCGGGCCCGGGAGCGTACCTTGGAAGCAGTACAGAAAATCGGGAAGTTCTCTCTGCTGGAAAAGATCGGCCAGGGCGGCATGGCCGATGTCTACCTCGCCGAGGCCAACTACAACGGCCTGCGAAAAACCGTGGCCCTCAAGCGCATCCTGCAGGCGCTCTCGGCCAACGCCCACTTCCGCGACACCTTCCGCTACGAGGCCGAGCTCTCGATGGAGTTGAACCACCCAAACGTGGTGCAGGTGTTCGAGTACGGCCAGGCCAGCCCCCAGGAGACCGACGCCAACGGCTGCTTGTACATGGTCATGGAGTTCGTCGACGGCGTCGACCTGATGAAACTGATCCGCAAGAGCACCGAGCTCGAGAAGCCGCTCCCCCTGGGCCTCGCGGCCTACATCATCGCCGAGGTCCTGCGCGGCCTGGACTACGCCCACCGGCTCACCGGCCCGGACGGACGGCCCCTCGAGCTGGTCCACCGCGACATGAGCCCGCAGAACATCCTGCTGTCCCGCGAGGGCGCCGTGAAGGTGACCGACTTCGGCATCGCCAAGGCGCTGGGCCGCTACGAAGAAGAGGGCATCCTGCGCGGCAAGCTCCACTACATGTCGCCCGAGCAGGCCCGCACCGACCCCGTCGACGGCCGCTCGGACATCTTCGCGGTGGGCCTGATCCTGTACGAGATGGTCTCGGGCACCCACCCCTACGCCGCCTTCAAGGGGCACAAGGCCCTCGAGGCCGCGCGGCGGGCCGAGATCACGCCTCCCTCGCTGCTCAACGCCCGGATCCCGGTCGAGCTCGAGCAGATCCTGCGCCGGGCGCTCGCACCCCGCAAGGAGGACCGCTACCAGCGCAGCAAGGAGATGCAGACCGACCTGTCGCGCTTTTTGCACAGCCTGCCCGATCTGGTGGACGCCTCCACGCTCGTGGACGCCATCGTCGAGCGCTTCCCCGAGGGCGGCCTGCAGCGGGCGCCGGCGCGCACGGGCACCGGCACCATGGCCTCGCGCGAGGGGAAGCTCACCGGCACCCTCGAGACCGACACCGGCCGAATCGGCCAGGACGGGGGCCACCTCACCCTGGACACCCACACGCTGGTGGTGAAGTTCAAGGAGAGCAAGAGCCTGGTGAGCATGGTGATCCGCGTGTTCAACGTCGAGGCCGCCGCCGCCCGGCTTGGCGCCGAACGGGTGAACCAGCTCATCGACCAGTTCGGCGCGATGATCCAGAACATCCTGCTCAAGGACAAGCAGAACCGCTACCGGAACCGCCGCGAGGACGCGAGCACGTTCCTCGTGGTGCGCGGCATCCCCTACACGGGGGAGTACGACGAGAGCGAGCTCTTGCGCGACGCCCACAAGATCCGCCGCGACTTCGCCGTCTACCGCGAGCTCGCCCCCGAGCTCGAGCTGGGCATCTGCGCCTACCGCCTGGCGGTCGAGCTCGAGCACGACCACCACGTGATCCACTGGACGATCAACCAGGTCGAGCTCCAGGAGGCCTTGCGCTGGGCAAAGATGATCCCCGGCGAGATCATCGTGTCCCCCTACATCTACGCGGCCGCCAAGTACAACTGGGAGATGGAGCCGGTGGGGGCCGACCCCGAGAACCCGGTGCACCGCCTGCTGCGGCAGAAGGACCGCGACGAGCGCCTGCAGACCCGCGTCGGCTCCGCGCTCATCGGGCGCGGCTTCGAGCTCGACCGGCTGCGCGACCTGTTCCATCACGTCCGCGAGAGCTCACGCCCCGACCACCTGGTCGTGCTCGGCGAGATGGGCGTCGGCAAGAGCGCGCTGTTGCAGGAGTTCATCCGCACCTCCAAGGTCCGCCTCGAGCTCATCCGCGCCGAGAGCCGCCCGTACCTCCAGTACGCGCCGTTCGCCTTCATCATGGACTTCGTGCGCGACTTCGCCCGCCTCAACGTCGAAGCCAAGGGCGAGGACAGCCTGCTCAAACTCTACACCGCCCTCACCCACGTGGTCCCCGACGAGGAGAACCGCGAGGCCATCCTCAAGGCCTTCCGACCCATCCTCGACTCCCGCGCCGACGAGGCCGACGCCCATCCGAACCTGGGCATCCTGGTCACCCGCGCCCTCGAGATCCTCGTCGCCTCGGTGGCCATGAAGCGGCCGGTGCTGGCGGTGTTCGAGGACATGCAGTGGGCGGACGAGCAGAGCAAGCGCATCCTGCAGGAGCTGCGCGAGCGCAACCGCATCCGCGGCCCCGTGATGTTCGTGTTCACCGGCCGAGAGCGCACCGACATCCCGGCCTATTTCCTGGCCACGCGGCCCATCGTGCTGCAGGCCATGGACGAGGAGACCTCGCGCAAGTTCGTCTCCTCCCGCTTCCTCGCCCCCGAGCAGGTGCGGCCCCTGATCGAGGCCGTCATCGCCAAGGGCGAGGGCAACCCTTTCTACCTCAACGAGATGATCGCCTCCCTCGTGGATACCGGCCAGTGCCGGCTCGAGGGTCCCGAGCGCAAGCTCGCGCTCAACCGCGCCCTGCCCTCCGAGCTCGACGTGAAACTGTTCCCCACCCTCGAGGGCATCCTCAGCGCGCGCCTCGACGCCCTGTCCCCCGGCCTGCGGCGGATCCTGCGCATCGCCGCCGTGCTCGGTCGCAAGTTCAGCAAAAAATCCTTGGACGCCGCCTGCGGCGAGGACACCGCCGAGGCCCTGGACGCCTTTGTGAAGAAGCAGCTGCTGCGGCCGCCCGACACCGACGGCCGCCACAGTTTCGTGCAGTCGATGATGCGCGACTACGCCTACTCCAGCCTCCCGCAGGAGGAGCGGGCCGCCGCCCACCGCGTGCAGGCCGAGAGCATGATCGCCAGCGACGGCTACAAGCCCGCCATCGACGACGTCATGATCGCCCGCCACCTCGAGCTCTCCGGCCAGCCCGAGAAGGCCGCCGAGTTCTACCTGGCAGCCGCCCATCACGCGCGCAAGCTGGGCAGCAACTCCAACTCCGAGGCCATCCGGCACTACGAGAAGGTCCTCGAGCTCGTTCCCGAGCAGAAGGACATGATCTTCCACGCCCACCGCGACCGCGAGACGATCCTGCGCAGCCAGGGACGCCGCGAGGAGCAGGTGACCGAGATCCGCGAGATGCAGCGCCTGGCCGCCGAGGAGAAGAACGCCGAGTGGCTCGCCGAGGCGCTGTGCCGCGAGCTCGCCTACCTGCAGGAGACCGGCGACAGCCAGAAGGTCAGCGACCTGTTCCCGCGGGCGTTCGAGGCCGCCCAGGTCGTCGACAATCCCTCGTACCAGGTCGACGCCCTGCGGATCCTGGCCCGGGCCAAGGTGGAGATGGGCGAGCTCGACCGGGCCCTGGAGCTCCTGCACAACGCGCTGATGCTCCTCGACGAGCACCCGCAGATCGAGCGCATCCGCGCCGACGTGATGCACGTCATGGGCAACGCGCTGTTCTACCGCGGCCGGGCCGAGGAGGCCATGACCGCCTACGAGGAGGCCCTGCAACTGTACCGAAAGTACCAGCGGCACACCCAGGAGAGCACCATCCTCATGAACCTGGGGTTCCTCTCGGCCATGCGCGGCTATTACGAGAAGGCCCTCGAGTACTACAAGGCCTCGTACGACATCGACCGGGAGAAGGGCGACCGCGTCTACACCGGCATGAAACTGGCCAACCTGGCCCAGGCCCACATCGACCTGGGCAACTACGAGCAGGCCCGCCAACTCGTCAAGCAGGCCCGCAAACTGTGCGAGCAGACCCGCGACAAGAGCGCGCTGGCCGACGCTTATTTTACTAGCGCCCTGCTCCGACTGCGCCTGGACCGCCCCGACGACAGCCTGCGCTACATCGAGGAGGGCCTGCGGCTGGCCCGCGAGGCCGACAGCCGCCTCGACGAAATCCGCGGCCTGCTGCTGTGGGCGGAGTGCCAGCTCGAGAACCCGAACGGCAGCGCCCACGAGGCGGCCGCCAAGGCCATGGAGGCCGCCCGCCTGGCCCAGGAGGCCGAGACCCCGGCCGAGATGGTCCACGCCTTCTCGCTCCAGGCCCGCGCGCTCCTCAAGGTCGGCAACGCCGAGGAGGCCATCGGCCGCTCGGCCCACGCCGTCGCGTTCACGGTGGTGCAGCCCGTGCCGGGTGTCGAAGTCGTATACTATGTCCATGGCAAAATCATGCAGACCCTGGGCCGCACCGGCTGGGCCCGCATGTTCCTGTCCCGCGCCCGGGACGAGATCATGCGCAAGGCCAACCTGCTGAGCCAGGACAAGGTCCGCGAGGTCTACCTCTCGGTCTACCCCGCCCGGGACATCCTGCGGGACTACCTCCGGTTCATCCAGAATTAGCCGGTCTGGACTTTTTCCTTTTTCATGGTATCCATTGCCCGCCTAATAGGGTAGTATGTTTGCCGCCGTCGGCCAGCCCTCGGGCTCGGGACCGGCGACCCGCGTGCAAGGAGTGATACTCATGCGTTTTTCTTCTTTCGTCGTACTTTTTTCCGTCCTGGTTCTGGCTTCCTGCGTCACCCCCAAGAAGGAGCCCACCAACAACACCAACAACAACAACAGCCTGTGCGGCAACGGGGATATCGATCCCGGTGAGCAGTGTGACGACGGCAACACCTCGGGACACGACGGCTGCGACGAGGTCTGCCGGATCGAGGCGTTCTGCGGCAACGGGACCGTGGACCCCAATGAGGAGTGTGACGACGGCAACTACGAGGATCGCGACGGCTGCGCGCCGGACTGCACCGTCGAGACCGGTTGCGGCAACGGCCAGCTCGAGGTCGGCGAGCAGTGCGACGACGACAACCTGACCTCCGGCGACGGCTGCACCGGCGACTGCCGCATCGAGGGCGCCGCCCCCGTCTGCGGCAACGGCATCTTCGAATACACCGAGGGCTGCGACGACGGCAACACCACCGCCGGCGACGGCTGCTCGGCCACCTGCGAGCGCGAGGACGGCTGCGGGGACGGCGAGCAGGCCGGCGCCGAGCAGTGCGATGACGGCAACAACATCGCCGGCGACGGCTGCTCCTCGATCTGCACGGTCGAGTTCGTCTGCGGCAACAACGAGTGCGACGACGAGAAGGGCGAGACCTGCGCCTTCTGCCCGCAGGACTGCTGCCCTCTGTGCGGCAACGGCCGCCTGGACGAGAGCGAGCAGTGCGATGACGACAACAACGTCAACGGCGACGGCTGCTCCCGCGGCTGCCTCGACGAAGACGGCACCCCCGAGTGCGGCAACGATATCTGGGAGCTCGGCGAGGAGTGCGACGACGGCAACGACGAAATCCATGACGGCTGTTCGGACATCTGCGAGAAGGAGTTCACCTGCGGCGACGGCGAGTGCACGGCCGACATGGGCGAGACCTGCGCGCGCTGCCCCTTCGACTGCTGCCCCGCCTGCGGCAACGGCGTCCTGCAGTCCGGCGAGCAGTGCGACACCACCGATCTCAACGGTCGCACCTGCGAGTTCTTCGGCTTCACCGGCGGCACCCTGGGCTGCACCAACTCGTGCACCCTCGATTTCACCAACTGCGCGGGCCCCGGCCCGGTGTGCGGCAACGGCGTGATCGAGTACGGCGAGACCTGCGACGGCGGCAACCTCGCGGACCAGGACTGCAACTCCCTGGGCTATCTCTCCGGCACCCTCTTCTGCACCGACTGCCACTTCAACACGGCCGGCTGCAGCGGCCGCTGGATGTACTTCCTCGAGGACTTCGAGGACGACAACTCCGCCTGGACCATCGGCGGCAACGCCTGGCAGATCGGCGCCCTGGGCACCGGCGGCCCGACCTCGCTCCCCTCTGGCGAGAACTGCGCGGCCACCAACCTGAGCGGTCCCTACAGCGCGAGCATGAACTGGAACGTGGACTGCATCACCACCGGCGACATCATGATGACCGACTCGACGAACCCCATCCTGATGTTCAAGAGTTGGTGGTACACCGAGACCGGTTACGACGGCGGTCGCGTCCAGGTGTTCTCGAACGGACAGTGGGTCGATCTCACGAACTTCACTCCGGCCTACAACAAGACCCTCGGCAGCCAGAGCTGCTGGGGCTTCAACGACCAGACGTGGATCCAGCACACCGCGTCCATGTCCCAGTTCGCCGGGCAGACGATCCAATTGCGCTTCTGCTTCTATTCCGATAGCTCCGTCCAGTACGCCGGCTGGTACCTCGACGACATCATGCTCGTCGAGCAGGCCTACATCCCGATCACCATCAACACCCCCAGTGATCTGGGGCGCACCCTCCCCGGCCAGCTCTTTGACCTGTTGATCTCCACCACGAACGGCTCGGGCAACTTCACCTTCTCGTTCACGAGTGCCGCGCCTGCCTGGCTGAGCCTCAATGCCTCCACCGGGCGGCTGTCGGGAACCCCCACCACCGCGGACCTTGGCACGCATACCTTCACCATCCGGGTCCTCGACAACGTCAACCCGGTCAACACCACCCAGAAGACCTTCACCCTCAACGTGGTCAACGGCGTGTGGGCCGAGAGCTTCTCGGCCAGCCTGCCCGCCGGCTGGACCATGAACGGCGTCTGGCAGGTCGGCGCCCTCGGGACCGGCGGGCCCGCCGCCTGTCCCAGCCCCCCCCACTGCGCGGCCACCAACCTCAACGGGGATTATTCCACGAGCATGGCCTGGGGCAGCCACTGCCTGACCACGGGCGACATCTCCCTGGCCGGCCTCACCACCGCCGAACTGTCCTTCAAGAGCTGGTGGGAGGCAGAGACCGGTTGGGACGGCGGAAACGTGCAGGTCTATTCCGGGGGAACCTGGGTCAACCCCACCGGCGTGACTCCCGCCTATGATTCCACGCTGTTGGACTCTCAGGCGTGCTGGCAGTTCGAGGACATGGTCTGGAAGGATCACACCGTCAATCTGACCCCCTACGTCGGTCAGACGGTCAAGCTGCGCTTCTGCTTCCGGTCCGACAGCGTCGGCAACTACGCCGGATGGTACCTCGACGACCTGATGATCCTCGGCAACTAGCCGCGTTACCCCCGGCCGAGGCCGGACTCTCCACCCAGCCCCAGGAACCCTCATGAAGCCCAACCCCCTCGCCGACACCCATGAATTCAAGCTCCCCCACCGGGCCCGCCTGGTGTGCCAGGTCAACCGGGCGCAGCCCGTGGCCGCCGTGTACGCCTGGGTCCACGCGGGCTCGGCCCACGAGCGCCCGCCCAGGGAGCTGGGTATCGCGCACATGGTCGAGCACATGCTGTTCAAGGGCACCGCCAGCCAGGGCGTGGGGGACCTCGCGCTGGCCGTGGAGGGCGCCGGCGGCAGCATCAACGCCTGGACCGCTCACGACGAGACGGTGCTGCACGCGGCGGGTCCGGCCCGCGCCTGGCAGACGTATCTGACCGCCATCACCGAGGCCCTGTTCCACCCGGTCTTCGACGCCGACGAGCTCGAGCGCGAGAAGCAGGTGGTCCTCGAGGAAATCCGCCACGGCGAGAACAGCCCGGTGCACCGCGTCTCGGACCGCATCTTCGAGGTCTCCTACCCCGAGGGCGGCTATGGACGCCCCATCCTGGGCACCCACGCCAGCGTCGGCGCCTTCACGCAAAAGGACCTGCTCGACTTCCACGCCCGCTGGTACGTCCCCGGAAACGTCACCTTCTTCGTCGTGGGGGACGTCGATCCCGCAGCCGTGCGCGACGCCCTTAGCGCCCGCATCCCGCGGCGGGCCGCCCCGCCCCCGTCCGAGCATCCTCCGCTGGCCCCGCGCCCCGCCGCCGGGCGGCTCGAGATCCTGCGCGGCCCCTCCTCGGAGGCCTATCTCTTCTGCAGCCTGCCGCTGGCCGAGTACGACTTCGAGTCCACCCCCGACCACGACCTGCTGGCCACGCTGCTGGGCGACGGCGAGAGCTCCCGCCTGTCGCTCGCCCTCAAGCACCGCGACGACCTCGTGCTCGACGCCTACGCCACGGCGTTCACTCCCCGGGGACCCGGTCTCTTCATGATCTCGGCCATCTTCGCCCCCGAGAACGCCCTGCGCCTGATCGAGGCCCTGTCCGTCCAACTGCGCGGCCTCGAGCGCGTGGCGCCAGCCGAGCTCGAGAAGGCCCGCGCCACCATCGAAGCCGAGCGGCTCTCGTCCATGCAGACCGTGCAGGGCATGGCCCGCCTGCTGGGCTTCTTCCAGGGGGCCACCGGGGACTGGGCCGCCGGCGCCCGTTACGACGAGGCCATCCGGGAGCGCACCGTGGCCGACTGCGAAGCCGCGGCCGCCTCCCTGCTGCAGCGGAAGGTCACCGGGGTGCTGCTTTTACCCGAGGACTTCCCCGCCGACGAGGCCGCCCTGCGCCGGGAGTTCTCCCGCCACTTCCGGCCCCCGACCGTGAAGGCGGCGACCACGCCCCGCGCCTCGGCCCCCGAGACGCCCATCTTCGAGTACCGGATTCCGAATGGTCCGAAGCTGCTGGTCCTACCCAACCCGTCGCTGCCCATCGTATCGGCCCGCGTCGGCTTCATGGGCGGGCAGCTGCGCGAGACCGCCGAGATCTCCGGCATCAGCCCGCTGACCGCCAACCTGCTCACCCGCGGGGCCGACGCCCTGCCCGGCGACGCCCTCCACGCCCTGGTCGAAGCCAAGGGCGGCGTGCTGCAGTCCTTCTCGGGCCGCAACTCCCTGGGCCTGCGCCTGGACGTGCTCTCCGAGGGCCGCGAACTGGGCCTCTCGCTGTTGTGCCGCTGCCTGCGGTCGCCCTCCTTCGACCCGCGCGAGGTGCGCCGCGAGCGCGAGCTGGCCCGCGAGGCCGTGCGCGCCGAGGCGGACTCCCACTCGGTGCAGGTCATGCGCCTGTTCGAGCGGGCCCGCTACGGCGACGACCACCCTTGCGCCCTCAACATCACAGGCCAGCTCGGCCCCCTGGCCCGGCTCAACCGCGAGCGGATCCGCGTCTACTGGGAAGAGCACTATCCCCCCGCCGAGGCCACCTTCGTGGTGGTCGGCGACGTGGACCCCCAGTCGGTGTTCGACCAGGTGTCCGCCGAGCTCGCCGGCCTCGGCCGCCGTCCCCGCGCGCCGCAACTGGACGTGAGCGCCCCCGCGCGCCCGGCCCGCGCCGCCGCCTACGCCCGCAAGAAACTCACCCAGAACCACATTGTGGCCGGCTTCCCCGGCGTGGATCTGCACCACCCGGACCGCTTCGCCCTCGAGGTCGCAGCCCGCATGCTCGACGGCCAGTCAGGACGCCTGTTCCTCGACCTGCGGGACAAGCAGGGTTTGGCCTATCAGGTCAGTTGCTTCTCCCTCGAGGGGCTGGCCCCCGGCTATTTCGTGGCCTACATGGTCACGCGCCCCGAACAGGGGAGGAACGCGCTGTACGGGCTGCTGGAGCACTTCGCCCGCCTGCGCAGCGACGCGCCCCCCGAGGAGGAGGTGGAGCGCACCCGGGCCTTCATGCTCGGCACCCACGACCTCGGGCTGCAGCGGCGCTCGGCCATCGCCGCCGCCGTGTTCTTTGGCGATCTCTACGGCCTGGGCTGGGATTCCTATCTTCGGTAAGATCGGAAGAGCACACGTCTGAACTCCAGTCACCGAATACGATC
>CALKWH010000357.1 GCA_938004375.1 uncultured Pseudomonadota bacterium
TCGTATTCGGTGACTGGAGTTCAGACGTGTGCTCTTCCGATCTCCGGCGGGCCAGCCGGTGGAGGTGCGGGTCACCACGAAGGATGGGCCGGTCACCGTCAACGGCACGTCCTACTCTGGGAAGGCCTTCACCGCCACGCTGCCGCCGGTGGACGGACACGGCTTCATCAAGGCCTCGAAGAAGGGCGACCCCCTCTTCTCCGTGCGCTCTTACTTGCAGGGCGTGTTCCGCTCCATCGACGACTACCAGGCCGACACCGTGCAGACCCGCCTGGGCATCGACATCCTCCAGCACCGCGACGTGTCCTTCGCCTCGATCTGCGAGGAGATGATGGCCGGCGAGGAGCTCGTCGAGTACATGGAGAACCCCATCGTGGTCGAGGCCGAGATCGCGTTCATTCCGGTGACCATCACCATCCACGCCTCCTCGGTGGTCGCCCAGTCCATCGAGGTCACCATGCGCTTCGAGGGCGAGAAGCTCCTGTTCCACTCGCGCCTGGGCAACGTGCTGATCCGCTACACCTCCTCGGGGGCCGGCATCACGGGCTCCGGGCAGGCGCTCTACGAGTGGATGGAGATCGACGGCGAGCTCACGCTGTCGGTGGGGGACTCGGACCTGATCAACATGTCCGCCACGGCCTCGGAGCCGCAGATCATGGACGACGGCGGCGTCCCCCAGGAGGTCTTCGGGCTCTTCATCGGCCAGCTCGACACGGCGGTGCAGGACGCCATCATCGTCACCACGCGGAACTCCTCGCGCATCGTCTTCAACACCATGATGTCCACCCTGGTGCCCCAGGTGGTGCTGGAGTTCGAGCACCCGATCCGGCAGGCGACCCGGTCCCGGGCCATGGACATCGCGGACCAGAACATCCAACTGGCCTACGAGACCCGGATACAAGCGGAGCTCCCGCGGCTGGCCGGCCCCGGCGCGGGGGTCCTCGAGCGGTCCCACCGGGACGCGGAGCAAGAGCCCGGCATGTCCATCACCTTCGGCTCCGCCCTCGTCAACCAGATCGCGTTCGCCATGTGGGACGCGGGCAACGCCTCGGGCAAGGTCTACACGAAGCAGCAGCTCCACGACCTGGGCATGGAACGCCTGGGCGGCTACTACGACCGGTTGGAGACCTCGCAGATCGACCTGCTGCTGCCCCCCGTCCTCGAGTGGGACGAGACCGGTCCCTGGCTGGTCATCGGAGGCATCGAGATCACGATGAAGATGGACGGCGCAGCGGACACCATCGCCCACACCGCCGGCCGCGTGCCCATCTTCTTCGAGCAGCGCGAGAACGCCATCGTGCTGCTGCGCGACGAGGCCCGCGAGGTCGGCTTCTACGACGTGGGCTTCAACCGCATGTCCGATCTGGTCGACCCCGGGAAGGTCGTGCGCCTGCTCACCACGGCCGTGCCCGGCGTCGTCTCGGACCTGTTCTCGACCTTCCCCATCGTGCGCATGACCTCGACCATGCTGCCCAAGCTCAACGGCGATCCGGGCCCCGAGGTGCTCACCGTCCTGCACGGTGTATCTGCCCACGACGGCTTCTGGCGTCTCGACCTGGGTTTCGAGCGCCTGAACTGACGTCGATCGAAAAAAACCTGTTGACATGTTTGATCATTTGGGGTCCATTGGAGGCCTTGGATCGTTCCAACCATAAGGAGTGCTGCAATGGGATTTTTCGATTTTCTGTTTGGCAAGAAGAACAAGACCGAAGAGCAGGCCCCGCCGCCCCCGCCGCCCCCGGTGGAGGATGTGGAGGAAGAGGAAGCCGACGACGACGACAACGACAACGACAACGACGCCGGTTCCGAGCCCTCCGAGCAGGACTGGGCCCAGGTACAGGCCATGGCCGACGCGGCCCACGCCGAGATGCGCGCCAAGCAGGCCGCTGCGGCCGCAGCCGACCCGACGCTCACCGCGCCGGTGGACGGTGTGACCGTCGAAATGTGGGCGCAGGCCGCCGCGATGATGGCCTCCACCCCCGACGCCGGGCAGCAGGTGCAGAAGCTCGCCGCCCTGGGCCTGGACCGCGCCCTCTACGAGAAGGCCAACAATGAATTCCAGGCCCGCATGCAGCGCGACCAGACCGCCGTCATCGCGACGATTTTCGGCAACGCCTTCGCCGCGGCCCAGAACGTGAACATGAGCGGTCCCGAGCCCATCTCCTTCGAGAAATACGGCGAGCTCGCCGGCGCCCAGGCCGCCTGGGGCGAGATGGGCATGGACGTCAACCGCAAGTTGATGGAGGTCTTCGGCATCACGGCCGTGGACGTGTCCAACTACGGCTCCTACTGGTCCAACCGCTTCATGAACGACGTGAAGTTGGCCATGGAGCACGGCAACCTGCTCGAGAAGTACAAGGCCAAATACATGTCCGGCGGCTCCGCCGACGACGACATCGACATCTAGCGGACCATGGCCTCCATCGACGCCTATCTGGGCCAACTCGAGGGCTGGATGCGGGAGCGGACCGCCGCGATCGTGGACGCGGCCGCCTCCGTGGAGGTGGCCGGCGGCGAGAACGACGCCTGGCGCGGGGTGCTCGCCGAGTTCGGCGTGGCCCGCACTCCGGCCGAGGAGCGCCTGCGCGTGCTCAAGTCCGGGGATCAGAAGAAGGGGGCCTTGCCCGGCGAGGTGCAGGCCTGCCTGGAGTGGGTGGCCCGCGAGGTGCAGCAGAACCTGCGCCGGCTCGGCTCCCCAGAGGGGTTCGACGCCAGGATCGACCGCCTGCGGGCCCAGGCCGAGCGCAACACCGAAGAGGGACTCAAGACCTACCGCGGGAGGATCTTTCCCAAAAAGGGGATGTTCGCCCACGCCCGGGAGGCGGCCGCGAAGCCGCAGCCGTGGGAGAAGGACGGCAAGCCGCTGGTGGCGCCCGACGTGATGGTGCAGGCCTGCCGCTTCTGCGGGGCGCCGCGGACCCAAGCCGAGTTGAAGTGCCAGTATTGCGGGGAGAAATTCGGATGACCATCGATAAAAATCAATTGAACGAACTGTCGCCGCAGCGGATCGCGCCCTTCGCGGCACTGGTGGATCGCTACAACACCTTCGAGGGCAAGATCCTCGCCCGCGTGGAGGAGATCCGGGCCGAGGCCGTCGCCGGCATCCAGGAGATCGTCGCGGCCAACCCCGTGGACTCGGGGGCCATCTCGGCGGGCTTCACCGCCGTGACCTCGCGGTTCCACCAACTGGGGAACAAGATCGACCAGTCCGTGGAGAAGCTCGAGGAGGAGTGGTCGGTGAAGGCCGACGACGACGGGCTCAAGGACCGGGAGCGTCGGCGCCTGGACGTGGTCTGGTCCCAGCTCGTGCGCGATTCCCGGGCCCTGCGGGCGCGCCTCGAACGCGAGGGCGCCCGGCTCGAGATCCAGGGCGGCGCCCACTGGTCCAGGACGCTGTATAATCTGATGCAGCAGGAATACGGGCAGCCGGTGAACTGTCCCCGCTGCGCCGGACCGCTGCCGGTGATGCTGCGCTTCCAGACCGCCAACGAGACCTGCCCGCACTGCGGCAGCGTGAACGAGATCATGGCGAAGATGGGGACCGCGCTCTACTTCGGCTCCGGGCTGCATTACCTGGCCCAGGAGGCCGCCCTCGCCGAGGAGGAGGCCATGCTCCAGGCCGAGGAGCGCTACCAGTGGCTGCGCCACCCGACGAAGGCCGATCACGAGGCCTACCTGGCCACGGTGGAGGCGTACTGGACCAAGTACTACACCACCATCGTTTCCATGCACCCTGCCCCGGTACGCACGGTGCAGCAGAGCGTGGCCGACAAGATGATCCACTACCGCAACAACGTGTGGAACGACAACGTGGACGACCGGGAGCGCCAGGAGAAGGATCGCCTGCTGCAGGCCGCGCGCTCGGGGGACGTCAACGGCTTCATCGCGGCGGCGAAGGGGCTCCAGATGGACATGGACGAGGCCCGCATCGCGCTCTACGAGCACGGGATGACGGACTTCCTCGCGGTGCTGCTCGCCGTGAACTTCGAGCGCAAGCACCAGACGACGATCCTGCAGGCGGGCCCCGGCGGCGTCACGTTCGCCCGCAACCCCGAGTTCGAGCAGTGGAAGGCGAAGAAGCTCGCCGACCTGGAGCACCAGCTCGCCACCCGGTGACCGGGCCGGTCGTCCGGGAGCTCACCGCTCCAAATCCAACGGGGGAGGGCACGATGGCTCCGGGTTGGTCCTGTGAGTTTTTCCTTGACGTTTTCGGGCGTTCGTTCGATGCTCACGGCGTTCGAATCTTGACCGCATCAACCTGGTTCCTTCGGGAGCCATTCACCGTGGAGGTTTCTCATGCGTTCGACGAAAATGCTCACCCGGCTCTTCACCCTGACCCTGCTCTCGCTGTTCACCGTGCTCGCCCTGGGCTGCGGCAAGAAGGACGCGGGCGGCCCCGACTGCGGCGCCCTGTACGACAAGATGACCAAGTGCGGCGCGGAGCCCGGCGTCGGCAGCTGCGCGCTGGGCATCAAGCCCCCGCCCAAGGACGCCTGGATCAAGACCTGCTCCGCCGACGCCGACTCCAAGGCCGCCTGGACCGACGTCACCGCGCGCTGCATGAAGCGGGAGTGCAAGGACTTCTGCGCCTGCGCCTTCGACACCGTAGCCCGGCGCAACGGGGTCAAGGACGCCAAGGAGTGGGACGTCCAGAAGTAGTCCGTTTTCTCTCGCGGGAAGTTCCCGCCGCGCTCATTTCTGCAACTTCAGATATATCGACAGGGCGACCACCGCCGCGCTGGTGAGGCCGGGGAGCTCGAGCACGTCCCCGAGGGTGGCCGGGCGCCGGGCGGCGAGTTTCTGCGCCCACTCCACCCGCAGGCCGGGGACCTCGAGGAAGTTCAGCTCCGGCGGTATCGGGACCCGGGCGAGCCGGCGCAGGCGGTCCACCTCCTGGCGCTGCTGGGCGATGTAGCCCGCGTACTTGATGTCGCTCTCCACGGTCTCGGCCAGCTCGGGCGGGCAGCCGAAGTCGAAGGCGCCGTGGGCCTCGAGGTCCGTCCAGGACACCTCCGGGCGACGCAGCAGGTCGGCCACGGTGAGGGAGCGGTGCGGCGGGGGCATGTCCAGCCGCGCCGCGAAGGCGTCGACCTCGGCCTCGGCCAGCCGCGTGCCGTCCACCCGGCCCCGCACGGCCTCGCGTTGCGTCGAGAGCGCCTCGTACCGCGCCCAGGTGGCGTCGTCCACGGTGCCCAGGCGGCGGCCGTGGGGCAGCAGGCGGTCGGCGGCGTTGTCCTCGCGCAACAGCAGCCGCAGCTCGGCGCGGGAGGTGAACAGGCGGTACGGCTCGTCGACGCCGCGGGTGACCAGGTCGTCCACCATCACGCCCAGGTAGGCCTCGTCGCGCCCCAGGGTGAAGGGCTCGCGCGCCAAGACGCGCGCGGCGGCGTTGAGGCCGGCCAGGAGCCCCTGGGCGGCGGCCTCCTCGTACCCCGAGGTGCCGTTGATCTGGCCCGCGAGGAACACGCCGGGCAGGTGGCGCGCCTCCAGGGTGTGGTCGAGTTGGCGGGGGTCGCAGAAGTCGTACTCGACGGCGTAGCCCGGGCGGGCGAGCTCGACGCGCTCGAGGCCCTCGATGGTGCGCAAAAAGGCGACCTGGACTTCGGCGGGCACCGAGGTGGACACGCCGTTGGGGTACACCCAGTCCGTCGACAGACCCTCGGGCTCCAGGAACACGTGGTGGCGGTCTCGCTCGGGAAATTTCACCACTTTGTCCTCGATGGAGGGGCAATAGCGCGGGCCGGTGCCCGAGATCTGGCCGTTGAACAGCGGCGCCGCGTCGAGGCGGGCGCGGATGGCCTCGTGGGTGCGCTCCGAGGTCCAGGTGAGGTGGCAGGGCACCTGGGGCAGGGCGGAGCGGACGCCGAAGAGCGCGAAGGGCGGCACGTCGGGTTCCCCGGGCTGTTCGGCGCAGCGGGAGAAGTCGATGGTGTGGCGCAAGAGGCGCGGCGGCGTGCCGGTCTTGAGGCGGCCGAGCCGGAAACCGCGCGCCTCGAGGGCCCCCGAGAGCCGGTGCACGGCCGGCTCCCCGTCGACGCCCCCCGGGCGCACGTGCGAGCCGGTGTGCAGCAGTCCCCGCAGGTAGGTGCCGGCGGTGATCACCACCGCCCCGGCGGTGATGACGGCGCCGTCGGCGAGGACCACGCCCGCCGCGCGACCGTCGGAGACGAGCAGGTCGGCGACCTCGGCGCCTCGCACGGTGAGGCGGGGGAGGGCGTCGAGCGCGGCGACCATGTTGGTGACGTACAGGTGCCGGTCCACCTGGACACGGGTGGCTCGCACGGCGGGGCCGCGCCGGGCGTTGAGGCGCCGGTACTGGATGGCGGAGGCGTCGGACACCCGCGCCATGAGGCCCCCCAGGGCGTCGAGCTCCTTCACCAGGTGGCTCTTTCCCAGCCCCCCCACGGCGGGGTTGCAGGGCATCTCGCCGGCCAGGCGCGGGTTCAGCGTGCACAGCAGGGTGTTCATGCCCAGCCGCGCGGCGGCGGCGGCGGCCTCGCAGCCGGCGTGCCCGGCGCCCACCACGAGGACGTCGAAGTCCCGCTCTGAGCCGCTCATGCGTCCCGTCCCCCGTCGTCGGAAGCTCCGCCGGTGGCGTCCGGGTCCGGCAGGGAACGGCACAGCGCCCCCAGGTTGGCGTCCCCGACGCCGGTGGCCTCGCACCACGACCGCCATGCGGCCGCGTCGAGCTCCCCGGCGTCCAGATCGGAGAAGAGCTGGAAGGGACGCACCATGCCCCAGGGCGCCCGCAGGGAGACGGGCTCTCCGGGGACGCACACCGCCTCTACCCCGCGCGCGACGAGCACGGCGGTGACCAGGGGGCCGAACAGGCTCCCCAGTTGGGCCAGGAGCTCCTCCCGGGACCAGCCGGGATCAAAGTACTCGTGGAGCGGTGCGGCCACCAGCGACGGCTCGGCGGCCCAGCGCGGCAACTCGATGAGTCGCAACCCGTCCACCTCGGCGGCGTGTTCCCGGGCCGTGCGGACGTAGTTCGGCAGGTACACCCGTTCCAGGGCCTCGTCCCAGGCCAGGGGCGTGAGCGTCCCCACGTCGGCGGTCGGGAAGGCGGCCGAGAGCAGCCGTCGCTCCAACTCCGGCACGGGTCCGAGCCAGACCGACGCGGCTCCGGGGGCGTTTCTCGGCCCCGAGGACACGAAGGCGCGGACGTTCTGGAGGCGCTCGGAGAGGGGGGGGTGTGTGTCCCAGGCGTCCGGATCCTGCTCTCGAAGCTCATCCTCCATGGCCTGGCGTACGCGCTTCTGGATGAAGGGATTGTGGTAGGAGGAATGAAAACCGGCGG
>CALKWH010000358.1 GCA_938004375.1 uncultured Pseudomonadota bacterium
GATCGTATTCGGTGACTGGAGTTCAGACGTGTGCTCTTCCGATCTGCCATGGCCGGCGAGGCCGCCGACCTCGTGGTCACCCTCTCGGATACGCAGGGCCCGGACGGTCCGTTCGGGCCCGAGGCCGTCGGCTGGGTCCATCCGGTGGGCCTGGGCCTGCCCGCCGGCTGGCCCGGCCAACCCCGGAGCCGGTTCTGGCTGGACACCCGACCCACCTACGGAACCGAGAACGCCGTCTACAAACTCAACGGCCACCGCACCGTGGCCGGTCCGGATCCAACCCTCCCCGGGGGGGACGCCTGGGTGATGGACGCCGCCTTCCAGGTGATGGAGAAGCACCCCGACTGGGCGCTCGCCATGCTCACGCTGGGCGCTGTGGACCGCGTGGGCCACATGTTCGGCGCCGATCGGGACCTGGAACGCCCCAATGGCTCCCAGGTCCATATGCGCGATCTTTTGCTCACTGCCGACGCCCAGGTGGGACGCCTCGTGGAGTTCCTCCGGCTCAAGGGGTGGGACGACGAGACGCTGCTCGTGGTCACCGCCGATCACGCCGGGCTCGGGGCCGAAAACTGGCACGGGGTCGACCGGCCGGGAGGTTCCTGGGCCAACTGGGCGTGGGGCCCCCTGGCCAACGCGAAGACCGAGCCCGCGCTGCGACCGCGGCTGGGCCCCCTGGCCGAGGCCGGCCTCGAGGCGATGTACTCGGACACGGCGCTGCGCCTCTACCTGAAGCCCGACGCCGACGCCAAACGCGTCTCCGAATTTGTGTCCCAACTCCCGGGCGTGGTTCTGGTGGCCCGCAAGACGAAGGCCCCCGAAGGCTGGCGCTACGAACCCGTGTTTCGGGACCCCGCTCGCTTGTCCGACCTCGAACGGCGCTGGTTCGAAGCCCACGTCCCCGCCCTGTTGGCCACCTGGGCCTGCGAACGCGGTCCCGAGCTCGTCGCCCTGCTCGATCAGCAGACCTCCTGGGGACAGCCCGGCGATCACGGCGGCGCCCAGGAGGGCGTGCAACGCATCCCGCTGATCTTCGCGGGCCCCTGGATCCCGGCCCGAAAGATCGGCGTCCCCGCCCGCCTCGTTGACCTCGCGCCCACGCTGTGGGAGTTGTTCGGCCGCACCCCACCGGCCCGCATGGACGGCGTCTCACTTTTCCCCGAGTTGAAGTGACAGATTTATTACAGCAGCGCCTCGACGGCGGCGCGGTCGAGCTTCTGGTCGATCGCCCTGGACAGCGCCATCCCCTTCGCGGTGTCGCCCCAGAGCACGGCGCCGGTGAGCACGCCGTCCTCGAAGTAGAGGCGCACGCCGGTGTCATCCCCGGCCCTGCGCTCGAGGACGTCGCCGCGCTCGAGCTGGCCCACCGAGAAGATGCGGGTGGAAAACGCCGCCAACGCCGCGGGCGGCAGCGTCGGAGTGAACGAAAGCTCGGGGCCGGCCACCGCGTTGTGACCGGCCACCTGGCCCATGCGCATGGCGGGCATCCACAGGGCGAGGACCTGGCCCCCCACCTCGGCCGCGTCGCCACAGGCGAAGACGCCGGGCGCGGAGGTCTGCAGGTGGCCGTCGACCACGACGCCCCGGTTCACGGTCAGACCCGCCTGCCGGGCCAGCTCCGCGCGGGGCCGCACGCCGATGGAGAACAGCACGACATCGGCCGGGAGCTCTGCTGAGCCGGTGTCGACCACCAGACCACCGTCGAC
The DNA here is from genome assembly GCA_938004375.1 of uncultured Pseudomonadota bacterium. Classification (GTDB taxonomy): domain Bacteria; phylum Myxococcota_A; class Polyangia; order HGW-17; family HGW-17; genus HGW-17. The sequence continues at coordinate 1,707 of CALKWH010000358.1, forward strand.
GGCCCGGACCTCCTTGACCTGGGTGCCCAGCTTGAGCTCGACGCCGGCGGCGGCGATGCGCGCGGCGTACCAGGCGGACACGGCTTCGTCGAGCTGGCGCGGCAGGATCCGGGGCATCAACTCGACCACCGTGATCTTCCGTTCGCCGTTGTTCAGGAAATGGGCGGCCTCGAGGCCCAGGAGCCCCCCACCGATCACCACGACCCGCCGTGCCGCGCGGGAGGCCTCGTGGATGCGCAGCGCGTCGGCCAGGCTGCGGCAGGTGAACACGCCGGGCAGCCCGAGAGCGGCGGGCAGGGGCACGAACGGCACGCTGCCCGTGGCCAGCACGCAGGCGCCCCAGGTGCAGGTGGCGCCGTCCCGGGTGGTCAGCGTGCGCGCGGCCGTGTCCAGCGCGGTCACCTCGGTCCCCAGAAACAGATCAATGCCCTGCTCGTCGAACCACTCCGGCTTTTTCAAGGTGAACGCCGGCTTCTCCCGCACCGCGAGGCTCCCCATCAACTCGGTCAGCATGGGGCGGTAGTAGAGGGCCTCGGGCTCCTCGGAGAAGCAGGCGATGGTGGCCTCCGGGCGGCGCTTGCGGGCCTTCTCCACGGCGGCCAGGCCGGCCGAGGAGGCGCCGACGACGACGACATCATAGTGGTTTCTCATGGTTCACTCCTGTGCATCCCGTTCACGGATGGCGTTCGGGCGAAGGCTACGGCACCAGTTGCAGCACGCGGTCGAGCTCGGCGGAGAACGTCTGGGGCGTCTCCACGGCCGAAGCATAGTCCAGGATGGTCATGTCGTCGAGCCGGACGAAATAATTGAAGGGATAGCCCACCGACGTCATGTAGGGGAAAAAGGCGTTGCCCTGGTCGTTGGTGACCGGGACGATCGAGTCGAAGCCGTAGTGGGTGGAGTATTCCGCCGCGTACTCGACGGAGGCGGGATCCAGTTGGGGGTTCTCGCGCACCACGACCAGAAAGGCGACCCTCGGATTGGCGCTGCCGGAGCCGTACTGCTGCACCATCAGCGGGGTGACCTCCATCTGGGCGGCGCAGTGGGTGCACCACCCGGTCGTGTAGGCCACGAGCAGGATCTTGTAGCCCTGCTCGCGGAGCCGGTAGAAGTGATGGAAATACCCGCGCTCCTCCCCGCCCGCCAGGCTCCGGGCGGCCTCGTTGACGGGGATGAAGGGGAGATCCCGCATGGTCTGGAACCGGCGGGTGCCGTAGGGCGGGCACGGATAGATGTCAGGGCCGCACTGGTCGGAGTCGAGGGTGTTGTCCAGGGAGAGCACCAGCGGCTCGTTCACGGTGACGCCTTTCTCGTCGGAGTCGCAGGCCGTCGCGGCGAGAGCGAGGACAATCAGGAGCACGGGGGAGAGCGGTGGTCGGTGCATGGAGCCTCACGGGTCGGGGAGTTCGAGGAGCTCGCCCTTGACGTATTTGGGGGTCACGCGCAGGATCCGGAACCGCGCGGTCCGGAGTCCGGTGGCGCGGGCCAGGGCCGGAAGCCGGGACTGCACCGCCGCGGGCGCCGCAAGGTCGACCGTGACGCCGTCGGCGGTCTTGAAGGTCACCTGATCCGAGGAGACGATGGTGGGCGAGAGGTCGGACAGCACCGCCTCGGCGCCCTCGGCCTGGGCACCGGCGGCCACGAGCTCGGCGCTGGACCGGTACGTGGTCAGGCGCCGGGGTCCCGTGGGGGTGTTGGTGAAGGTCCCGGGGTTGAGCCCGGGAAGGCCGGTGCCCTGGTTCATCATCTGGCTCAGATCCCGTAGCATCTGCAGCGTGGACTTCAGTTGCGGGTCGGTGCTCCCGGCCGTGTTGGCGAGCTTCTCGAGCATGCGCTCCACGTCCGCCGGGCGCGTCAGGTCCAAGACGTCGCACTTCTGGTTCACGCACCACTTCACGTTCATGTTGCCCGAGGGGTCGAGCTCGATGGTGTGCTCGTCGGCGCCCACCTGCAACTTGAAGTTGAGGTTCAGGCCGCCGGGTCCCAGCAGATTGGGCAACTGGAGCCCGGGGAGCTTCGGCAGCGTCGGGAGCGACGGGGGAGTCGGCGGTGAAGGCCCCGCGTTCGGATCGGGGTCGGGATCGGGGTCGGGATCGGGGTCGGGATCCGGCGGGCTCGGACGCACGACCGGCTGGGTGCAGCGCCCCCGCTCGCAGATGCGGTCGCCCTTGCAATCGGTGTCTTTCTTACACTCAGTCTTCTCATTGCCGCCACAGGCTACGAGAAGACAGCAAAGGAGAAGGTAAAGAAGCCCGCGACACATCAGTTGAAGTGCATCTCGAAATTAAAGTTGTCGGTCTTGCTGCCGGCGGGGAACTGCCACTTCTGGATGGCGCTGCCGAGGCAGGCGCGCATCAAGGGCGGCATCTCACCGGTGAAAGAGACCGATTCCACCGAACCCGAAGGCTGGATGCGGATGGAGAACTTGATGGCCTGGCCGACCAGCTCCTTCTGGCCCTTGCGCACCGTCATCTCGTAACAGCGCTGGATCTCCATAATGTTGCGCTGCTTGACGGCGTTGAGGTCGGCCGAGGTGCGCACGCCGGAGCCCGCTGGCGCCGACATGCCGGACTCTGAGCTGCCCATCTCCGGAGAGCCGTCGGTGCGTGGGGTCCCCGGGGCGCCCATGGACGTACCCATGCCCGGGTTGGCCGGATCCAACTCGGTCTCGGCGGGACCGCCGGCGATGACGTAGACCACCTCCCGCTTGGGCTCCTCCTTGGGCGCCTCGGCGGCCATGGTCGGTTCGGGCTGCGGGTTCTGGGCCACGACGGGGGCAGGCTGCGCCTTGCCCTGATCCTTGGCCGTCATCTTGTCGTACAACAGGTAGGCCACGACCAGGCCCACGACCACCAGCAGCACGAGGAGGATCGTGTTCCGGGTCCGGGCATTCTGGAGGGCGGCCGACTGCATCTCGAGGGCGACCATCGGGCTGCCCATGGGTGCCGTCATCATGGACGGGGCGGTCGGATAGTCCATGACCGCGCCGCGGAAGCTCTGGCTCGCGGCCGCGGGGGCCTGGGCGAAGGGGTTGGCGATCACCGCGGAGTTCTGCTGCACCGGCGGGAAGGCACCCGTACCCACGGCGGAGGGCGCAGAGAAGGCGGAGGATTCCCGGAACAACTCGCGGGTGGCGCGCCGAGGCGGCGGCAGGTGCTTGGCGTAGGCCCGCAACTCGGGCACACGGTCGATGGTCTTCCAGTCGTCGAAGCCGTCGCGCCAGATCACCGCGTCGTGGTCGGGTTCGCCGCGCTTGATGCGCGCCACCAGCTCGGCAAAATCCATGGGGCCAAACTGGCCCCGGGAGTCGGAGAGGTACCACTCCTCGGGGGGCGCCCCGGAGTCGAACAGGGGCAACCGGGCGATCTGGGTGTGCTCCTCGGCGCCGCCCTCGGAGACCGATGGGAACACGTCGGGAGCGGAGGCCAGATCCTCGGAGAAGCTCTTCTTGAAGGCCTCGCGCAAGAGTTGCTGTCCCCGGCTGGACGATCCCTCGGCAGCGGAGGCCGACCGGGGGTCCTTCAGCACGATGGTGTTGTCGCAGCGCTTGCAGCGCAACTTGAGGATCTTCCCCGCGACCTTCTCGTCGGCGATGGAGTACTTGGTCTTGCACTGATCACAGAAGAACTGCATGGGGCTACTCTCCGGTACGTCCGAAGGCGTCCATGAGGAAGGCCAGGAAATCCGGACCCGATGGCAGGTCCTGATGCAGCGTCAGCCGGAGTCGGTCCTCCTGACGGGCCCAGTACCCGATCAGGCCGTTGAGCTGCCAGGCGGGCACTTTCTCGACCTCGAGGTGCTGGGCGCACCAGTGAAGCCGCGCCTTCTCGTCGGGGGCGTTCAGGAAGGCCTCCTGGGCCTCCTCGACCGACTTGCCCTGCTGCAGCAGGTGGGCGAGGCACATCGAGTGGATCATGATGCGGCGGTGCTGGACTTGCTTCCACAGGTAGAAGGCGCACAGCACCTTGACGCTGGGGAACTCCAGCAGCCGTCCCTGGAATTGGACCGGCACCGACAGATGGGTGCTCAGGAACGAGGCCGCGTGGGAGGTGATGGAGAACAGCCGCTGGGCATGGTCGTCCTCCTCGGCCAGGTATTTATACAAGAGCGAGATGCTGTTGGAACTGGCGAAGCCGAAGAGCGGCAGGCTGGGCCTGGACATGCAGAAGATCAGATCCTGGCCCATGGCATGCAACCAGGCGGCGTCGTGGAAGTGGCGGACGTGATGCCGGGAGGCGTGCTCCAGGATGTTCTCGGTTCGTTCCAGGGTCAGGTCCACGATGTGATAGGTCCCGGCCATGGGGCGCACATGCCCGAAAACCTCAAAAGAATGAAAGAAATCCTGAGGGTTCAGCGGTTCGACCATTGGTAAAAAGTACTGTGCTTTTTCCCAGCCGTCAAGCTGACCGTTCTCGTGCGGCTCAATTTGATCGAAATATCACCCGGCCGACCACGGGCCTGAGCTGATCCACCCATTGCCGGACCTCGGCCACGGGCATCGCCGACAGTTGGGAGAAGGCGGGATCGAGGGTGCCGCGGGGCACGAAAGGCTGGAGAGCCCAGAGTGGGGCGGCAGCAGCCAGGGGTGCCAGCGCCCGCAGGTCTTCGAGGCCGACGAGCCCGGGCACCAGGGTGGTGCGCGCCTCCCACGTGAACCCGTTCCCGCGGACGACCGACTGGTCAACCAGGAGCTCGAGGGTCTGCCCGACGGGTTCGAACCCGGACCGGCCCCCCGTGGCCTCGGGATAGCGGTCCGGAGCGGTCTTCAGGTCCAGGGCGACGTAGTCCACCCGGTTCAGCACCCGGGCCAGAGCCTCGGGGTGGGTACCGTTGGTGTCGAGCTTGACCGCCAGGCCCAGGTCGCGCACGGCCAGGAGGGCCTCGTCCAGATCCGGCTGCAGCAGAGGCTCGCCGCCGGTGAACACGACGCCCGAGATGAAGCCCCGGCGCTCCTCGAGTTTCTTCAGGATGACGTCAAAATCCTCGGCCGCTGCGGGCTCCATGAGCTCCGGGAGCACCAGGCCGGGGTTGTGGCAGAAGGGGCAGCGCAGATTGCAGCCCGCCAGAAACAGGATGGAGGCCACCCGGGACGGAAAGTCGACCAGGGTGGTGCCATGCCATCCGGCGACACGCATCTACCCCACCATTTTCAGGGAGGATTTCCAGGACTTGGCCATGGCGCCCGGCATGGTGTGCAGTTTACGCTGGGAGAACTCCAACTTCTTGCCGCTGTTCCAGTTCTGCACGGGGCGGTAGTAGCCGACCACACGGGAATACACTTCGGTCTCAATCACTTGCACGGTGCGCAGGGAATCATTCTTCATGCTTCGCTCCTTCTCGTATGGGTGACATCCCGGAAAGCCTGGGGATCCATTTCGGAAATTTCGTGGACGGGCAGCTTGCGCTCGGTCCCCAACTGCCGCAGCTCCTCGTCGGTGTGCGGCAGGGGGCAGGAGAAGTGCTTGCCCGAGACGTAGTTGTGCACGGGGCAGATGGAGAACGTCGGCGTGATGCTGAAATACGGCATGCGGAAGCGGTGCACGATGGAGCGCACCAGCTCCTTGACCGCGTTCGGGTCGTGGATGGCCTCGCCGAGGTACAGGTGCACGACGGTGCCGCCCGTGAAGAGCACCTGGAGGTCGTCCTGGTGGTTGAGCAGCTCGAAGATGTCCATGTCCACCGTCGCCGGTACGTGCACCGAGTTGGTGTAATATGGCACGGTGTCCGTCCCCTGCGCAAAAATCCGGGGAAAAGCCTCCCGGTCCTTTCGCGCGAGACGGAAAGAGGTGCTCTCGGCGGGGGTGGCCTCGAGGTTGTAGAAGTTGCCCGTCTCCTCCTGGATCTCCTGCAGCTTGTTGCGCAGGAAGTTCAGCACCTCCTGGGCGAACTCGCGGCTCCCGGGCTCGGTGATGGGCTGCTGCAGGAAGTTGATGCAGGCCTCGTTCATGCCGACGATCCCGATGGTGGAGAAGTGGTTGGACCACCACATCCCGAAGCGCTCCTTCACGCTGCGCAGATAGACCTGCGTGTAAGGATACAGACCGCGGTCGGTGAGCTCCTCGACGCGCTCACGACGCAGCTCCAGCGCGAGCCTGGCCTTGTCCACGAGGGCGTCGAGACGGGCGAAGAAGTCCTCGCGGTCGCGGGCCAGGTAACCGATGCGGGGCAGGTTCAGCGTGACCACGCCGATGCTGCCGGTGAGCGGGTTGGCGCCGAACAGGCCGCCGCCGCGGGACTGCAGCTCGCGGGCGTCGAGGCGCAGGCGGCAGCACATGGAGCGGACGTCGTCGGGGTTGAGATCGGAGTTGACGAAGTTGGAGAAGTACGGGATGCCGTACTTGCCGGTCATCGTCCAGATCGCCTCGAGGTTGGGGTTCTCGAAGTCGAAGGTCTTGTGGATGTTGTAGGTCGGGATCGGGAACGTGAAGATCCGGCCCCTGGCGTCGCCCTGACTCATCAGTTCGGCGATGGCGCGGTTGATCAGATCCATCTCGGCCTGGAACTCGCCGTAGGTCTCGGCCTGGGGCTCGCCGCCAATGATGACGGGCATGTTCGCCAGGGCCGGGGACGGCGTGAGATCCAAGGTGATGTTGGTGAACGGCGCCTGGAAGCCTACGCGGGTGGGCACGTTCAGGTTGAAGATGAACTCCTGCAGGCACTGTTTGACCTCGTCGTACTCCAGTTTGTCGTAGCGGATGAAGGGCGCGAGGTAGGTGTCGAAGTTCGAGAACGCCTGGGCGCCGGCGGCCTCGCCCTGCAGCGTGTAAAAGAAATTGTTGATCTGCCCCAGGATGGTGCGGAAGTGCTTGGCCGGGCTGCTCTCGATCTTGTTCGGCACGCCGCCGAAGCCCCGCATGAGCAGATCCATCAGATCCCAACCCACGCAGTACGGGCCCAGCACGCCCAGGTCGTGGATGTGCATCTCTCCCTGGTCATGGGCCTGGCGCACGGACTCGGGATAGATCGCGTGCAGCCAGTACTGTGCGACCAGGGTCGAGGCCAGGTGGAAGTTCAGCCCCTGCAGCGAGTAGTTCATGTTCGAATTTTCATGCACGCGCCAGTCGGACTGATCCAGATAGGAGTTGATCAGTTTCTCGGCCTCCTGGGTGGGCCTGGGGGCCAGGCGGTCGGCGAGCACCTTGGCGACGGGGACGAAGCCCAGGCGACGGAGCTCGTCGATCATCAACTGGGAGACCTGCGCGGTGGAAGGGATGGTCCCGGGCTTGAAGAACTGATGATAGAGGATGCCCTCGAGGTGCAGGGCGATGCCCTCGCAGTCGATCAGGTCCTTCATGCCGGCGGGATCGGACGCCTCGCGCAGCGTCTCGATCAGCCGGTCCTGGTTGTAATGAACAACTTCGCCTTCCGTGGTGCGGACGAGCCATTCCATCAGTGGTGTTCCCTCCGGACGGGTATTTCTCTACAGTTGAAAAAAAAAATCAAATCCGGGGTCGGCGAGGTTTGTGGGCGGTAAATCACAAAAACAAAACACACGTGGAAAGTCGCTGTAATCATTGAATATTTACAGAGCGGAATTTCTGTACTCCACACTTTTTGAGGTTTCCACTGACACTGAAAACGCGGCATCACAATATTTTTGACAAATAGCCCCGCCCGCATTTGTCCCGCAAATACAGGCGGTTTTACCCCCCTCTTTCCGGTGGGAGTTTTTCTGCCTTTGTGTTTCCACGGTTTTTTTTTTCGGTTTTTTTCGTGAGGATCGAAAACCCTTGAAAATGCAGGTGAATGACAATCCGGACGGCGGACCGGATCCGATAACTCCGCACCTGCCCCCTTGACAGGGGGGTTTTCCGGCGGATTTTTTTGGGGGAAAAGACCACCTCCGACCGGACGCCTCCGCAAACAGCTTGCAGTCACAGCCGGTTTTCGAAGTCACTCCCGGAAGCGGATCCGAAGGGTCGGATCCGGATCCCACGACGGTCCAAGGGAATAATGGCAGTATACTAATAAATAAAAGAAAACTTTTTTCGGGATCCCTCGCGACGGAAGTCTCTCTTGGTCCGCGAGCGCCATCCGTGCTAGAAAAGGGGCCGCCGGGACAAAGGGTTGGACGCTCCCCGGCTTGGTTTTTCGCTTGGAGCGCACGGTCATGAATCCATTCGAAGACAGGATCGCCAGGTTCTCGGAGGCCCTCTTCCGGGAAAAAATCGAGCTCGCCGTCGTGATGCAGAACGTCGATCTCTTCTATTTCACCGGGACCCTCGTCCAGGGGCTGCTGCTCGTGGACGACCGCGGCGGCCGTCGGTTCCTGGTGCAGAAGCCGGTGACCCGCGCGACCCGGGAGAGCCGGATCGAGCCCGTGGTGCCCGTGAAAGGTCCCCGGGACTGGGGCCCGCAGCTCGCCGACTTCCTCGGCGATCGAAAGGTGGAGACCCTGGGCCTCGAGACCGATGTCGTGCCCTGGGAGCTCGCCGGCCGGCTGTCGGCGTGCCTGCCCGGCGCCCGGATCGTGGGCGTCTCGAACCTCATCCGCCGGCTCCGGGCGGTCAAGGACGAAGGCGAGCTCGGACACATCCGGCGGGCCGGGGCCATCCTGGCCGGCACCTTCGACGCGCTGCGCGGCTTTCTGCGGCCCGGGTTGCGGGAACTGGAGATCGCCGCCTTCGTCGAACACCACATGCGGCTCGCCGGCCACCAGGGGATCATGCGCGTGCGCAAGTTCAACATGGAGTTGTACTACGGCGCCCTGGGCGTCTCGGCCTCGGTGCGTCGACCCACCCTGTTCGACGGTCCCGTGGGGGGCACCGGGCTGTACGCGGCGGCGCCGTTCTTCTCGGGGAACGCGTTGTTCGAGGCCGGCGACACCCTGGTCGTCGATCTGATGGCGGGCGTGGAAGGCTATCTGGCCGACGGCACGCGGACCTACGCGCTGGACCCCGTGCCCGCGGCCGTGGACGAGCGCCAGGCCGTGCTGCTGGCGCTCGAGGAGGAGGTCCGCCGACGCCTGATCCCCGGCACAGTGCCCGAGTCCCTGTGGACGCTCGCCCTCGAGCGGACCACGGCCGCCGGGATGTCCGGCGGCTTCATGGGCTACGGCGAGAACCAGGTGCGCTTCCTCGGGCACGGCGTCGGGCTCGAGATCGACGAGCTGCCCGTGCTCGCCCCGCGCTTCTCCGATCCCCTGGAGGCCGGCATGGTGGTGGCCGTGGAGCCCAAGTATTTCGACGACGAGCTCTCCACCGGCGTCGAAGACACCTATATCGTCACGCCCGACGGGGGCGAGGGGGTGATCCCCTTCCCCGGCGAGGTGGTGCACCTCCCCGGTTGAGCCGGCCGCGAGGAACCCATGCTCACCCCCGAGATGCTCTCCACCCTGTCCCGGACCTACTCCGAAGACTTTTTGCGCTGGTGCCGCGCCCCGGCCCACTGCCGGTGGCTGCCCGTCTTCCACGCCCGCGGCGAGCACCGCGCGGCCAACGGCGACCGGATCGAATTCCGGCTGCGCCTTTCCGACGGCGTCATCACCGAGTTGGGGTTCGGCTTCGAGGGGCGCGCCGTGCTGCTGGCCGCGGGCGAGGCCGTCTGCTCCCTTGGCGAGGGGCTGACGGTGACCCAGGCCCTGGCCGCGTGCACCGAGGAGGCCATCGCCGCCGAGCTCGGCGCGCTGCCCGACGCGGACGTCTGGAGCCTGGCCCAGGTGCGCGAGGCGCTGCGCGTGTGCCTGCTCGACGCCTTGACCGTGGCCCGCCACCCGTGGAAAGGACCGTATGTGAAATGAAGAAGGAATGGTTCTCCATCCTGTGGATCCTGGCCGTGATCTTCGGCGTGGTGGCCCTGATCTCGACCTGGAACCAGAAGAAACTGGGCTTCAAACGGAACCGCATGAACGAGGAGAAGGAATACCTGTGCAAAAAGATCGCCCAGTGGATGCCCCAGTACGGGGGCACCCTGGAGCCCGCGGCCTGCGAGAACCTGCTGGCCCGCGTGGGCCTGGGCCGGTGGCCGGACTACCGGGACTGCCTGGACGAGAAGGATCCGCTGCCGTGCGCCTCGGTCCACCTGTGCCGGGATCTGGGGGACGAGGGCTGCCTGCTCAAGGCCCGGGTGGCCCTGGGGCACGCCGAGCTCCGATCCGATGGACTCAAGGAGCTCGTCGACCTGTGCGAGAAAAAGAACCTGGTGGCGGCTTGCGCCCACCTGCAGCAACTGGCCGCCGAGCAGCCGGAGCTGGGCCTCGCCCCCCCGAAGGTGTGGCACTCCCGGGTCTGCCGGCTCTCGGGCCGCAACTGCGCCACGGCGCAGGACCACGCGCTGCGGAGCTGCCTGACGAACCCCGTGGACGTCGCCTGCGCCGACCGCCTCGGGACCGACGCGGATCCCATGGGGCTGTTCCTCGCCTGCGAGGCCGGCGACGGGCGCCTGTGCCGTCGTTGGGCCGAGGTCCTGTTCCCCCATCTGACGCGCCCGGACGACCCCTTCTGGTCCGAAGCGCGCCTGGGACAACTATGTCTTCTGGGCGACGCCGTCTCCTGCGGCCGCATGGGCCAGCGGCATCCGGAGGGAAGGCTCCTGACCCACGCCTGCGCCCAGGGTGACCCCGGCGCCTGCGCCCGCCTGATGGAGACCGAGTCCGATCCCGTGCGCCGTCGCTTCCTCGAGCACCGCATCTCCCACGGCGGGTGAGCACCGTCAGAACTGCACGGGGACCGGCGTGAGCCGCGCGCTGGTCGTGCCGTCGCCGAGGCGGCCGCTGTCGTTGTTGCCCCAGCACCACAGGGCGCCCGAGACGAGCAGGGCGCAGTTGTGCGCGCCCCCCGAGAAGATCCCGGCCACCCCCGCGTTCAGCCCCAGCACGGCCACCGGCGTGGAGCGGTTCTCCGTCGTCCCGTCACCGAGCTGGCCGAACTGGTTGGTGCCCCAACACCAGGCAGAGCCGTCAGTCTTCACCGCGCAGGTCTGGTGGCCGCCCGCGCCGATGCCCGCCACGCCCGAGGTCAGGCCGGAGACCTGCACCGGGGAGGAGCGGTTGGCCACCGTCCCGTCCCCGAGGCGTCCGTTGAGGTTGTAGCCCCAGCACCAGGCCGAGCCGTCGGTCTTCACCGCGCAGGTGTGGAACCCGCCGGCCGAGATCCGCGCCGCGTCGGAGGACAACTGGGGGAGGAGGAACGGGGTGTTCCGGTCGGCCGTGGCGCCGTCGCCGAGCTGGCCGAACTGGTTGCCGCCCCAGCATCGCACGCCCCCGGCGCCGCCCACCACGCACGCGTGGTTGCCTCCCACGGACAGGGCCTGGGCCGCCGAGACCCCGGAGACCTGCACCGGCGTCGCGCGGTTCGTGTTGGTTCCGTCGCCCACCTGGCCCTGGAGGTTGCGCCCCCAGCACCAGATCGTGCCGTCGGCCTTGCGGGCGCAGGAGTGATAGCTGCCCGCCCCCACCTCGACCACCCCGGAACCCAGGCCGCTGACTGCCACCGGAACGCCCGAGGCGTCCGTGCCCCCGTTGCCCAGCTGGCCATCGGAGCCCTGCCCCCAGCACCAGACGGCACCGGTGGACTTCACCGCGCACGAGTGGAACATGCCGCCGGAGATCTGGACCCCCTGGGAGGTGACCCCGGAGACCTGCACCGGCCGTTCGGCGTCCTCGAAGGTCCCGTCCCCGAGCCGGCCGTCGCCGTTGAAGCCCCAGCACCAGGCCGAGCCGTCGGACCGGATCGCGCAGGTCTGGCCGCCGCCGGCCCCCACCGCGGTCCAGCGGGCGCAGGCGGTGGCGTCGAACGCGCAGCCGGCGCAGGCGAGCGTCCCGCCGCCGGGCCAACCCTGGTTCTGGCAGGTGGCACCCCCGAGGTTGCCGCCGTCGCAGCGCTCGTGGGCCGCCTGGATGACGCCGTCCCCGCAGCGTCCGCTGCACCCTCCGGTGTCCAGCGAGAGACACCCGGCCGCGCACGCCAGGGTGCCCTCGTAAAAGCCCTCGTCCTGGCAGGTGAAGCCCGCCGTCTCGGCGCCGTCACAGAGCTCGCCGCCGGCCACGAGTCCGTCCCCGCACACGGTGGCGCACACGCTGGGCGTGCCCGCGCACTGCCAGCCCGCCTCCAGCGCGCACAGGGCGCTGCAGCCGTCCCCGTCCTGCCGGGAACCGTCGTCGCAGGTCTCCCCCTCGTCCAGCAGGCCGTCACCGCACAACGTCTCGCACACGATCACCCCGTAGGTGCAGTCGGGAGCGCACACCAGGGTGCCGCCCGCGTACCCCAGGCCGGTGCAGGTGGCGCCCCCGAGGTCGTCGCCGTCGCAGTCCTCCCCCTCCTCTTTCAGGCCGTTGCCGCAGGCGGGGGTGCAGTCCCCGGGGCAGTTCACCGAGTGCTCGGGAGCCTCGCACTGCCCGTCGCCGCAGCGGGCGGGATCGCGCAGGCAGTCGGCCCCGCAGGCGCCCTCGCCCGGCGGATCGCACTCCTCCGGCGCAACCACCTCCCCGTCCCCGCAGAAGGGTCCGGCGGCCCCGCCGGGGGTGCACGAGAGGAACCCGCAGGCGACGACGGCGAACCACGCGCCGAGCAATGCATGTTTCATGGTCTTGCCTCCTGGCCCGCCGCACGGGAAGGGCACGTTCCCCATCAATCTACCTGAAAAGGAGCCGGTGTCCAACCCGGGACTTGTGCCGGGTTTCCATCTCTGATAGACCCTTCAGGAACCGAAAGGAGGCGTGCATGAAGATCACCCGCACCCTGACCCTGTTCCTGACGCTGCTGGCCCTCACCCCCGCCGCCCAGGCCCGTCCGCTGACCCCCGAGGATCTCGTGGGCGTCCGGCGCGTGGGCTCCCCCGCGGTCTCCCCCGACGGCAGGACCGTGTACTACGCGGTCACCACCTATTCGCTGGACACCAACCGGGGCGCCACCCGGCTCTGGGCCGCCGACGTCCAGGGAAAGAGCGCCCCCCGGCCGATCACGGCCACCGACGCCAGCGCCTTCTCCCCCGCCGTGAGCCCCGACGGCAAGACCCTGGCCTTCGTCTCCACGCGCAAGGACGGACCGCAGATCTGGCTCCTCTCCCTCACCGCCCCCGGCGAGGCGACGCAACTGACCACGCTGGCCACCGGCGTGAGCGGACCCCTGGTGTGGTCCCCCGACTCCCGGCGGCTCCTGTTCCACTCCCAGGTGGATCCGAAGTGCGTGGACGTGGCCTGCATCGAGGCCGCCGCCCGCGCCGAGAAGCCCCGCCATTCAGGCCAGCTCTTCACCGGCCTGTTGTACCGGCACTGGAACGCCTGGCGCGACGGTCTGGTCAACCACGTGTTCGTGGTCGACGTGGCTGACGGCGCCCTGAAACTGCTCACCCCGGGTCAGCACGACTCCCCTCCGGTGGCCCTGGGCGGCGCGGTGGACTACCGCTTCTCTCCCGACGGCCGCGAGGTCGCCTACGTCATGAACACCGACGCCCTGCCGGCCGCGTCCACCAACAACGACGTGTTCGTGCTGGACCTGGCCGCGGGCACCAGCGTCCGCGTCAGCACGGGCAAGGGCAACGACTTCTCCCCCGCCTACAGCCCCGACGGGAAGTACCTGGCCTTCTTGTCCATGGCCCGCCCAGGGTACGAGTCCGACAAGGCCGACGTCATCCTGTACGACCGCGCCGCGAAGACCCAGGTCAACCTCACGGCGAAACTGGACCTCTCGGTGGGGCGCTTCGAGTTCGCGCCCGACCAGAACCTGATCTTCTTCGTCTGCTCCGAGAAGGGCCACGAGAACCTGTTCCGCGTCAACTTCTCCGGGCAGCTCCACAAGGACCTCGATCGGGTGTTCGTCACCGACTTCGTCCCGATGAAGAACTTTCAGATGATCGTGGTGAACCAGACCATCTCCCGGCCCCCCGAGGTGTTCTTCCACGGCGGGAAATACGCCTCCGCGAACCCGGACGCCCTGCGCGATCCGGCGCTGGTCCCGGTCTCCCGCGTCAACGACGCCCACCTCGCCCCCATCACCATGGGGGAGACCGAGGATCTGTGGTTCAAGGGCGCCCGGGGCGATCAGGTCCACGCGCTGATCCTGAAGCCGCCCGCGTTCTCGGCCGCGAAGAAGTACCCGGTGGTCTTTTTGCTTCACGGCGGCCCCCAGGGCTCCTTCGGCTACGACTTCCACCCGCGCTGGAACTCGCAGATGTTCGCCGCCCCCGGATACGTCGTGGTCATGCCGAACTTCCACGGCTCCTCGGGCTACGGCCAGAAGTTCCAGGACAGCATCCAGGGTGACTGGGGCGGCGGCCCCTATCAGGACGTCATGGCGGCCCTCAAGGAGGTCCGCAAGCTCGCCTACGTCGATCCCAAGCGCATCGGCGCCGCGGGCGCCTCCTACGGCGGCTTCCTGATCAATTGGATCGGCGGCCAGACCCGCGAGTTCAACGTGCTCGTGAGCCACTCGGGCGTGTTCAACATCGAGTCGATGTACGGCTCCACCGAGGAACTGTGGTTCCCCGAGCGCGAGAACCTGGGCGCCCCCTGGCAGAACCGGAAGGTCTACCAGCGGTGGTCCCCGCACCAGTACGTGGGCAACTGGAAGACCCCGACCCTGGTCGTGCACGGTGCCATGGACTTCCGCGTCACCGTGGACCAGGGCATGCAGTTGTTCACCTCGCTGCAGCGCCTGGGCGTCCCCTCGAAGTTCCTGTACTTCCCCGACGAGGATCACTTCGTGTTCAAACCCCAGAACCGCATTTTGTGGTGGAACACCGTGTGGGGCACCCTGGCGACCTACCTGAAGCCGTAAGCGGCACTCGAACAGCCGTGTTCAGGTCCACTGATACCATCTGAAACTCATGCAGGGTGCGGATCAAAGGGCCTTCTTGGCCGCCTGGTAGCGCCGATCCACCTCCTCCCAATCGATGATCCGGAAGAACGCGGCGACGTAGTCCGCCCGGCGGTTCTGGTAGTGCAGGTAATAGGCGTGCTCCCAGACGTCCAGAGCCAGAAGCGGAACCCCCCGGGTCTCGGCCACGTCCATCAGCGGGTTGTCCTGGTTGGGCGTGGTGGTGATCGCCAGTTTCCCGTCGGCGCCGAGGATCAGCCAGGCCCAACCGCTCCCGAAGCGGCCGGCCGCCGCCGCCGAGAAGGCCTCGCGGAACTTCTCGAAGGAGCCGAAGGCCGCGTCCAGGGCGGCGGTGATCTCGAGCTTGCCGCAGGGGTGCCCGCGCCCGTCCGGGGTGAGGTTCTTCCAGAAGAGGTTGTGGTTGTAGTACCCGCCGCCGTGGTTGCGGATCACCGCCGGGTGACGGGAGACCTCCCGCATCAGATCCTCGATGGCCATCCCCGCCAGGGGACCGCCGACCACGGCGTCATTCAGGTTCTTCGCGTAGCCGGCGTGGTGTTTCTCGTAATGGATCTGCATGGTGCGCGCGTCGATGTGGGGTTCGAGGGCGGAAAAAGCATACGGAAGCGCCGGCAACTGGAACGGCCCCGAGAGCGCGGGGACGGGGGGCGGCTGGGTCGACGTCGGCCCGGCCGTCGGGGGCGGGCCGTCGGGGACCGTGGCGGGGGAGCGGGGTTTTCCGGCGCAGGCCGGCAGCAGGAAAACTATCGAAATCGCGAAAATCAGTGGGGTTCTCATGGTAACTACTCCTCTCGGGGTCCGTCTTGTTAGGCGAGACTGACAGACGGAAACAATATGAGCCCTCTCATGGGAATGTCAAACCCTGTCGGACCTGTCGGACCTGTCTGACTTGTCTAACCTGTCTGACTTGTCGGACCTGTCGGACCTGTCTGACCTGTCTGACAGCCTTGGTCAGGTCCACTGATCCCCAGAAAAATTGGAAAACAAGTCGTT
>CALKWH010000359.1 GCA_938004375.1 uncultured Pseudomonadota bacterium
GCGGCATCCAGTCGGGCGCCCGCGTCGACAGCGACGAGTACGACAAGGAGAACGCCCGCGACTTCGTCCTCTGGAAGGGGCGGAAAGAGGGCGAGCCCTACTGGGACACCCCCTTCGGCCCCGGCCGGCCCGGCTGGCACCTGGAGTGCTCCGCCATGAGCATGAAGTACCTGGGCGCGAGCTTCGACCTGCACTGCGGCGGCGCCGACCTGGTGTTCCCGCACCACGAGAACGAGATCGCCCAGAGCGAGGGCGCCACGGGGCGTCCCTTCGTCAAGTACTGGCTCCACAGCGAGTACCTCATCGTCAACGGCGAGAAGATGTCGAAGTCGAAGGGGAACTACTTCACCCTGCGCGACCTGCTGGCCAAGGGGTACAACCCGGCGGCCATCCGCTACCTGCTCCTGTCGGTGCACTACCGGAAGCAGCTCAACTTCACCGAGGAGGGGCTGCGCTACGCCCAGGCGTCGCTGGACCGGATCCACGACTTCGTGGACACGCTGCGGCGCAAGACGCTGCCCGCCGGCGAGTCGGACGCAGTCGCGGCGCGCTGCACCGCCTTCCGCGACGGCTTCCAGGCCGGGCTGGACGACGACCTGAACACCTCGGCCGCCCTGGCCGCTCTGTTCGACTTCATCCGCGACATCAACCGGACGCTGGCGGAAGGGGGACTCGCCGCCGGCGACCGCGACCGGGCGCTCGCCGCCGTGGCCGACGCCGACCGGGTGCTGGACGTGCTGCCCGGTGAAGCGACCGGCGGCGCCGACGCCGAGGTCGAAGCCCTCATCGCCGCGCGCGCCGCGGCGCGCGCCCGCAAGGACTGGGCCGCCGCCGACGCCGCCCGCGACAAGCTCAAGGCGCTCGGCGTCGTCATCAAGGACACGCCCGAGGGGACGGTGTGGCGGCGGGAGTGAGCGCGCCGGAGACTAACCGCAGAGGACGCAGAGGACACGGGGATTCCATTTGTCATTGGTCGGAGTGCTGCATCCTAAAATGACCAATGAAATATGACCAATGAAAAATGATCAATGAAATGGAACAAAAGGATTTTCTGTGACCTCTGTGTCCTCCGTGGTGAATAACAAGTGCCGCCGCCGGGCGCGAATGTGATACAATTTCCGGCCGTTGGGCGGCCCGCGCCGCCCGTACCATCCCACGGCCAGGACAGCATGTCATGAACACCGGCAACGACGCTGACAGCAAGACCTCCGGCCCGCCCGCGCCGGTTCCGGCGGCGGGCAACTTCATCGAGGAGATCATCCTCGCGGACCTGCGCGCCGGCAAGAACGACGGCCGCGTCCACACCCGCTTCCCCCCCGAGCCGAACGGCTACCTCCACATCGGCCACGCCAAGAGCATCTGCCTGAACTTCGGGCTGGCCCTCAAGTTCGGCGGGAAGTGCAACCTGCGCTTCGACGACACCAACCCCACCAAGGAAGACGTGGAGTACGTCGAGTCCATCCAGGCGGACATCCGCTGGCTCGGCTTCGACTGGGAGGACCGGCTCTTCTACGCCTCCGACTACTTCGAGCAGCTCTACGACTGGGCCGAGTTCCTGATCCGGAAAGGAAAGGCCTACGTCTGCGACCTCACCGCCGACGAGATCCGCGACGGCCGCGGCACCCTCACCCAGCCCGGCGCGGCGAGCCAGTACCGCGACCGCCCGGCGGCGGAGAACCTCGACCTGTTCCGTCGCATGCGCGCCGGCGAGTTCCCCGACGGCACCCGGGTGCTGCGGGCCCGGATCGACATGGCGTCGCCGAACCTGAACCTGCGCGACCCGGTGCTGTACCGCATCCTGCACCGCGACCACCACCGCACCGGCGGCGCCTGGTGCATCTACCCCATGTACGACTTCGCCCACGGGCAGTCGGACGCCATCGAGGGAATCACCCACTCCATCTGCACGCTGGAGTTCGAGGACCACCGGCCGCTGTACGACTGGTTCGTCGAGGAGCTGGAGCTGCCCCACCGGCCGCATCAGTACGAATTCGCCCGGCTGAACATGACCTGGACGGTGATGAGCAAGCGGAAGCTGCTGCGCCTCGTGACCGAGGGGCGCGTCCGCGGCTGGGACGACCCGCGCATGCCCACCATCGCGGGGATGCGCCGGCGCGGTTTCACGCCCGAAGCCATTCGCAACTTCTGCGACCGGATCGGCGTGGCCAAGAAGAACTCCACGGTGGACTACGCCCTGCTGGAGCACTGCCTCCGCGAAGACCTGGAGCAGCACGCGCCGCGGGTCATGGCCGTGCTGCGGCCCCTGAAGGTGGTGATCGAGAACTATCCCGAGGGGCAGGTGGAGTGGCTCGCGGCGGACAACAACCCGAACGACCCCGCTGCCGGCACGCGGCCGGTGCCGTTCGCCCGCGAGCTCTACATCGAGCGGGACGACTTCCGCGAGGACCCGCCGAAGAAGTACTTCCGGCTCTACCCGGGCAACGAGGTGCGCCTCAAGCACGCCTACTACATCC
>CALKWH010000360.1 GCA_938004375.1 uncultured Pseudomonadota bacterium
TCGTATTCGGTGACTGGAGTTCAGACGTGTGCTCTTCCGATCTTTCTCCTCCAGGGAGAGCGAACTGTCGAGGATGCGCGCGATCTCGGCCTGGGTGTCCCGGGCGCCCCGTTGACGGGGCCTCTCCTCCACCCGGCCGTCCTCCCCCGTGGGAGTCTCGAGCTTGCCCAGGTTCGGCAGGCTGTCGAGGAGCTTCTGCAAAAGCGGCGCGGCTAACTCCATGCCAAACATGGCCGCGGCGAAGCCCGGGTGCTGGGAGAACAATCCCAGGTGGCCCGGCGATCCGACGCCGCCGGCCCCCGAAAGACCGGACAGTGCGCCCGCCAGCGAAGGGAAGAACTCCGTCGCCAGCGGCGAGAAGGCCGACGAGGTCTGGGAAAACAGGTTCTGGACGTTGAAACTCATGGTCACCTCCTTGGGGTGGTCCGGCTGATGAGCGAAGCGCTCCGGCGACCCCCGTGCTCCCATTGTCGCCGGCAGCCGGCGTCGGTTGCATGGTTTTTCGATTTTTTTCACGCCCCTTGATCCGGACCGCCGGAATTTATACAGTCCCCGCATGAACGCCGTCCCCGCCTTCGTCGCCCTGGGCGCCTCGCTGCCGCCGCGCGAGGAGACCCTCGCCTCGGCCCACGCCCACCTCGCCGCCCTGCCCTACGTTCGCGAGGTGATGTGCTCGTCGGTCTACGAGACCGAACCCGTGGGCCCCGCCGAGAACGTCTTTCTCAACCAGGTTGTGCGCCTCGACGTGGCCATTGAAGACCCCGACCGCCTGCTGCGCGACCTTTTGGCCATCGAGGCCGTCCACGGCCGCACGCGGCTGATTCACTGGGGAGACCGCACGCTGGATCTGGACCTGCTGTCCTTCGGCGACCTCGTGAGCGACGATCCCGCCTGCGTCCTGCCCCACCCGCGCCTGCACGAGCGCGACTTCGTCCTGGTCCCCCTGTGCGAGCTCGACCCCGGATGGGTCCACCCGCGCCTTCACCTCACCGCAGCCGGGCTCCTCGAGTCCCTCGTCACCGCGCGCACCATCCTGCGCCGCCTCTGACTGGCCGTCCCCTAGCCGTCCGCCCCCCTTGCGCACATGCACCGCGCGCACAAGTGCCCCGACCCCGCGTTTTCCCATTGACTCAACCGCCCGCTTCTGCTAGACACGTCGCCACGTCCGGGCCCTGCAGCAGGGTCCTTGTGTTGCGCGGCCCCATCGTTCAACCGGTTAGGACAGCGGCCTTTCACGCCGTAAACAGGGGTTCGAATCCCCTTGGGGTCACCAAGCAATATCAACGAATTTTCAATTTAGCGGATCCCGCGAAGTCGCCATTTGTAACGCATTTGTAACTCGATGTTGGCGGCGCCTCCCCTTCTGGCCTCGCGCGCGTGAGGACCGGAGGCATCCGCCACCCCCATAGTCGTGTCGACTTCCACCCATTGAAGCACCAACGAGGAGAGCGCCAGAGACGCCTGGCCGCACCACGTTGCGCGTCGTTGCGTTTTTTTGGGTTGACAAAACCGGATAGCTCCGGTAATTTGTTTGCCCGCTTTTCCGGTTGTCCCCGGGACGCGGGCTTGGAGCAGACGACGATGGTGATGATTTCTCGGAAACTAACCGCCAATATTAATGAATTATTGGCGGCTAAGACGCTCCTCACGGGTGGCATCGACGCGCTGGACTCTCGGGAGTACCAGCTCGATGAGATTCTCGCGCTGCTCCAACTCTTCGGCCACACCCCTGAAAGTCACCACCCATACGACCTCTTCCTGTCCCTTCAGGCCATCCTGTGGAAAGTACAAGAAGACTTGGACGCCCTTTCCGAGGTGAAGCAGGACTACCACACCGACCCCAGGCAGATACCCGTGGTCCTGGCTTCTGTCGAGCAGCAGATCGAGCTCCGCAAGCACCACCTGGCCAAGTTCAGCCAGTGCGACCCTTCACAGGACTGGCTGATCCAGGCCCTTTACAATAAGCGCGCGACCCTCCGGTCCCTGCACCGTGAGCACCGTGCCATCCAGGCGACCACATGGTCTGGACGGGATCTCCCGCGCACCAACCGTCGTCGTGAGCACCGCGCGACGCGGCCACGTCTCGCGGCGGCTTCGCGTTCGGGAAGCTCCCCACCTGGCCCATCAGGCGGCTCCGATCCTGCTGACCCCGAGCCACCTTCACCCTGCATAACTAGACCGACTCCGTCGCCTGCAGCATCGCTGCGGGCATCCACAACAAACACAACCCTAGGAGGACCCCATGCGCTTTGCGTACTTGGACTCGTCGTGACCGTCATCTGCGCCCTAAGACCTAATTTACCTATGCCCACACAACCAGTCCAACAACATTTTCTGCAAGGAGTTTCTATGATCGAAAAGTCCACCATGCTGACCCTCGACCTGGACTTCTGGAGTCCTCAGGGCAGCGCCGATCAAGCGAATACCGGGAACCGCACGTACGATGCGGCCATGTGCAAGACTTGCGAGAAGAGCGTGCGCGAAATCTGCAACGCTCTCATGTACCTGAAAAACGAGCCCGAGAAGGTCTGCTCGGGTTACGAGTTCATCGCCCAGTTAGGAGCCGGAATCGCGGCCCTGGGCATCAACGCCGATGGCGTCGCGATGAAGAAGTTGCTGGAGGACACCCTGCAAACCGCACTGGAAAACAATCCAGGCCTCGATCTGCCGCGCCTGGAGGAGACCCTTCTGGCCGCCCGTTCGAGGCCGCTGCCCGTCTCGTCGATCTACGACATCATCATGGCCACCAAGGCGATACTCCGGATCCTGCTGCAGGACGCGAAAAACCAAGAAATTCTCGCACCGGGAAAGGCAGTCAGCGTCGATGAAACCGTCGCCGCCGCGGCCGAATCCCTCTTCGCCCTGCACGACATCGTGCGGCTAGGCGACCGGCTTTTATACCGCCCCAGGTGGTCCAGCGATCCCTTCCAATTGCTCCCGGCCGGGAACGACCGCAAAGAAATGGCCGAATTTCGGACCTTTTCCCAGCGCCATTTGAAGTTCAAGAACTCCGACACCGGCGAGTCCAAGACCTGGGTCGCCAACCTGGAGGGACCACTCTCCCGGCACATGCAGGATCATGCGCCCGTCGTGAGGTATATCGGCCCGCCTGCGTGGGTGGACGGCCAACTCCATCTCGCGAGCGACAGCCAGGTGGTGATCACCGAGTTGAAGATCGCGCGGGTTCAGTGCACCCCGCAGGAGAGCCGCTCTTGGCTTCAAGTCGAGATCTTCAACGACTACTACTTCCATACCGACCAGGACCGCAACAAGGCGTTCCTGAGCCTCTTCCGCCCACTTCTCAACCCCGGCATCCGGGGGCACAAACCGCTCACCCTCTGGAACGCTCCGCAGATGGGCGTCGGAAAGACCACGCTCGCTGCCCTGGGAGCGTCCATCATGAGTGACATGCCCAAGGAGATCTTGGCGGTCAAGCCGAACATCAAGGACGAGGCGATGTTCGGAAAGTTCCTGGCGTCGGCCATCCGCACAGGACGGACGTACTTCGTCTTTGACAACCTGAAGTTCAAGCTCGACAGCCCTCAACTGGAGGCAATGACGACGACCTCGACATCTGAAGAACGGCTCGTCGGCACCGGAATCCTCATCACGATCAGCAACGACGACCTCATCCTCCACGCCACCTCGAATGGGGCGACGACCTCAGAGGACATGTGCCGACGGATCATGGCGATCGTGCTCGCGGCCAACCCGCAGTTGAAAACGACGCAGGATTTGCGCCACCCCGACTTCGATGGTTGGGTCAGGGACAACATCGCGCTGATCCGGGGTCACCTGGTGAACGTCTTCACGCCCTGGCTCGACGCCGGAGCCCCCCTTGATGAAACGCAGCCGGTGTCGTCCTTCGTGCACTTCACGCGGGTGATGGGCGGGTTGGGCAACTTCCTGGGGTTGCCTCCGGGGCCCATCATCGACACCGCCGAGAACATCAAGCGCATGGCCACGGACGGGACCGAGCAGGAGGTGTTCCTCATCGAGTTCCTGCACCTGGCGATCAAGACGAAGACATTCTCGCCCCAGGACGCCGTGCTCGCCTTGAGCCGCCACCTGACCGCAAGCGACTCCCAAGACAAGTTCCCCGTTCTGGCCGTGTTGGACCCCTCCGAGTTGATCAAGGGCTTCGACAGCCTGTTGAAACAGGGCGCCAAGCGCTCGCTCTCCACGAAAATGGGTGCGTTGTTCAAGCGCCTGGACGGGAAACTGGTGGACATCGGCGGGCGCAAGCTCCGCATCGAGCGCGGGAAAAGAACGCGTTACGGGCAGCGGTACCAGATTGTCGACGTGACCCCCGATACGGCGGCCCACGCCGCCGAAACGCCCGAGCCTGCCGCCGCCCTCTCCTGACTCCCGCCCGTTGTGTGACCTCTGGTTGCACCCCCACGTTGCACCCGTAAAAACCTGATGAATCAACAGGGATTTTCAGACCTCCCCACCTAGTGTAACCTCACTCCCTCTGCCACCACCGTGCATCATCCAGGGGCGCTCTCAGGCTCCCGACGCCCAGTCCTCGCAGAGCAGCTCGGCTTGCTCCAGGACCGTGGCCACGGCCTTCTCCCGCTTGTCCGGCGGATACCCGTACTTGTTGAGGATGCGCTTGACCAGGCGGCGCAGGTTCGCACGGACGTTCTCACGCACGGTCCAGTCGATGGTCACGTTGGCACGCACCATGCGCACGAGCTCCTGCGCGATGGGCACGAGCTTCTCGTCGCCCATGACCGCCACAGCGCTGTCGCTGGTCTCCAGCGCGTCGTAGAACGCCAGCTCCTCATCCGACAGCCCCTTGGTCTTTCCGCGCTCGGAGGCCGCCTTCATGTCGCCGGCGATGTGGATCAACTCGTCGATGACCTGAGCCGTCTCGATGGCGCGGTTCTGATACCGCCGGATCGCGCGCTCCAGCATCTCGGCGAACGACCGCCCCTGAACCAGGTTCTGCTTCTGGCGCGTCCGCAGCTCGTTGAGCAGCAGCTTCTGCAACAGCTCGATCGCCAGGTTGCGGTGCTGCATGCCGCGAATCTCCTCCAGGAACTCGTCGCTCAAAATGGAGATGTCCGGCCGCTTCAGCCCCGCTGCCTGGAAGATGTCGACCATACCTTGAGGCGTCACCGCCCGCGACAGGATCTGCCGCACCGCATGTTCGAGCTCTTCCTCGGTCCGCGCGTCCCCCGGCAGGCGCTTGGACAACACGGCCTTGACCGCCTGGAAGAAGATCAAGTGATCGCGGACCCGCTCGGTCTCCTTGTGCGGCACTGCCAGCGCAAACGCCTTGGACAGTTCCATCACCGCCTGCAGGAACCGCTGCTTGCCGTTCTCCTGCGCCAGGATGTGCTCCTGTGCGGCCGGCAGCAGGCTCACCTGCTCGGTGGCGCTGCCCTTCCCGAAGCGGGAGTAGTCGAACCCATGGAACAGACCACGGCACACCTCGTACTTCTCCAGCATGACCGTGACCGCCAGCTCCTTGTTCAGCGCCGTGCTCCCGGTCCCACCGCTCTCTGTGTAAGTGGCCAACGCGTCCTTCAACTCCTGTGCCAGCCCGATGTAGTCCACCACCAGCCCACCAGGCTTGTCCCTGAACACGCGGTTCACCCGCGCGATCGCCTGCATGAGGCCGTGTCCGCGCATGGGCTTGTCCACGTACATGGTGGCCAGGCTCGGCGCGTCGAACCCCGTCAGCCACATGTCCCGCACGATCACCACGCCAAAGGGGTCCTTCGGGTCGCGGAAGCGCTTCGCGAGCTGCTCCCTGCGTGGTTTGTTGCGGATGTGCCCCTGCCACTCGGCTGGGTCGCTCGCGGCCCCGGTCATGATCACCTAGATCGGAAGAGCGTCGTGTAGGGAAAGAGTGTAGATCTCGGTGG
>CALKWH010000361.1 GCA_938004375.1 uncultured Pseudomonadota bacterium
CGTGCGTTCACCGTACTGCGCTGTTCTGGCGCGGATCATGGTCGCGAGGTTGTTCTCCTGCATGGGTCGTCCTCCCTGTCGCGGAACATGCGATTTTTCACTTGATTCAGCAAGGTTTTTTCAGCAGATTCGACCGACGCGGCGCGTCATGCGCGACAAGCCGGCGTTCACCTCGCCTGGCCCCGGACACGGAGTCGTCAGTCGCCGCAGGCGCAGACCTGGGCGCCGGTGTACGGATGACAGTCGCCCCAACTCGAGCCCGGCCCGATCTGCCCCGCCGAATGAAAGCGCGCGTAATCACTGACCGTCAACTCCACCACATGGAATCCGGCCTCGGTTTCGTAATAGAAACGCCTGACGGAGCTGCCCTCGAAGGAGTTGCCGCTCTCATTGATTAAATAATAGGGGTTGGGCGCGAGACACAGGGCCATCGGCGCCGGTTCCCACCCCAGGCAGCGGTCCGCCTCGGTGATCCCCACGCGCACGGCCGGCGCCCAGAAACAACCCAGTTGCCCGCACGCCTCGGCGTCGGACTGGGCCTCGCAGGCGGCGGCGTCCGGCCCACAGGACCACTCGGGGAACCGCAACCGGAAGTCCCGCTCCTCCAACCAGCCCCGGATTCGTTCCCAGGCATCTATCAGATAGGCTCTCTCCGTGCGGTCACCCACGAAACGATAGAGGGGCTCCGTACTGCCGTTGTTCGCGCACTGGCCTGCGTCGATGCAGACACCATCAATCTGCCCGAAGGCGGCGCAGCGACCGTCGACGTCGATGGAGCGCCACCGGGACCCGGTCCAGGCGCAGCCGCGCGCGGAGGGACAGGTGCCGCTCTTCAGATAATCCTTCTCGCACGCCGTGATCGCGAACGGGTCCTGTTCTTTCTCCGTCACACAACCCCAGGCCGCGCTCAGCGACAGCAGCATCATGGGCAAGCTGAAAAACCTCATCTGGCCTCCTCGCCGGGACGGATCGCAATCGGACCGTCATCCGGCGTGGTTTTATATGGCACGGTTCCGATAAAATGCCAAACCAATCGTTCTTCCCTGGACGGACGACGGGCAGGCAATCGCGAGAAGTTTTTCCTGATGAGGCTGGCTGGTCGATTTCGATTTCGATTTGGACTGGAGTTTTTGTGGCGCATTCATCCGCGTTTCCATCAGGGGAGGGACCGTTTCCACAGGAATGATGAACCTCAGTTTGCTCGTGTTCATGGATTTCTCAAGGTCGAAATCGAAATCGAAATCGAAATCGGTATTCGGTATTCGGTTGGTAGGTTCCTGTTCCCTGCAGGTGAATCGTGAAGTCAACCAGAACTTCTTGCGATCGCCCTGGGACGACGGGACTTGCCGCTTGAATTGTGTCTGTCGCTCCCGTATAGTTTTCATTCTCTGAGGAGAATCGCCATGCGTTCTTGTGCCAGATCCATCGCCGGTATATTTGTACTGTTCGCCCTGGTTGCCTGCAACTCCAAGCCCGCGACCGTCGATTCCTGCGGCGACGGGTTCGTCGATTCCGGAGAAGCGTGTGACTCGGGGGTGGGGGACCAGACCTGCGCCAGCCTGGGGTATTACAACCCCATCGGGATCCTGACCTGCACGGCGACGTGCACGCTCGACGTCTCGGACTGCGGGGGCCGGTGCGGCGACGGCCAGGTGAACGCCGAGGAGGGCGAAGCCTGCGACGGGATCGACCTGAGCGGCAACTCCTGCCAGAGCCTGGGCTTTGGCGGCGGCACCCTGGCGTGCCTGGCGGACTGCTCGTTCGACGTGACGGGGTGCGCCAGCATCTGCGGCAACGGTTACCTCGAGGGGGACGAGGCCTGCGACGACGGCCAGCTCGCGGACGGCGACGGTTGCTCGGCGACCTGCGCGATCGAGGAGGGCTGGGAGTGCACGCCGGGGCACTCGAGCGTCTGCACGCCCGTCTGCGGGGACGGGCGGGTGCTGGGCGACGAGGGCTGCGACGGGGACGAGCTCGCCGGCCAGAGCTGCGCGCTGCTGGGATATTACGGCGGCGCCCTCGCCTGCGGGGACGACTGCGCGCTGGACACGTCCGACTGTGAGGCGTTCGGGCGCTGCGGAGACGATATCATCCAGGCCGGCTTCGGCGAAGGATGCGACGGGGACGCGCTCGCAGGCCAGAGCTGCGAAGGGCTGGGGAATCACGGCGGCGTCCTCGCCTGCCTCCCGGACTGCTCGGACCTCGACCTGACCGACTGCGAAGCGGCCGGCGCCTGCGGCGACGGCGCCATCCAGGACGGCGCCGGCGAGGAGTGCGACAGCGGCGGCCTCGGCGGCCAGACCTGCGGGACGCTGGGGTATTACACCGGCACCCTCGCCTGCCACGACGACCTGTGCCTGCTCGACGCCTCGGGCTGCGCGCAGTTCTGCGGGGACTGGATCCTCCAGCCGGAACATGAAGAGTGCGACTATTTTGACCTGGATCACCAGACCTGCGCCTCCCTGGGATACCGCGAGGAAGGGACCCTGTACTGCGACCCTGCGACCTGCACCTTCGACACGAGCCAATGCGGTGGTTTTTGCGGCGACGAGGAGCTGCAATACGGCCTCGAAAGCTGCGACTCCTCAAATCTGGACGGAGCCACCTGCGAGACCCTGGGGTACCGCCCGGGCGGGGTGCTGCTCTGTGACGGCAGCTGCGCGTTCAGCGACGTGCTGTGCGCGGGCAAGTGCGGCGACGGCGTCCGCCAGGCGCCCGCGGGCGAGGAGTGCGATTTCCTCGATCATGACCCCGAAGCGTTGCATGACCTGGGCTGTTTCACGGGCGCGCTCGCCTGCGACTCCGCCTGCCGGGCGACGCTGCAGACCTGCCTGAAGGCGACCCAGATTGATATGGGATCCAAACATACCTGTGTCCGACTGGACGACGGCACCCTGCGCTGCTGGGGAGATAACATCGTCGGACAGTTGGGTGACGGCACCACGATGGACCGCGCCGCGCCGGTGCAGGTCAACGGGCTCACGGGCGCGCTCCGAGTCACCGGTGGAACCGAACACACCTGCGCGCTGCTCATGGGCGGTACCATCCAGTGCTGGGGAGACAACGACGGCGGACAACTGGGCGACGGCACCCTGGTGTCCTCTCTCACGCCGGTCACCGTCACCGGGACCGACACCTGGACAGACGTCTCTGCGGGCAGTCTGCACAACTGCGCCCGCGTGTTGGACGGCACGGTGAAGTGCTGGGGGTACAACTTCCGCGGCCAGCTCGGGAACGGCACCACCACGGGGAGCCAGGTCCCCGTCACCGTCTCCGGTCTCACCGGTGTCACCACGGTCGCCGCGGGTGGGTTTCATTCCTGCGCGCTCAAGCTCGATGGCACCGTGTCGTGCTGGGGCTACAACACCCGGGGGCAGCTCGGCGACGGCACCAACCTGCAACGCACCACGCCGGTGGCCGTCACCGGCCTCACCGGGGCCGTCGCCATCACCGCGGGGGACGATCATACCTGCGCGCTCAAGGGCGACGGCACCGTGTCGTGCTGGGGCGAGAACGCGAACGGCCAGCTCGGCGACGGCGGCACCGGCTTCAACATGACCCCGGTGGCGGTCACCGGACTCGCCGGCGTCCAAGCCGTCGCTGCGGGCCACTACCACACCTGCGCGGTCCTCGCCGACGGCACCGCCCGCTGCTGGGGACTGAACACCGACGGACAGCTCGGCGACGGCACCACCGACCAGCGCACGTCGCCGGTCCCGGTGACCGGCCTCACGGGTGTCACCGCGATCACCGGTGGCGCCTCCCACACCTGCGCGATCCTGGACGACGGCACCGTCCGCTGCTGGGGCGACAACGTCGAGAGCCAGCTCGGCATCGGGGTGGTCACGGATCGTCTCTCGCCCGACGCCGTCCCCGGAGTCTCGATGGCCGCCGCCGTGCAGGTCGGAAACAGCCACTCGTGCGCGCACCTCTTGGATGGCACCGCCTCCTGCTGGGGCCAGAACACGAATGGCCAGCTCGGCGACGGCACCACGGTCAGCCGGGCCACGCCGGCGCCCGTGGGCGGGCTCGTCGGGGCGGTCGCCATGACCGGCAGCGGCAACCATGCCTGCGCGCAGCTCTCGGACGGCACCGCCCGCTGCTGGGGCGACAACGCCTATCGCCAGCTCGGCGACGGCACCACCACCGACCGATCAGTCCCCACTCCCGTGAGCGGGCTCACTGGCGTCCGAACGCTCGCCGCCGGGCGCCAGCATTCCTGCGCGGTCCTCACCGATGGCACCGCCCGCTGCTGGGGAGCAAACGGCAGCGGCCGGCTGGGGGACGGCACCACCACCAACCGCCCGACCCCCGTGGCGGTCACGGGCCTGACCGGCGCCACGGGCATCACCGCGGGGGCCGTCCACACCTGCGCGATGCTTGCCGACGGTACCGCCCGCTGCTGGGGGGGCAACGGGAGCGGCCAGCTCGGCGACGGCACCTTCACCGGTCGCCTCACCCCGGGGACCGTGGTCGGACTTCCCGCGGCGACCGCCCTCATCGCGGGCGCGAACCACACCTGCGCGGTCCTCACGGACGGCACCGCCCGCTGCTGGGGCTCCAACCAGCAGGGCCAGCTCGGCGATGGCACCACAACCAACCGCTCAACGCCGGTACGCGTCCAGGGGCTCCATGCGGTGGCCGAGCTCGCCGCCGCGGACAGCCACACCTGCACGCGCCTGATCTCCGGCCCCGTGCTGTGCTGGGGCCAGAACGATCAGGGCCAGCTCGGCGACGGCACCACCGAAAACCGGCCAACCGCCACCGTCGTGCGGAGCCTCACCTCGGCGGTCTCCATCGCGGCCGGCTTCCGCCACACCTGCGCCGCCCTGAGCGACGGGTCCGTGCAGTGCTGGGGGGACCATGATTATTTACAGTTGGGCTATGAGTCCACGCCCACCCGGTCCCTCGTGCCCGTGATGGTCCTGCCGTAAACGCTACAGGAAGGAGAGCTCCTGGGTGAGCCAGGTGATGCCGCCGAGGTTGTCCCGCAACACGGCGTGGATCACGCAGTCGCCGGACCAGTCTTTGCGGGGAGTGATCCCGTTGGGGGTCTCCTCATCGTCGTCGGCCACACAGGTGATCTCGCGGGTGCCGTCCAGCGCCATCTCGCAGTACCACTGTTCATCGTAGCGGGTGAGGGTGCCGCAAGTGGTGAAAAACTCCATGTCCATGTATATATAATTAGTACTCGTGCTCTCGTCGGTCAGTTCATCGAGACCTGCATGGTCTATCAAGACGTTGAATAACGCCTTTTCACCCGCAGTTGCAACGACCGGTTCCCCGGGTGTTGCAATGGCTTCATTGATGACGAAGTGAGACAACTGCGGGTTCAGGTTCTTGACCTCGCGATCGCTGAAGGTCACCGTCTTCAGGCTGATCAGGCAATCGGCGGTGGGGAGGTTGTTCCGGATGGCATTCTCACACGCCGCCCACACATCCGGCGAGGACGAGAGCACCTGCTGGACGAAGAAGAACACCTCGGGCACGTCCTCGGGCAGCGGGATCGGCGGCGCAGTCCAGGTGAAAGTCGGGTCGGTGCCGGCGGTACACAGGGTGGCCACGGCGCCCTCGCAGGGCGGCGGGAGCGCATCACCGAGCTGGGACTTCACGCAGCTCTGCACCTGCTCGAGGTTGGTAGGGATGCACAGGAACCACAGGTAATGCGCCTCTCCCTGGGGCCAGTGGACCAGCGAATCCACGGTGAGGGTGTCACCGCCGCCCACCTCGGGGGGCTCGGCGCGAATGCCCAAAACCTGGGGCTCGTCGTCCACGAGCTGGCCGGCGGGACGGAAGTCGCTGCCGCAGTTCGCGCTGAATAGAAAGATGAGGAGATCGGAAGAGCGTCGTGTAGGGAAAGAGTGTAGATCTCGGTG
>CALKWH010000362.1 GCA_938004375.1 uncultured Pseudomonadota bacterium
ATCGTATTCGGTGACTGGAGTTCAGACGTGTGCTCTTCCGATCTTTTTCCCTGATTCAGGGGTCGGATGCGCAGTTCGTGCGCGGGGACCACGCCCCACAGGCGCGCAAAGCTTGCGCAGCGGGACCCGGCGTGGCCGGGTCGTCGCGGTTCCGGTCATGAAAAATCACGGACAGCTTGAGTTTGACGCCGTTTCCAGTGTAATGGAGCAGGCGGAAACCGCATGGCGCGCTTTTTACTCCCATTTCTCCTGGTCCTGGCCGGGTCGCTCACCGCGGCGCCGGCGCGCGCGGCCGATCCGCGTCACGAGTGGCGCACGTTCGACACGACACACTTCGCCGTGACCTATCCGCGGGGGTACGAGGGCTGGGCCGCCAAGGTCGGCGTGCTCGCCGAGAAGGCCCACGACCTGGTCACCCTGCACCTGGGGTGGACCCCCGAGGGGCGCACGCACATCGTCGTCACCGACACCACCGACCTGGCCAACGGCTGGGCGACGGCGTACTTCCGCAAGACCATCACCGTGTTCGCCGTGTCCCCTGACGACGTGTCCGAGCTC
This sequence comes from uncultured Pseudomonadota bacterium, assembly GCA_938004375.1. Taxonomy (GTDB): domain Bacteria; phylum Myxococcota_A; class Polyangia; order HGW-17; family HGW-17; genus HGW-17. The sequence goes on from CALKWH010000362.1 coordinate 559, forward strand.
TCGGACTTCGACGACTGGCTCTGGGGGCTGCTGCTCCACGAGTACACCCACGTGCTGCACATGGACACCATGAGCGGGCTGCCCAAGCTGGTCAACCGCATCTTCGGGCAGGTGTGGGTGCCCAACAGTGTGCAGCCCTCCTGGGTGCTCGAAGGCATGGCCATCCACAGCGAGACGCGGTTCACCACCGCCGGGCGCAACCGGGCGAGCTACTACGACATGATCCTGCGCACCTCCGCGCTCGAGGACCGGCTCCAGCGCCTGGACGAGATCTCGTCGGCGCCCATCCCGTTCCCCCACGGGTCCATCCCGTACCTGTACGGCTCGCGCTTTCTATGGTGGTTGGCCAACCGCTACGGCGAGGACAACCTGCGCTTCATGACCGCCGACTACGGCAACCGGATGATCCCGTTCGGCGTGTCCCAGAGCGCGCGCATGTCCTTCGGGCGCGGCCTGGACGAGCTCTACGAGGAGTGGGTGCGCCACCAGCGGGCCGAGGCCGGGCGCGTGCGGGATCGGGTGCTCGCCGGCGGGCGGCGCGAGGGGCGGCCGCTGGTCTCCATGGCCGAGACGACGTTCTATCCCGTGTTCCACCCCACGCGGCCCGGCGAGCTGCTCTACGTGGGCCACGACGGCCACCGCCCCAACGCGCTGCGGCGCCTGGTCGTGGACGGGCAGGGGCGGGCGACGGCCGAACGGGTCTGGGAGACGGGCATCCTCGAGATGGGGCCGCCCGCCTGGGACGGCGCCGGCGCGTGGGTGCACCAGGTCGACTACGCCAGCCGCGTGCACCTGCGCTACGACCTGTTCCGCGCGGGGCCAGACGGCGCCCGGCGGGTCACCGAGGACGCGCGCCTGGCGTTCCCCACGGTGGTCGGGGACACACGGGTGGCCGTGCGCCTTACGCGCGAGGGGCACGAGTTGGTCGCCTTCGACGGGCGGGGCAAGGTGACGCGGGTGCTGCTGCCGGCCCGGGCGCGGCGGCGGATCTACGGGCCGCGGCTCTCGCCGGACGGGCGCCGCGTGGCGTTCTCGATGATGGAGGACGGGCAGCGCGACGTGTGGCTGCTCGAGCCGGGCGCCGAGACGCCGGTGCGCCTCACCGACGATTCGGCGATGGATCTGAACCCCGCCTGGTCCCCCGACGGGCGCTTTTTGCTGTTCTCCAGCGACCGCTCGGGCATCTACGACCTCTACGCGTGGGAGGCCGCCACCGGCCGCGTCGCCAGGATCACTCGCGTGCTGGGCGGCGCCTTCTCGCCCACCGTGAGCGCCGACGGCCGCTGGCTGGTCTACGTGGGCTACACCGCGAAGGGCTTCAACCTGTTCATCCTGCCGTTCGCGCCGGCGGACTTCCTGCCGGCCCCGGCCGCGCTCCCGTTGCGCGCGGACTCGCCCCACCGCTAGACCCCGTGCCCGCTGGTCCACGACGCGCGCCCCTACCGCCCCTGGCGGCACCTGGCGCCGGTGGCCTGGTTCGGCGACTACGGCTTCACGGTGGCGGATCGCTTCTCGCTCTCGATGATGGGCTTCGACCCCGTGGAGCTCCACGCCTGGAGCGGGTCGGCCTCGTGGAATCCGGCGAGCGGCGAGTACGACGGCGGCCTGTATTACACTTACAACGGCACGTGGTGGCCGCTGAACCTGGCGTTCACCTTCGGTGACGAGACGCGCGGCAACGCCCTGGTCAACCGCGAGTGGCTCGAGTACGACTACGACTGGTACCGCCTCGAGGCCACCCTCTCCGTGCCCGTGTGGCAGCGGGTGAAGCGCTTCGCCTCGACGTTCTACACGCTGTCGTGGAGCGAGGGGCTGGTCCCCGAGACCTGGCCCGCCACGCGGCCGGACTACCCGCTCCCGTCGGTGCCCGGCTCCTTCTCGCGGCTGGCGGGCAAGGCGGGCGCCTGGTACCAGCGGATCGAGAGCTCCACCTACGCGGTCGATTGGGAGCAGGGCGAATACGCGTCGGTCTCGGTGGAGCCCATCTGGCGCTCCGACGGCGGCGGGCTCAGGTGGCTGGGGGCGTTCGACGGCATCTTCCGGCGCAAGCTGCCCCTGGGCGACCACACGGTCTTCACCGCGCGGCTGCGTCTGGGCGGCTCGGCGGACGTCGCCGGACCCGTGTATGCCGTGGGCGGCGCCCAGCTCGAGGGCAACCGGCCGCGCTTCCCCTGGTCGCCGCCGCGCAACCTGGTCCCCGGGTTCCCCGACACCACCGACGTGGGGCGTCACTATTGGGCGGGCACATTCTCGCTCACGTTCCCCGTCACCTGGCTCGGGATGGGTTACGCCACGCTGCCGTTCTTCGCCCGGCGCCTGAGCGCCAAGGTGTATGGCGGCGTGGGCGAGGCCTTCTACACGACCGCCGACTGGGCGGATCCCCTGGTGGGAGGCGGCCTCGAGCTGCGCCTGCACCTCATCGCCGGATATGCCGGCGCCATGGATGTGGTCCTGGGCTGTTCGTTCGGGCTGGGCCCCGAGGGCGCCTTCACGCCGTATTTTCAGCTGAGCTCGCCGTTGCCGGAAGGAGTGTTCTGATGAAGACCCCGAAGTCGTTCGCCACCGTGTCGATCCTCGCGCTGCTTCTGTCCGTCGCCTGTTCCAAGCCGCCCAAGGAGAAGGACTCCGCCGCCGGTCCGGGCGACGCCCCGGGTGCCGGCAAGGCAGCGTCGTCGGCCCCGCGGCCCCGCGCCATGCTCGAGCTCCACTACCGGATCCCCGCGCGCCTCGACGAACTGAAGCAGGAGCTCACGGCCGTGGCCGGCCCCGCGGTGGGCCTGATCTGGCCGCACCTCGAGAGCCTGAAGGGGATCTCGGCTTGGGTGTTCGAGCCCCCCGATCCGACCCCGGGAAAGATGACGCCGCCGAAGTTCGTGCTGTGCATGACCGGGAAGGCCACCGACTGGCTTTACCTGGCCCAGTTGCAGAGCCCTGAGGGCGCACCGGTGGCGTTCGTGAAGGATCAGGTTCAGAAGATCAGGGGCCCCGAGGGTTCTCACCCCGTGTATTTCCTGTTGGACAAGGGCGGCGTCGCCTGCCTGGGATCCACCGAGGCCCTCGCCCGGGACGCCCACGGCTGGTCCGCGCCCGCGCTGCCTGCCGACGGCGTGGTGCTGTTGCAGGGGCACGTGCCCTCGCTGTTCTCCCTGGGGGCGCAGCAGGATTTCGCCGCGGCGGTGGACGCGGCGATGGCGCTCTCGGGCGTGACTGCGAAGCAGTTGCAGGAGTTCAAGGCGCTGTTCGCGGGGATGGAGGAGGCCCGCCTGCAGATCGATCTGGGGGCCCAGTTGGCGAGCCTGATGCGCCTGGACTTCGTGTGGAAGGAGGCGCCCGCCTTTTTCGCCGCCCCGGGGAAGAGCCGGATCCCGTTCACCGGCCGCACGCTGTTCGACCTGCACCTGGAGTTCGCCGGCGGTCGCTGGCTGGGCATCGATCTGTGGCCGCTGTTCGAGGCGGAGACCTCGGCCGGGATGCAGGAGAAAGTCAAGAAGTTCCTGACCGATCTGCGCACCATCGACGTCCAGATCGCCCTGGGTGAAGGCGGGACCCTGGCGCACCGCATCGACCTTCGGGCCGACGGGCAGGAGGCCTTCCTCATGGAGGCCGCCGGCAAACTGGCGACCGGTGCGGGCGAGTCGGACCAATTCAGCGTGCGGCAGGTCTCGAAGGCCGACGACCTGCTGGTCTGGGAGGCCAGGCCCACGGCAGCGGCCCCGCTGGACTCGCAATATCGGCTGATCGTGGATCGCCTCTTCGGCGGCGTCTACCGCTTCGAGTCCCGCAGGGAGAAGGGCGGCGTGGTGTGGACTGGGGGCACCTGGCCCGAGGCGCCTGCCCAGGAGCTGCCGGCGGACAACCTGCGCGCGGTCATCTCGCTGCTGCCGATGGTCAACCTCGTGCTCCCCGTCATCGAGGAGCACCGGCAGACCCCGCCGCCGCGCTTCACGCCGTATCCGTCGGTCCCCCCGGATCCCTGGCGTGTCTCCCTGCGCCTGGATCCCCCGAAGAAGACCATGACCATCGAGACCCAGCTGCCCTACGGCGTCTGGCTGCGGAGCATGAAGACCCACCCGCTCCTGGTCGAGCGCCTGAACCGCCTCCAGACGCCCGCGCCCGCCAAGACCGCCCCGCCGTCGGATCTATAACCGACCGGGGACGGAATTTTGCGATTTCCCCGGGTCGGGGTAAGGTACAGGGCGATGAAACGGATGGCTGTGCTCCTCATTTTCCTGGCGTGCCTGCTGCCCGCTGTCCCGGCGCGGGCCGGGGAGGGGCCGCTCGCCGCCGCCCGGACGCGGATGCGCACCGCCGTGGACGCGTGGCTGGCCGAGTGGGATCCCGGGACCCTCAAGCGCCTGGTGGTCTCGCTGCGTGAGCAGAAGTTGTACCTGTTCCACCAGCGGACGCTGCTGGCGGTCTTCACCGTGTCCACCGGCCGCAACCGCTACACGCCCGAGGGCAAGTTCCGCATCTACTACAAGAAGGCAAAAATCCGATACCGCGAGGGCGACGGCATGCACTGGTGGATGGAGTTCAAGCCCAAGTTCGGCATCCACGGGCTCCCCTTCGACAAGGACGGCGTCGAGTCCGGCGCCGAGGACCTGGGCAAGCCCGTCTCCGCCGGCTGCGTCCGCCTGGACACGGTGCAGGCGAGCCTGCTCTTCTCCCTCGTCCCCCTGCATTCCCTGTTGATCATCCAAAACGATCCCCCGAGTTTTTGAGCGCCCTTTTACCCCGGGTAGCGGAGCTATCGGGGCTAGCATAAATTGGATGCTTCCACATATGTTAGCCCCCTGTAGGGCAGATCGGAAGAGCACACGTCTGAACTCCAGTCACCGAATACGAACTCG
>CALKWH010000363.1 GCA_938004375.1 uncultured Pseudomonadota bacterium
TCTCCGGCGATGGCGCCCAGGGTCGCGTCCGCGTCGTCGCAGTCGTCCGCCGTCAGCACCCCGTCACAGTCCACGTCCTCGGTGATGGCGCCCAGCGCCGGATCCGCGTCATCACAGTCGTCCGCCGTCAACACCCCGTCGCAGTCCCCGTCCCCGACGCAAGCGTCGATGCAGGTGGCGACACCCGCGTCCAGGACGCAGGTCTGATCGGTCTGCGCGCAGTCCGCCGAGGTGCTCCAATGTAGACAGCCGTCGGCGCCCTCCTCGCACTCCTGTACGATCGTCCCCTCACACCGGGACGAACCCGCCTCGCAGGCGTCCTCGCAGGTCTGTTTCTTGTCACCGTCGTCACAGGCGGCGAACAACCAGAAGCTCAGGAACAACGATAGAAATGGGATCCGGAAAAAGTGCCTCATGGGAACCTCCATGGTTGGGCGACCGACCGGGAGTTCCCGGAGGGGTGCACCGGTTATGGGTCAGATTTTTTCATTATTATCGAAGGAAAGTCAATTATCAGAATATATGAAACAATGGATCGCGCCCCCGGATTAAGTATTTTCTGATAATGGTACTTTCAGAAAACATAAACTTATATAATTATACATCACCCCCCGCCTTTTTTGTCGAAATCGACGTTCGTCCTGTGTTAGTTTCAATTCCGGTTGACTTTTTGTGTGAGGCCCCGATGCCCGACGAGCTCGACGAAAAACCCCGGCGTTCAGCCCGAAAAAAGACCCGCCCTGGCGACTCCGAGCATCGTCGGCTCGAGGAGGAGCGGGCCCGCTCCCACGAGATGATGCGGTACATCATCGAGCACAACCAGAGCGCGGTCGCGGTCTTCGACCGGGAGATGCGCTACCTGTACGTCAGTTCGCTGTACCTGCAGGAGAACCGCATCCTGGATAAGGACGTCATCGGCCGCTGCCACTACGACGTCTCCCCCGACATCCCGGAGAAGTGGCGGGACATCCACCGGAAGGTCATGCAGGGCGAGATCTTCGCCGCCGATGACGACCCCTATTTCCGGGAGGACGGCACCGTGGATTACATCTCCTGGGTGTGCCGTCCCTGGTACCTGGGGCCAAAGGAGATCGGCGGGATCATCCTGTACACGAAGGTCACCACCGAGCGCAAGCGCCTTGAGGAGGACGAGCGCCGGCTGCGCGAGCAGCTGCACCAGGCCATGAAGATGGAGTCCATCGGCCGCCTGGCCGGCGGGGTGGCCCATGACTTCAACAACATGCTCAACATCATCCTCGTGAACGCCGAGTTCGCCCTCGAGGAGCTCCCGGACGACAGTCCGCTGCGGGAGACCCTCGAGGAGATCGGCAAGGCGGCGCGGCGTTCGGCGAACCTGACCCGCCAACTGCTCACCTTCGCGCGCAAGCAGGCCGTGGAACCCCGGACGCTGGATCTGAACGCGACCGTGGAGGGCATGCTCAAGATGCTCGCGCGGCTCATCGGGGAGAACATCGAGCTCGTCTGGGAACCCGGCGCCGGCCTCGGCTGCATCTTCATCGACCCGTCCCAGGTGGACCAGATCCTGGCCAACCTGTGCCTGAACGCCCGGGACGCCATCACCGACACCGGCCGGGTCACGCTCTCGACGGACGAGGTGACGCTCACCCGGGAGGACCGCCCCGATCAACCCGACTTCACACCGGGTCGATACGTGCGCCTGATCGTGGCGGACACGGGCTGCGGCATGAGCGCGCGGAGCCGGGCCCATCTCTTCGAGCCGTTCTACACCACCAAGGACGTGGGTCTGGGCACCGGGCTTGGTTTGGCCACGGTGCACGGGATCATCACGCAGAACAAGGGCTTCATCGACGTGGAGAGCGCGCCCGGGCGGGGAACCTCGTTCCGCATCCACCTGCCCCGGTGCGAGCCCCGTGCCTTCGACGTCGCGCCACGCCGCCCGGAGCAGCCGGAGCTGCGGGGCTCCGAGACGATCCTGCTCGTCGAGGACGAGCCCGAGATCCTGAACGTGGCGCGCCGGGTCCTCGAGCGCCAGGGATACCGGGTGCTGCAGGCGGCGTCCCCGCTGGTGGCCCTGGAGCTCGCCGCCCGCGGGACGGAGCCCGTCCACCTGCTCCTGACGGACGTGATCATGCCCGGGATGAACGGCCGCGAGCTCGCGTCCCGGCTCCTGGCCTCGAAACCGGGGCTGCGCTGCCTGTTCATGTCCGGATACACCGCGGACATCATCGCCCACCACGGCGTCCTGGACGAGGGCCTGTCATTTTTACAGAAGCCGTTCACCTGGCGCGAGCTGGCCACCAAGGTCCGCGAGGTCCTGGACGCGCCCTGAAAAGAGGGGATCACCACATCGGGGAGGTGGGAAAAAGACCGTCGATCTCGAAGAATAGGGTCTCGGTGGCCATCAGAATCAGCCCCTCTGGATCGAGGGCGCTGTACTCGTCCTGCAGGTCGCGCAGGTCGGCCGCGCTCTGCACCAGGGGCCGCGTCCACGAGGTGTCCGATGCGTAGCCCCAGTACCAGCCCGCGCGGTTCGGGGAGAAGTGGCTGGTCCAGTTGTCGAAGTAGTACAACTGCTGGCTCAGGCCGGTGAAGGACTGGCCGTCGTAGCCGTACGAGAGGTTGTCGGCGCGCCAGGTGCCGAAGGCGTTGGTCATCCAACTGATCAGGTGGAGCTCCATGCCGGCCTTGTAGTTCTGCAGCTCGGTGTTCCAGCCCGGCAGGCTGCCGATCTTGTCCGGCTCGCCGGTGACCCACTCCCAGTCCGGCGAGAAGCCCTTGACGCAGGCGTAGCTCCCAAACGCGGTCATCGCCACGTGCATCACGTCCGACACCCGCGCGTTCATGGGCTCGACGTCGAGAATCACGTCGATGTTCCCGTCGGCCTCGATGGCGTTCAGGATGGGCGTCACCCGGTCGGTGCTGTAGGTGACGTTGCTGTACGTGGGCACGCTCGAGGGCTTCGGGAAGAAGCAGCGCGTGGTCGTCTCGGTGGCGGCCCCGCAGATGGCGATCACCACGACCGCCCGGGCGGGCACCGAGCTGGCGTAGCTCAGGCCCTTGATCGCGGCCACCCACTGGGCCGGCGTGCGGTCCGCCAGACGCCAGGGAGAGAGCCACGCGCCGATGCGCAGCGTCGGCGGCGGGTCCACGCAGCCGCCGTCCTCGCAGAGCTGGTCCCCGCAGGCGAGACAGGTGTTGCCACCGGCGCCGCACGCGTCGACGGCCGCACCCCCGCGGCAGACGCCGGCGCCGTCGCAGCACCCGTCGCAGTTCCCGGGTCCGCAGGGCTCCACGAACACGCACTCATTCCCCTCGCAGGTGCCGCCGGTGCACGCCTGGCAGGTCTCGCCGCCGAGACCGCACTGCGTTTCCGCGGTGCCCGCCTGGCAGACGCCGTCGCCGTCGCAGCACCCGGGGCAGATCCCCGGGGCGCAGGGCTCGGTGAGCCCGCAGACGTGGTCCTGACACTCGAACCCCTCGCAGTCCTCGCACGCCTCCCCGGCGAGGCCGCAGGCCGCCTGCTCGGTGCCCGCCCGGCAGACGTTGTCCGCGTCGCAGCACCCACCGCAGTTGTCCGGCCCGCAGGGATCGTCATACACGCACATACTGTCCTGGCAGGTACCGCCGACGCAGATCTTACAGGCCGCACCATCGGTGCCGCAGAACGCGCGCTCGTGGCCCGGGCGGCAGCCGCCGTCTCCGTCACAGCACCCTTCGCAGTTGTCCGGGCCGCAGGCCGGCTCCTTCGAGGCGCCGTCGTCGCAGGCCACGACGAGCAGGGCACACAAGATAATCAGCGAGGAGAGAGAGGTCTTTTCATGCCGCATGGAGGACTCCCGGGGGCCATGGCCCCGACGTTTCACCATGCACCCGGACGGGAAAAAAGACAAGCTGAGGTCAGCCGTCCACCCGGAAGCCCAGCTCCCGCAGCGCCTCGGCGACCGCCGCGGGTCGGTCACCCTGCAACACCAGCTCGAGCTCGCCGTCCAGGGCCTCGACGGTGCCGCCGCAGCCGAGCCGGCGCTTGAGTTGCGACGCGAGCGCCTCGGCGTCCGGCCGTGTGAATCCGGGGAGCGCCCCCAGCCCGGCCACGACGATCACCACCTTGCCCCCGCGGTGCTTTCTCTCGCGGCGCAGCACGACCCGGCCACGGGACCGGGGTGCGGAGGGGGAGCCCGCACCCGGGGCATCCTGGGGTATGGGTGCCGGGTCGGTTGCCGCAGGGCCCGGCGCCACCGTCACGCCGGCGAGCACGGCGAACGGGCTGTCCGGGCGGACCTCCTGGGCTGGAGGGTGCCGGGCCTTACCCATGGGAGACCTCGCCTCCGTCCGGGGCGTCCGGGGTAACCCCCGCCAGGACCACCCGGTTGCGGCCCGCGTGCTTCCCGGCGTAGAGAGCCTCGTCGGCCCGCTTGGTGCAGGCGTCGACCGAGAGCGACGAATCCCACTCGGCGACCCCGAAAGTCATGGTCACCGGGATCCGCGCCCCCTTGGCCTCGAACACGTGTTCTTCGATACGGTGTCGGAGCTTCTCTGCGACCACCAGGGCCCCGGACGCGGCGGTCTCCGGCAGGAGGATCATGAATTCCTCCCCGCCCCAGCGGGCGGCGGCGTCCTGCTTGCGCACCGTGCCATCCATGAGCCGCCCCACGCCCTCGAGCACCGCGTCCCCCGCCTGATGTCCGTGCCGGTCGTTGATGGACTTGAAGAAGTCGAGGTCCCCGAGCACGATGGAGAAGGGTTTCTGGCTGCGCAGGGAGCGCACCCGCTCGAGCTCGATCCGCTCCATCAGCCCGCGGCGGTTCAACAGGCCGGTCAGCGCGTCGTGCAGGGCGGCCCGGGCCAGGCGGTCGTTGGCGTCATGGAGCTCCCGGTTCTTCGCGTGGATCTCGTCATGGGCGGCCTCGAGAGCCCGGCGGGCCCGCAGGCTCAGGCGGTACCGGTTATGGATCAGGAACACCAGCACGCCGAGCAGGAGCAGACCAGACACGGCCACGTACCGGAGCAGACGCTCACGGGAGAGCCGCAGGGCGGCGATGGCGTTGGTACTCTCGAGCTCCCGGATCTGGCGCTCCTTGCGCTCGAGGTCGAACCGGACCTGCAGCTCGGCGATCCGCCGCGCGCCGCCTTCTTCGAACAACTCGCCGCGCAGTTGGTGCGCCTCCTGCAGGGCTTCGTACGCTTCGTGATGAACACCCCTAACGGCCTCGGCGCGGGCGAGGGTCTCCAGGCTTTCCCACAGCAGATCTCGATAGCCCGCGGCCCGCGCCTTTTCGACCACCCGCCGGGCGAGCTCCGCGGCCTCCTCCGGATTTCCGAGCACGATCAACCCGGCAGCCCGGTTCATCTGGACGACGGACAGTTCCCGAGCCCGTCCCAGCCGCCCGAGCAATGCCTCCGCCTGTCCGAAGTGCTCCAGAGCCTCGAGGTGGCGCCCCAGCTTCGACAGCAGCTCCCCAAGGTCGTTGAGAGTGTAGGCCACCGCTTCCTCTATCCGTGCGTCGCGCGCGATGGCGAGGGCCTCGTGCTTCAAGGCGAGGGCCTCCTGATGCTGGCCCAGGGTGAACCGGATCATGCCCAGTTCGTTGAGCGAGGCCGAGAGGACGTTGGGGACCCCATGCTTCCGGGCGAGCCCGGCCGCCCGCGTGAACACCTCGATGGCCTGATCCCAGTTCTTCTGGTCGCGATGGACGAAGCCGATGTAGCTCATGATCAGGAGCTCGATCGTCCGGTCCTCGGCGACCTCGGCGAAGGCGAGTCCCCGAATCAGATGTTCGAGCGCCTTCTCATGATCCCCGAGCTTGTACCAGGCTTCCCCCAGGAGGGCGAGCACGTCGGCCCGCGTCGAGGCCGAGCCACTGTTCTCCAGGCTCCGCAACAACTCGTTCCCACGCCGGATCACCTCGGCGAACTGTCGCGAGTCGTTGGCGCCTTTGAGCGTCTGGCGAAGGGCGGCCCGCGCCTGTTCCGGTTGCGCCACGCTCGAATCCGTGCTTCCGGTTTGGCCGAACGGAGTCCCCGCCCCGACGGACACAGGCCACACGGCGAGCAGGCAGGTGAAGAGGATCCAGACCCCCGGTACCCGTCCCCCTGTACCCACCCCGCGAGCTCGATTCGAATGTGGCAAGTCGGTCCCTCCGATGAAGCGTATCTTCGTCCGAAATGACGAGCTTCATCATAAAACCATCTTCAATGAACTCAAGAAAAAACTGGCGTCAACTCCCGAGACGACCTCACGGGCAGCCGCGGTGTTTCTGCGGTCCTTCCGGCAGCCTGACCAGGCCCGGCTCCCGGGAACGCAACGCCTCGACAGCCTTGCCCGTCACCGAGCGCCAGGTCTTTCCCTTCTCCATGACGATGACGGTCAGGGAGCGCCGACACGATTCCGTGCGCGGGTTTTCGACGTCGGCGGCGGTGCCCGAGAACGCCTCGGTCTCGTCCCGCTTCACGCCGAGGTAGTGCACGCCCTCGGCCACCCCGTCATGCCAGGAGAGGGTGGTGTCGACGCTCTGGTTGTGACCGGGCTCGGGGTTCTGCACCCACTCCGTGTAGGTCTGCCAGGGGACGATGCGGCGATCGCCCACCTTAAGTAACAGCGCCCGCTTGAGCACGTCGGCGTATTCGGACGGCTCCTCGGGCTGGCAGGGCTGTCGCGGGGCGAGCTCGTAGCGCACCACGAGCGCGCCGGTGGCTGCGAACGACGGCGCCACCTCGACCTCGTGATTCTTCCCGGAGAAGAGCTCCGGCGGGATAGTGGCGGTGACCAGCTCCCCCGCCTTCCCCGGGGCCTGCTTCAGGCTGAACGCCAGATCGCAGTCGAACTCGCAGATCGTCTTGCCGTCGCCGCACAGCAGGATCAGGGCGCCGAAGAGCCCGGTCGGCGTGCGCAGCTCGACGATCCGGACGCGGGCCGCCGCGGGGGGCTCGCCCGCGTCGTCCGGCAGCGTGAGCCGCTCCAGCAGCGCGTTCACGCCGGCTTTGGTGGCGGTCGCCGTCCTCAACTCCTTCAAAAACGCCTCCAGCCGGTCCGACGGCGGAGCCACGGCCTCCGGGGCCTTCGGGGCGGCGGGGGGCAGGGCCTTGGGCATCGTCTCCAGACGCCCGGCGGGCGCCGATCCCATGGGTGGGACCGCCTCCGTCGGGCCAGGCGCGGGTGGAGCCGCGACGCTCGTCATCGGTCCGCCGGAACCCGTCGGCGCGGGCGCCGCCTCCCGGGTCTTTCCACCTCCGCACGCAACGAGGCTCATTCCCACGCACAGCCACCACGCGCCTCTGGATAAACTCATGAATCATCTCCCTCTCTGCCCTCGATCAGGGCGTCGATGGCCAGCCCTCACGGGCGCATCGATCCGTTGGCCCAGCCGCGCAACCGGTCGGCGATCTCCCCAGACTCCTCCGGCGAGCCACCGTAAAACAGCACCACGCCGGGCATCCCCGCGCAGGTCAGTTGGTGTTCATGCACGCGGATCGCGCCGGGCCGCCGGTCGGGCGGATCGTAGGTGACGTCCACCACGGTGATCTTGAGCGCGCCCAGCTCGTCGAATCCGCACCTCCCGAGCCAATGGCGCCCGTCGACCCGCGTGAAGGTCCGGCCCAGAAAGTCCACCAGCAGCGCGTCGGCCGGGGTCCTCCGCCGCCGGATGGCGAACCGCACGAGCCAGGCACCGCCGACCAGGGCGGGCACCGCCATCAGCAGCAGGCCTAGCTGGTCCCCCCACCCGTCACGGGGCGCCTCGCCGGCGGCGTGGATCAGGAGGTACCAGCCGAAGCCGACCAGCCCCAGACCTGGCACGATCCAAAGGGTGGCGGACGCGGAGTTGCGCACCCGCATCCGCAGCACGTCGGGGGTGTCCATGGACGTGAGCCCGGGCGCCTGTACCAGAAACAGGAAGATCATGAACGGCACGAGGAACCAGCCGAACAGCAATCCGAAGACCGCCTGGACCAGCCGTCGGCGCCAGGGCTCGTCCTCCGGGGACCAAAGGGTGATCCCGGCGGACACGAGGCCCAGCGTGAGCGCGATCAGCGCCAGCATGGCGACGGGATCATGGGTGCGCAGAAGCCAGGACATCGCTCCTCCGGTGTTCCAGAATCAATACACGGACCGCTTCAGGTACAGGTTCTGGAGCCAACTATCCGCGGTCCGGTGGTCGTTGACCGTGACCAGCTCCCACCCGTCGGCACCGGCCACCTCCAGGTATTCGTAGATCATCGGACACGACGTGAACGCGGTGGCCACGTCCACCTGCTCCCGATCCACCTTTCCGTTCCATTTTCCGTTGACGAATGTCACGTGGAGATCCTGCACCGTGACCACCCGGTAACTGAAGCGATTCAGGCTCATGGGGTTCCTCCCGACCGGACTGTCTCGCGTTTCCCTTCGCTTTGCAACTGCCGCGCTCTGGCCCGCACCTCGACCGCGACCCCGGGACCGTCAGAGAGAGACACGGATCGCGGTCGCGTCCCGGCCACCGAACGGCCTGGCCTCCTCGAGGAAGCGACCGAACGCGTCGACCGGCGCGGTCAAGAGTCGATCGACGAGCCCGTCGCCGGCCGCGTGGTTCCACACGCCCGAACTACACAACAAAAGCGTGTCCCCCGGCGCGAGCGACGCCTCGGCCTGGTCCGGCTCCGACATTTCGCCCATGCCCAGAAGGCGGGTCACCACGTGGCGAAAACGCTCCGGGTCGGTGGAGTCGGCCCCGCCCGCCTCCGCGAGTCGGGTCCGGAGCGTGTGGTCGGGGACGAGGGTCCGCCGCACGCCGCCACGCAGGTGGTAGGCGCGCCCATCCCCTACCTGGGCCACGGCGAGGACGCCGCCCTCCCCGGGTACGCCGTCCTCAAGGCTGCACGCGGTGACCGAGCCCGCGAAATGACAGAAGGAGCTCACCTCCCGCCAGCGCAAAGGCCGGACCCGGTCCGCTGCGCGCCGGGCAGCCCCAAGGAAATCCTGGGGAGCGCGGGCGAGCTCGTCCGCCAGGATCTCCTGATAGGCCGCGTCCAGTTTCTGCATCACCGCGTGGGCGGCGAGCACGGCCCCGCGCAACCGATCCGCCCCCGACGGGCAGGCCGCCCCGGCGTCCAGAGGGCGCGAGAACGCCTCTCGCAGCGCGTCGAGGCCCGGGTCCAGACCGAACGGCGCGTGGTACCCGCCATAGGTGGGACCCGAGCCGTTGGCGACATACAGGAGTCCGGTCGCCCGATCCACGAACCACCGATCGTCGCCCTCCGGGGCCCAGCTCCCTTTCGCGGTATAGGTGATAATTGCAATATTATCCGGGATCATGGGCTCCTCCACGGTCGCGCTCCCACCGGGCGGCCATCGCCTCGGCGAAGGCGGCCAGCAGGCGCTCGGGGGCGGGACGGGGTTCCCGGGCGCTCAGTTCGGCAGGCTCATAGCCGGTGAGTCCGTTGATCGCGAGGTATGCGGCCGCACAATGGTACCGATGGAGTGAGTCCTCGTCGGAGAGGAGCACCTCCTCGAGCAGGTGATTCACCTGCCGGGGCGTCACCCTCCCGGGCAGGGCATGCCAAAACTGATAAAAGGGATCATATCGTTTTTCCTCGAGCAGCCGCACCAGTTCTTCCGGCGTCATGGCCGCGTACCGGGCCGACAGTTCCCCGGCCATCCGGTCGAAATGCTCCTGATAATCCGAGTAGCTCACGGCGCCGCCCGATCCGAAAAGTCCAGCGTCAGGCGCAGCATGTCGAAGAGCTGGATCCCGTCCTCCAGGATCGGCCCGGGATAGTTCCGTACGAAAAAATCGTGGTCGATGCGGGTCACCCGGAAGCCCTGCCGCTGGTAGAAAGCCAACTGATAGCCGAACGTGCCGGTGCCCACCTCCAGCCGCCGCGCGCCCGAAGCGCGGAAGAGCTCGATGACATGCTTCAAGAGCGCCGTGCCGAGTCCGGCCTGTTGGTGGTCCGGATCCACGGCGATGGCCATGAGCTCATGAGCACCTTCCCCCCTCGGCGAGACGACACAGGCGCCCATGACCGCCCCGTCCAGGGAGATGACGAAGCACCTGGACTCCGGGAGATAGGACCGGAGCTTGTCCTCCGAGGGATCGGCGTGCAACAACAGCGCCAGGGGCGCCTCGGCGGCGGGGACTTCGTGGATCAGATGCGGCATGATGATGGAACACCCAAGGTGAAAGGAACGGACTACCGAATGTAGGCCGCGGGCCGGGAATGGTCAAGTGGGCACCATGGATGTCAACGGACCCCAGCGCGGGCCCACGAACCCACCGGCACCGCAGATGGGGGGAATTTTGGCTTTTTTCGCGCGCCCGCGCATAATCCTGCAGCGATCCATCGCCGCGCCCCCGCCTGGGGCGCGCCGGAGGCCCATGTCCGAGGAAAAACCCGTCTCCATCTCCCGCGCGGCCGGTGTCGTGGGGTTCTTCACGCTGCTGTCGCGGGTGACCGGCCTCCTGCGCGACGTGGTCATGGCGTCGATCTTCCCCAAGGCCATGACCGACGCCTTCACGGTGGCCTTCACCATCCCCAACGTGTTCCGCTACCTGCTCGCCGAGGGCGCGCTGTCGATCTCGTTCATCCCCGTGTACACCGAGTACCGGAGGAAGCACGCCGAGGAGGTGGAGCGGTTCGTCCACGCGACCTTCACCGTGACCGCCTGCGTGGTGGCGGGGGTGGTCACCGTGGGCGTGCTCGCGGCGCCGGCGCTCGTCACCCTGTTCGCGGGCGGGTTCGCCGACGATCCGGGGCGGTTCGGCACCGCCGTGGACCTCACGCGGATCCTGTTCCCGTACCTCTTGTTCGTGTCGCTCATGGCGCTGTCCATGGGCGTGCTCAACACGCTGGGGCACTTCGTGATGCCCGCTGCGGCGCCGATCTTCTGGAACGTGATCAGCGTGGCGGCCGGCCTGGGCGCGCCGTTCCTGGGGGCGGCGCTGGGGGTGGAGCCCATCTACATCCTGGCCTGGGGCGTGCTCTTCGGCGGAGTGGTGCAGTTCGCCGTCCAGGTGCCGCCCATGCGGGCCCGGGGCGTGCGCCTCCGGTGGAACCCGCAGTTCCGACACCCGGGTGTGATCAAGATGGCGAGGCTGATGTTGCCCGCGCTCTTCGGGCTCGCCGTGTACCAGCTCAACGTGCTGCTTTCCCGGCTGTTCGCCAGTTTCCTCGAGACCGGCGCGCTGTCGTCGCTGTACTACTCCCAGCGGCTCATCGAGTTTCCCATGGGGGTGTTCGCGGTGGCCATCGCCACGGCGTCGATGCCCACCCTCTCGGCCCACGCCTCCGACGGCGATCTGGAGAAGTTGAAGACCACCCTGCGCAGCTCCCTGGAGCTCACGTTCTTCGTGGTGCTCCCCAGCGCGGTGGGGCTCGCGGTGATGGCCGAGCCCCTGGTGGCCATGCTGTTCCAGCGCGGCGAGTTCGGGCACGACATGACGCGCATCACCGCGCTGACGCTCATGGCCTTCACCCTGGGCGTGCCCTCGGCGGGCCTGGTGCGCAACCTGGTACCCGCGTACTACGCGACCTCGGATTCCCGCACGCCGGTGCTCGCGTCGGCGGGGAGCCTGGCTTCCTACGCGCTGCTGGGGCCACTGTTCGCCTGGCGCTTCGGCGTGGTGGGCCTGGCGTTCGCGATCTCGCTCAGTTCGTGGATCAACGCGACGGTGCTGGTGTGGCGCTTCCGACGCAAGGTGGGCGACCTGGAGCTCGCGCGCCTGCTGCCCAACGTCGCGCGCATGCTCGCTGCGTCGGTGTTCATGGGCGCCGCCGTGTGGGCGGTGTGCCTCCCCGGTGAGTGGGCGCGGGGAGGCAACGATCTGTGGAACCTGCTGGTGTTCGGCGCCGCCCTGGGCGCGGGCGTGCTCGTCTATGCCGGGGCCGCCACCGCCGTGGGCCTGCCACACACACGCCGCGTCTTCCAAGCGGTGCTGCGCCGCCGCAGTCGTCCCGCAGGACGCTGAAACACAGGGCCTACTGCCGGCGCACCACGCGGAGTCCGATGTAACTGTTCGAACTGTAGGGATAATAGAAATTCTGAACGGTGATCGTACAGAAGGAACCCGCGCTGTACCAGTTGCCCCCGCGGATCGAGCGATTCTGTCCTCCAGAAGTGGATCCGTGATAGTCCACCAAGGTCCCGTTGGGGTAACTGTCATATTTGTCCCAGACCCACTCCCGAACGTTGCCGCTCATATCAAAGAGTCCGAGCTCGTTCGCCAGTTTGCTCCCGACCGGACTCGTGCCGTTGTTCTGGGTACGACCCACCTCCACGGTGCTGTAGCCGAACACGGAGAAATCGCCGAGCAGGTTCGTGCCGTCGCTGCCGGCAAAGGGCTTCAGGTATCCCGTCGTGTTCACCGCTCCCGGGTTCTCCAGATCAGCCCCCATGGCCGCCCACATCCATTCCATCTCCGTCGGGAGCCTGTAGCCGTCCGCCATCCAGTCGGCGGTCGCCGCGTTCCAACTCGAGCTGGAGCTGGTGGGGATGTCCCCGAAGGCCAACACCGTGAAATCCACTCCACTGACCGAGTATACCGGGGTCCTGCCCTCCTGGAGGCTGAGCTTGTTGCAGAACGCGAGCGCCTGATACCAGGTCACGTTCTGGGCGGGATCGTCCAAGCCCGTCGAATAGGTCAGGTTGGTCGGGTCAGCGCCCATCACCGACAGGAACTGCGCGCGGGTGATCTCGGTGCGGGAGATGTGGAAAGCCGAAACCGTGCTGACATTGGTCGGTGTGGCATCCCGCTGAAAGGAACCCCCGTTGACGGGGATGAACACCATGGTCGAAGGATCCGGCAGGCATCCCGTGGTATCGAACCGACACTCACCGTCGCAGGACAGTTCTCCCACCGGTGTCGACGGTGTGACCTCGGCACAGGTCAGGCCGGCCAGGCTCGTTGCGTCGCATTCCTCACCATGGATTCCCTGGATCGTCCCGTCCCCGCAACGACCGACGGCATCGCAGTCCTGCGTTCCAAAACGGCAGGAGGCGTCACAGAACAGTTCACCCCCATAATATCCAAGCGCCTGACAGGTTTCCTGGTTCAGGTCGGTACCGTCGCACTCCTCACCCGGATCGATCAACTCATTTCCGCAGAGCTCCAGGTTGAAGCACCCCACCGAATTCCACTGGCAGTCGGAAGCACACGCGAGGGTCCCGCTGGTGTAACCCAGATCCGCACAGGTCCGGGTGAAGGTCACACCTGGCTCGCAGGCTTCACCTTGATCCAGGTACCCGTTGCCACAGGTGGCCCCCAAGCACCGTGACAGATCAAAACGACAATCCAGGCCGCACTGCAGCGTCCCGCCGGTGTAGCCCATATTGAGGCAGGTGTGCTGGTCCAGGTTGACCCCATCGCAGGACTCGGCGGGATCGACAGTTCCGTCTCCACACAGCGACGTACCCTCGCAGGCGCTCCGGTCGAGGGTGCAATCGGTGTTGCACTCAAGGACACCGCCGTCATAACCGATGCTCTCGCAGGTCAGACCGCGCAGGCGGTTTCCGTCGCACTGCTCATCGGGCTCCAGCAGGCCGTTGCCGCAGACGCTCTGACAGTTCGACTCGTCGTAGCCGCAGGTAACCGAACAGGACAAGGCACCGCCGGAGTAGCCCAAAGTCAGGCACGTGTTGCCGCCCAACTGAGCGCCGTCACAGACCTCCCAGGCATCGAGAAGCCCGTTTCCGCAGGTGGATTCGCACTGGCTCGTGTCAAACTGGCAGGTGGAGCTGCACAAGAGGGTCCCGCCCGAGAAACCGAGTGAGATACAAGTCGCGCTCCCCAGGTTGTCGGTGTCGCAGACTTCGTTGTATGTGGTCTCAACCAGACCGTCTCCGCACTTGCCGCCGCAGTCCGACAAATCGAACGAACAATCCGCATTGCACCTCAGGAGCCCGTTGATGTGATAATGCCCGAGAGCGCCGCAGGTGAATTCTCCCACGGTGCCGTCACAGTCTTCCGAAGGATCGATGAAGCCATCTCCACAAACGCGGTTTTTGCCCGAGTCGCAACCGGACCAGGACGCAAGCACCAACAGGGAAAGTCCAACGAACGAACGGGCCATCTTCATTTGAACCTGCCTTCCTCGAGTGGGAACCAACAAATGTTCATTATGAATGTCGCAGATTCATTTTATAGCAGCGCGGACCCGCGTTGCCAATCCAAATCATGGCTCAGATGACCCGGAACACGTGGATGCTCATGGTTCGTCAGCGGCAACCGAACCACCCCCGGGCGGGGGTGAGCTCCAGATGTCCCAGCGGGATGCGGTCCTGGCCGGCGTGGGCACCACCGGTGACGTTCACGCGGTTGTTGCCCGAGAACAGGCCGGCGAAGACGCCGTAGCGGCCCACGGGGAAGCCCACCTTCGGGATGCCGAAGGCGTACTCGTCGACCACATAGGTGCCCGGCGCGAAGTAGCGCGTGGGCAACAGGCCCTGCACGGGCTCGTGATCGGCGGTGATGCGGGTACCGTAGGGCGGGTCGAGGTGGATGAAGATCTTGTGGTCCGCGGGCAGGGGGCGCTTGACCCGGAACACCAGGCGCACGGTGATCCGCTGACCCCGGGCGGCCACCCGGGGCACGTCGTAACCGACCAGCTCCAGGGCGTCCTCGAGCTGGGTCGAGATGGCGTAGGCGAAGGGCGGCGCCTCGGTGGAGACGAAACGTAGAAGCGGGTTCGCGTCGGTCACGCCCGGTGGCAGCGCGGTGGTGGCCAGCCGCCAGGTGAGAGAGTCGGTGTCCAGCACGTGGTAGCGCCAGCCGCCGACCCGGGAGAGGTAGTCGAGCTTGCCCAGGAGTCGGGCGGGAAAGACCAGGAAACGCCGCCCCCCTTCGGACGGGGGAGCGCCGCGCATCCAGGCCGCCAGATCGGCGTCGGTACCCAGCACGGCGGCCGGTCGGCGAGCGTACACGGGCGCGGGGCGCGGGGAACCCTCATACACGGCGAGCCCGTCGCCGGAGGCTGCGTGGCGGGCCACCTCGGCGAACACCGCCCGCGACGAGAGCTCCCGGGTCAACTCCGGAATCACGTGCAGCGAAAACCAGCCGCCGAACGACAGGAAAACCGCGGCGGTCACGCCGGGCATCCAACCGCGCAAATACGGAAGCCGGCCGACCACGCCCGAGCACAGCGCCTTCACGCGGCCTTTTGCAGGACGCCGCGCCCAGAGCCATCCGAGGCCACGGGCCAGCAGGTCCGGCAGCCAGGAGAGGAGGAAGAAGAGCAGGCTCTGGCCGCGCAGATCGCGCCAGAAGGTGCCAAAACCTGCGCCAAATCCCGACAAGCGACGGACCCCCAGGACGAACAGGGGGACCAAGAGCGCCAGCCCCAGGGGCAGGATCCAGGGTCCCAGACGCAATTGAACGGAGGGGATCTCGATCCCGGTGGCCAGCTCGGGCAACAGTTGGGGGTACATGGCGAGGTCGCGGAAGATCAGCAGAGACCACAGTCCCAGCACCGCGGCGACGACGGGGGTGAACCAGGCGCCCCGGACCCGGGTGACCGCCAGGGCGCCCAGCCCGGCGAGGGGGATGAGCCCGGTGAAGGGCGCAGGACCCACGCGCATCTCGTGGTAGGCGCCCAGCAGGCAGGTGGCCAGGAGCCAGCCCGCGAGAAAGCCAAAATCGATGGACCCCGGGAACCCGGGATCCTCGTCCGTGGCAGGAGCGGCGCTCCCGGGAAGAGCGGCAATAAGCCCGACGAGTGCGATCACCGACCAGGGGAAGGTCCCGAACGCGGCGCGGGCGAAGAAGGCCGTAAACACCGCGTGGGGAGCCTTGGGGCCGGGCACCGCCGAGGCCGGATTCGCCTCGGGGAAGAGCCAGACGGGCGCCCCCGGAACCAGGTCGTACAGGAGGGCGCCGGCGACCGCGAGGCCGGCGGCGACGAGGCCGGCGATCCACCAGATCTGCCGGCGGGAGGGGCGAAGGCTTTGGCGCGCGAACACGACGCCCAGGGCGAACGAGACCGGGCCCGCGACCGCACCCCAGACCCAGCCCCCGGCGAGGACGCCCAGGAGCGCGGAGGCGGAGGCGAGCCCACCCCACAACCAGCGGGAGCCGGGTGTGTAGGCGCCGAAGAAGGCAACGTACAGGCCCAGCACGGTCGCGCCGTGGAACAGAATCAGGGGCGCCTCGAGCTGGAGCGTGCGGGCGCCGAGCAAGACTAGCGGCATGGTGACGAGCGCGAGAGAGCCCCACCAGGCCTCCCGACTCCCAGCGAAGCGGCGCAGGAACCCGATCGCCAGGGCGAGCAGCAAAGTCATCGAGAGCAGCGAGGGCAGACGGGTGGTGAGCTCCACCGGCGAACCGAGTCGGGCGGCGCCGCGATAGGCCCACTGGACCAGGGGGGGCCAGGAAGCCGACGCGGCCTCTTCGAGGGCGAGGAAGCGGGAGAACTCGCTGGGCTCGGCCACCGGCCGCTGGCGGGGCACCTGGCTGGGGAGCTCCTCGGCGGCGGGGACGGCCGGGGTCTCCCAGAAACCCTGACGGGAGAGCCCCCAGAGCCAGAGGACGGCGATGGCCGCGACGAGGACGGCCCAGGGGAGCCAGAGACGGAGGCGGTCATTCAAGGGCGGTCGTGACGACATGAGAGGGCGTTCTTTCGGAATCACTCGATCCGGTCGGGCAACTCGCGGACCCGTTCCGCGAGGGAGGTCGCCGCCGCCGCGCAGGCGCGCCGGGCCTCGGCGGTGGGCGGCGGGCCGGCCGGAGTCAGGGACGCGAGCAGGGCGTCCCACGCGTCGAGCCAGGCCAGCGTGAGCCGCTTCAGATCCCCGCCGGCCGCGGCGAGGGTGCCGCAGGTGGACTTGTCCTCGGCGCCGGTGCCAGCGTGGTCGCAGTCGACGCGCCCGAAGACCTCGAGGCGCTGCTCCAGACGGAGCCTCAGCAGCCAGAAGCGCACCCTCTCCTCGGTCCCCGCGGACAGCCAGGGGGCGGGGGCTCCCGATCCCAGCGTCTCGAACGGGTGGGCGAAGTCCCAGTCCCGCACCGCAGCGGCCAGGGCCTCACCGAACCGGGCCAGCTCGTCGCGGTAGGTGCGCCGGGGAACCTGACGGCGCCCGGGCGGGGGCGGCGGGTCCGTCACCGGGACCCCCATCAGGTCATTGTTCTTCAAGGCGAAGTCGTTGTAATCCGCGATGAACTCGGGCAGTTGAAGTTTCACCGGACCGCCGCCGGGCCCGCCCGTGAGGAACCGGGTGTACACACGAGCCGCCTGCAGGAAATACTCGGCGTAGGGCTCGGAGACGACCACCCCGCGGGTGGACAGGAACGCGATGAACGCCTCCTGGCACTCGGTGACGAGCGGGGCCGACACCTGGGGGACCGCGTCGGTGGCCCGAGCCAGGTCGGCCACCTTGGCCACGCAGGCGTTGTAGCGGTCGATCTGCTTCCCCAGACCCTCGACGACCCGCGCCACGATCGGCGGCGTGGGCGATGGCGCGGGCGGGGCCGGCACCACGGGCGGGGCCGGCACCACGGGCGGGGCGTCCGCCGGGGCGTCCTTCCCCCGGGATCCCTTCTGACACGAGGTCGCGGCCATGAGCCCCGTGAGGATCCAGGTCAGCAACAGGCAGCGTCCCATCGGTCGTCCCCTTTGGCGCCCTCAGCGCCCCGAGCGGCGCACCACCAGTTCGGCGAGCAGGCCCAGCGCCAGGACCTGCACGGCGGTCATGATGAGGATGGTGGCCGTGGAGTCCATGATCCGCCCGAAGACGTGCCACGACCCGAACAGCACCGCAAGACCCAGGATGAACAGGACCAGCGACACCGGGAAGAACACCTTGAGGGGCCGGAAGTAGAGCCCGGTGCGCGTGATCAGCGACAGGAAGTTCATGGTATCGCGGATCGGGCGGATCTTCGATTTGCCCGCGCGCTTGTGATAATCGATCGGGTGGTACTTCACCCGGTAGCCGTCCACGAGCATCGCCAGCGTGATGGTGGTGGTGAACGAGAAACCGTCGGGCAGCAGGTGGAAGAACTTCTCCACGACCGCGCGCCGCATGACGCGCATGCCCGAGTTCAGATCGGGGATGCGCCGGCCGGCGATGTAGCCGGCGAAGCGCGTGATGAAGCGCTTGGCCGGTCGCCGGATCAGCGGGATGTGCACCGACGCCCCGGTGCGCGAGGCCACGACCATGTCGGCGTCGGCCGCGAGCCGCACCAGCTCGGGGAGCGTCTGCTCAGGGTAGGTGCCGTCGGCATCCAAGATGGCCACCCAGGGGGCCTCCGAACTGCGTATCCCCGTCTTGAGGGCGGCGCCGTAACCGAGGTTGACGGGGTGTTCGATGACGCGGATCCAGTCGATCCCGCGGAGGATCCCGCCGGTCCCGTCGGTGGAGCCGTCCTCGACCACGACGACCTCCCAGGTCAGTTCCAGTTTGGCCAACTGGGGCCGCAGGCGCTCGAGGACGCTGGCGATCCCGGCCGCCTCGTTGTAGGCAGGTATGATGATGGAGAGCTCCATGGCGACCGTTACTTCTTGAGCAGCAGGATCAGCAGGGTGGCGACCAGGGCGAACGCGGTCACGCCCAGCAGCACGTAGATGAGGCGGTTGGTGTCCATTCCCTGTTTCTTCGGGGCCGGGGGAGCGGGCGCCGGAGGAACCGGATCGAGGGTCATGAACTCGCTCGGAGGCGCCGGCGGCGGGGTCGGGACGGCTTCCTCGTCCTGGGCGCCCTCCTCCTCCTCCTCCTCCCAGGGATCCATGTCGACCTCCATTTCCATGATCCCGGTGACGTCGAAGTTCTCGCTGATCAGCGACTCGAAGCTCTCGGTCTTGCCGGTGTCGACCATCTGGAACTGGCTGTCCAGCGTGGCGGCGATCTGGGCCACCTCGCGGTCCTTGAGGTAGTCGTCGTGGAACAGGCGCTTCATGAGATCGCCGAGTTCGTTCACCGAGAACTTGTACGGCGTCAGGATCTTCAGGAGCGCCTCGGCGAACTCGCCGGCGGTCTGATACCGCGTCTTTTTGTCCCGGGAGAGCGCCTTGAGCACGACCTCGTCGAGCTCGGGGGAGACGCGTTTGTTGATCGTCGACGGCGGCGGGATCACCGATTGCCGGACTTTCTCCATGAGCACGGTCTCGCTCTCGCCCTTGAAGAGTCGCTCCATCGTCAACATCTCGTAGAGCACGATGCCCAGGCTGAAGATGTCGGTCTGCCCGTCCAGCGGCAGCCCGCGAATCTGCTCGGGGGACATATAACTGAATTTGCCCTTGAGCGTGCCAATCTCGGAGGTGGCCCGGTTCTTCGCGCGGGCGATGCCGAAGTCGATGATCTTGACCTCTCCGTCGTAGGAGATGCGGATGTTCGAGGGGCTGACGTCGCGGTTGACCAGGTTCAGGCAGTTGCCGTCCTTGTCCGTGAGGGTGTGGGCGTAGTGAAGGGCCTCGGCGCTCTTCTGGGCGATGTAGACCGCCACGGGCACCGGCAGACGCTGGTCGGCGAGCTGGACCTTTCGCAGGACGTGGGTCAGATCCTTCCCGGCGATGTATTCCATCGTGAAGAAGTACACGTTCTTGTGGCGCCCGCCCTCGGAGGTTTCCACGATGTTGGGGTGCTGGAGCATGCGGCCCAGCGTCCCCTCGGCCAGAAACATGTCGATGTACTTCTGCTCCTTGAGCAGCTTGGTCCGCATGGCCTTGAGGGCGATGAGCCCCTCGTCCTTCTTCAGGCGCTTGGCGCGGTACACCTCGGCCATGCCACCGCGGGCCACCAGCCCCAGGAGCACGTACTTGCCGAAGATCGAGGGGTTCTCGGGGGATCCCGCGTCGAGGGTCAACGGATCGATGTTCTTAGACATGCACTCACTCCTCCGAAATGCGACCGCCGGCCGCTACCGGCCGAACAGTTTGTAAGCCCGGGTGAACTCGTTCATCCAGCGGGTCTCCAGGTTCTTCAACTCCAGGACGTCCGAAGGCGCCCCGCCCGTGACCGCCTTCTGGAACTGTTCCTCGGTGACCGGCAGCGCCAGGCGCCTCAGTTTCACCGAAAGATCCCCTTTTTCCAAGCGAAATTGCCAGGCCTCCCGCAGGGACCGGTGGTTGAGCACCAGCGCCGCCTGCAGCAGGATGGACAGCAACGGCTTGCGGCGCACCGCCAGGTCCGAGGCGAAGACCTGCGGGGGCTTCGCCTGGAAGGGGTCCATGTAGAACGTGTACGTAGCGGGCTCGCGGTACAACCTCGCGTCCACGGCCAACCGGAACACGGAGTGGTCCCGGGGTCCCCATTTGGCGCCCTTGGGCAGCATCCACAACCGCTGACCCTCGGTGAACAGGAAGCGCAGGAACAGGCGGGCGGGCTCGAGGTTGGGGGCCCGCGCGAGCACGGAGACCGGGTCGGGAGTCAGGTAGGCGGTCTTCTCCGGGATGCCGAAGCGCAGCCGGACGCCGCTGGTCTTCTCCAGTTCGTCCTTCTCCAAGTGGTAGAAGTAATCGATCGCCAGCGCGCAGGCGAGCTCGGGCTCATCGGCGAGCTTCTGCAGGACGCCCTGGGAGGAGGTGAGCCAGGCGTCGCGCACGTTGGCGCCCAATCCCAGCAGGATGCGCCAGGCGTCGGCCCACGGGTGCGCCTGCAGGATCATTTCGAACACCATCAGAGTGGAGCTGGACAACTTGGGATCAGCCGCCACGATGCGCTGGAAGAAGCGGGGATCGGCCAGGTCCTCCCAGGTCGCCGGAAACGCGAGACCAAGGCGCTCGAGGGTCTTCTCGTTGCAGACGATCCCGAAGCCGGAGAGGGTGACCCCGTACCAGCGCCCCGCCGGGTCGTACAGGTCGTTGCCGGCCAGCTTGGGCGGAACGTGAGGCACGAGCCCGGCGGGCTCGAGGGCCACTTGGGAGCAGGGCTCCTTCACCTTGCCGGCGGTCACGCAGTCGGGCCGGGCCAGGGTGCGGTGCAGGCTCTCGCCGCCGCCGATCATCACGTCCAGCTCGCCGCTGCGCTTCTGCAGGATGGCGCTGCGCAACTGGGCCTGGATGGAGCCTAGATCGTCCTTCTGGACCACCCATTCGATCTGCACCGGCGGGTAGCCCAGTTCGGCGAGCCAAAACCCGAAGCCGGCGGCCAGTTCGGTGTTGACCACCGCCGGGTGGGAGGTCATCACCCGCAACCGTCGGGTCACCTTCGCGGGGGCCGGTGGTCCCGCCTGCGTCCCGGCCTCGTTCCTGGGCCAGAACCACCAACTGAGGGCGGCGCCGGCGCCGACCAGCAACACGAGGATGAACGCCAGCGCACGCCTGAAGCGCCGGCGGACCCGGGCCTCCTCGCGGGCGGGGGCCGTCAGTTCGGCGTCGAGGAGCTCCGTCAACCGGCGGCTCACCTCGCTGGCCGAGGCTGGGCGCGCCTGGGGCTCCTTCTGCAGGCAGGCCAGGATCAGGTCCTCCAGGGCCTGGGGCATGGGGGCGACCAGGGAGGGCGCCTGGGGCTCCTCGGAAAGGTGGGCGGCGATCAGTTCGCCGTAGGAGTTGCTCTTGAAGGGAACACGGCCGGTGAACGCCTGGTACAGCATGATCCCCAGGCTGTAGATGTCCGAGGCTGCCGTGGTGTCAGCGGCGCGGCACTGCTCGGGGGACATGTAGAGCGGCGTCCCCTTGATGATGCCGGCCTGGGTCCGCAGGAAGGACGGCTGCTCCGCGTTGAACTTGGCGATACCGAAGTCCAACAGGCGCAGGTCCACCGGGATGCCGTCCTTCGTGATCAGGAAGACGTTCTCGGGTTTCAGGTCCCGGTGGACGATGCCGTGGGAGTGGGCGGCCTCGAGGGCCTCGAGCATCATCGGAAAAATCAGGCGGGCGTCGGCGAAGGAGAGCCGCCCCTCGCGGAAGAGGTAGGCGGCCATGCTCTCGCCCTCGAGCAGCTCCATGACGAAGTACAGGTTGCCCGCCGGGAGTTGTCCAAATGCAAATATATCAACGATCAGCCGACTGCCGATGGCGTTGGCCGCCTTGGCCTCGTTGATGAAGGCGTTGGCCACCTCGGGCTCCTGGGAGAACGTGGTCTTGAGGACCTTGATGGCGACCTTCTTGCCGATGATGGGGTGCACGGCGGCGAACACCCAGCCCATACCGCCCTTGCCCAAAAAGTGTGTCACACGGTATTCCCCGACCATGTGGCCGATGAGCGTCATGGGGGCCCGTGACAACGTATCGGGGGTGATCTGGTTCCCTTGCACGGTGGCGCCGCCCCCCGAGGACACCGGCATGGCGGCCAACTGGGCGCCGCAGGCGCCGCAGAAGCGCGATCCGGTCTCCAGTCTCAAACCGCAGTTCGGGCAGTGGGGGGTGGTCGTCAAATTTCACCTAAACCATATCATCAACCGAGCGTCTGGCCGGTGATTAACATGTAGCCCAGGATGCTCCCCAGGCACAGGGGGGCGACCACGGCCAGCACGTAAAACAGGACCTTCCGGGCCACCGGCGGCACCGCGGCGCCCGTGTACAGTTCGGCCTCGAAGCACCGACGCTTCCAGGCGAAGACGGCGAACAGGATCAGCAGGAAGCCTCCCAGGGTGAGCGACACGTTCCCGAAGAAGAAGTCCATCAGGTCCAGGAAGCCGAGCGCCTTGCCTCCGATGGTCAGGACGTTCCCCAGCCCGCCCACGGCACCCAGGGACAGCGCGCTGGGGACGCCCAGGAGCAGGACCAGGCCCGCCGTCACGCCGACCGCCTTCTTGCGGGACCACCCGCGCTCGTCCATCCAATAGGACGCGGCGACCTCCAGGAGCGAGATCGTCGACGTGAGCGCGGCGATGGCCAGCAACAGGAAGAACAGTGCCCCCACGAAGCGGCCGGCCGGCAGCGTGGCGAACAGATCCGTGAGCACCACGAATACCAGCCCCGGGCCGCTCTTCTCGGGCGCGCCCCCGAGCACGGGGAAGATCAGCAGGCCGGCCATGACCGCCACGGCCGTGTCGCACAGCACGACGACCAGGCCCGAGCGCACGAGGTTGGAGCCGGGGCTCAGGTAGCTGCCGTAGGTGAGCATCGCGCCCATGCCCAGGGACAGGGAGAAGAAGGCCTGGCCCGCGGCGAACACGAAGGTCTTCCCCGAGACGGAGGCCGGATCGGGGATCAGGTAGAAGCAAAGGCCGTCCACCGCGGTGGGCAGTGTGAGAGCGTAGACGATGAGCAGCAGCAGTAATACGAAGAGCATCGGCATGAGCACGGTACTCATGCGCTCGATGCCTCCCTTGATCCCGAAAAAGACGATGCCCGCGGTGAGGGCGAGGAACGCGAGGAAGAAACCGACCTGGACACCGCCGCTTTGGGTGAAAGCTTGGAAATTGGGTTCCGAGCTTCCCTTGCTGAAGCCCTCGAAGACGGCCAAGCCAAAATACTTCAAGGTCCAGCCGGCCACCACTCCGTAATAGGACAGGATCACGACGCCGGTGAGCACGAACAGGTAGCCCAGGGTCTGCCAGGCGCGGTGGGGGGCCAGCGCCCGGAAGGCACCCACGGGCCCCCGCTGGGCGGCACGCCCCATGGAGAGCTCCACGTACATGAGCGGCAGGCCCACCAGCAATACGATGGAGACGTACAGCAGCACGAAGCCGCCGCCGCCGTTCTGACCGGTGAGGGTGGGAAACCGCCAGATGTTGCCGAGCCCGACGGCGCTGCCCGCGGCCGCGAGGATGAAGCCCAGGGAGGATTTCCAGTGTTCGCGTTCGACCGACGGCATCCGCGCCTCCAGTATAGTGGTCGGAGATACCACACAAACGCGGCGGTTGGCAAGTTCGCCAGCCCGGCCCCAATTAAATATGGGAGATTTGACCTTTGCCATTGCATGCGCGGTCCCGAGTAGTTATGTTCAGGGGTCCGGAGGCTTTTATGTTCCGCTTGCACACAATTCTCCTTTCCCTGGTCGCCGCTTCCCTCTTCTTCACGGGCTGTCTCAAGGACACCGAGATGGCCGACCTCGAGGGTCACGACATCAAGATTACCTTCATCCACACCTCGGACTGGCACTCGCGCCTGCTGCCGTATTACCTGCAGGTGGGCGAGCAGGACAAAGCCCTGGGCCTCGACGAGAACTCTCCCAACGTGGGCGGCGCCGCCCGCGCCGCGACGCTGATCAAGCGCATCCGGGCCGCCGGCGGCCGCGTGGTCCACGTGGACTCCGGCGACGTCTTCCAGGGCGCCCCCATCTTCAACGAGTACCTCGGCGAGGTGGAGTTCATCCTGTATTCCATGCTGGGTGTCGACGCCTTCGCGGTGGGCAACCACGAGTTCGACATGGGCGTGACCAACTACGTCGACAAGACCATCGAGTACGCCCGGTTCCCCATGCTGAACATGAACTACGCCATGGAGAACCCCAACACGCCGGGCGCCAGCCCCCTGGCCAAGGTCACCCACCCCTACACGATCACCAACGCCGAGGGCCTGCGCGTGGGCATCATCGGGGCCGGCTCCCTGGGCTCCATCGTCTCCATGTACGAGGGCGGCAACTCCCTGGGCGTGACCCCGGTGGAGACCATCGAGATGATCCAGTTCTACGTCGACTACCTGCGTCCGATGACCGACATCATCGTGGTCGTCAGCCACCTGGGCCTGCGCTCCGAGAAGCAGATGGAGCGCGGCGGGGACGACCAGATTTACATCGAGGATCCCGAGAACTGCCCCGAGGGCGAGGACTGCGTGACCCCCGACGCGCTGTGCGTCAGCCACCAGCGACTGCCCGGCGACGAGCAGATCATCGCCAACACCGAGGGCATCGACGTGGTCTTCGGCGGTCACCTGCACATCGTGCTGTCCCCGCCCGAGGTCATCCGGGACTGCCGCCCCGACCCGTCCTGCCCGCAGTTGATCGACTTCATGGAGCGCCGCGGCTGCCTGGAGACCACCCGGGACGCCCAGGGCAACCTGGTGTCCGTGACGTATAAGAACTCCCGGTCGGTCCCGCTCATGCACTCGGGCGCCTTCCTGAAGTTCGTGGGCCAGATGGACACCGTCTTCGGCCGCCCCGAGGCCCCCACCTCCGGCGACGCCCGCGAAGAGGCCCTCTGGGCCCTCAACGGCTGGGAGCTCAAGGCCTTCCGCCAGATCATCCATCCCATGGACAACCGCATCCCGGTGGACCAGTTCGACGGCGACACCCAGCGCATCCTCGACTGGTACAAGCCGCTCCTGTACCGGCACCTGCCGCTCACCCGCTTCATCGCGTTCGCGCCGGTGAAGATCCGACGCTTCGCCACCGGCTACGGCGACTCGGCCCTGGGCAACGTCGTGTCCGCGTCCATCCAGACCCGGCGCCGCGTCGAGACCGACTTCGCGCTCACCAACACCCTGGGCATCCGCTCGGACATCGAGGCGGGTCCGGTGACGATCGAGACCATGTACAACGTGTTCCCCTTCGAGAACACGATCACCACGCTGACCCTCTCGGGCTCCGAGGTCAAGCAGCTGCTCGACTACGTCGCCCTGCGCTCTGCCCGGCGCGGTTGCCAGGCCCAGGCCCAGGTCGCCGGCGTCAACTTCGTCATGAACTGCAACGAGACCGTGCGCCCGCCGTACAAGGATCCCGAGTCCTACGAGAGCGCCCACCGCATCACCATCGGCGGCGCCCGCTTCACTGACCCCGCCCGCTACGGCGTGAACCCCGAGACCGAGAAGCCCATGTGCCAGTACGATGGCCTGCGCTGCGTCTCCGGCGGACCGGCCGGCGGCGCCGACACCTGCGACGACGCCTACGAGCCCGCCGTGTCCTGCCCCGCGGGCACCGAGTTCGGCGAGGGCGGCTGCTGTCCGGCCGGCGAGCTCTGCACGCCCCAGGGCTGCGGGCGCCCCATCACCATGCTCAGTTCCTACACCCTGGCCGCCAACGATTACATCGCCGCCGGCGGCTCCGGCTTCCGCGTGCTGCAGTTCAACACCACGCAGTACAACACGGGTATCCCCCTGCGCGACGCCGTCATCGACTACATGTTCATCAACTACCCTGGCTGCGGCGCCGGGCTTCCCGACGAGGAGCTCGACCGCATCGAGGGCATCAAGTCCGCCGCCGGCTCCCAGACGCTGGCCGAGTTCAAGGACGCCTTCGGCGACTTCATCGACAGCCTGCGCTACTCCCAGTCGCGCTACGCGGCCTGCTCCGAGCAGGTGGCCGAGGCCCTCGTCAAGGACTGCTCCTATCTGGAGCGCAACTCCGACGAGCGGATCAACTGTGAACGGCAACTGATGCTGTCCGCCCTCGAGATGTGCATCCGGCTGCCCTGCATCGAGGCCCGCGAAGAAGGCCGCATCGATCGCGTGTACCCCTCCTACGAGTAGGAAAACCATGAAGAAACTGCTCCTTTTCACGCTGTTCGTCCTCCCGTTCGCCTGCACCGAGACCGTCACCCTCGAGCGCGACGTCCTCTCCTTCGAAGTGACCTACGTGAACCCGCCCGCCTGCGGCCTCACCGAGGGGGACGCCTGTCCGTTCTCCCTGGCCGCGGACGCCTTCACCGCACGGGTCCGCGTCCGCGCCCTCGACAAGGACCGCCAGACGGCGGGGAACTTCTACAAGTCCGTCGTGATCACGACCGTGCCCTCGGGCATGTTCATCTCCGGACCCGACGTCCATCTGCTCCCGGACAACCGCAAGGTCCTGGTGGTCGCGCTCAACGGAGGCGTGTGGGAGGGGGACGTCACCTTCCGCGGCGGCTTCGGCACCCTGCGTCTGATGGTCGAGGACATGGGCTACGAGCCCGCGCCCAACGCCGCCACGGCCGCCTGCGCCTCCCTGTTCCCCGCCCAAGGCTGCTACGCCCCCGACGACGACAACCCGCAGCCAGGCACCGGTGCCGTGGGCGTCACCGACGCGCTGCATTTCCACAACCCGCGCCTCGCCGACATCCAGCGCCCCTGGGACGAGAGCCTGGTCACCGACGGCAGCCGGGACAAGGAAGCCAGCCCCCTCGCCGGGTTCCGCGTCACCATCGACGGCGACCCCTACCTGGGCACCGCGACCTGCACGCCCGGCGAGAGCCGCCTGGTGGTCACCGCCATCTCGGTGGCCGGCTTCAACATGACCGACGTGTGCGATCCGGCCATGCCCGACTACGCCCACCTCTACGTCTATAACTTCAGCACCCCCGAAGAGACCAGCCGCGGCGACTGCATCCTCTCGATCCAGGGCGCCATCGACGAGTTCCAGGGCTACACCGAGATGAAGAACCCGCTCTGGGAGGTCGACCGCTGCGAGACCGGCGACGCGTTCTGCACCGTGGGCGAGCCCAAGTGCACGGCCTTTCTTCCCGCCCCGGCGGAGATCACCGGCGCCATGGTCGGCGACCTGCTCGCCATGGAGAAGCTCGAGAGCGCGCTGGTAGAGGTCCGCGACGTCACCGCCTCCTCCGA
Organism: uncultured Pseudomonadota bacterium; assembly: GCA_938004375.1. Taxonomy (GTDB): domain Bacteria; phylum Myxococcota_A; class Polyangia; order HGW-17; family HGW-17; genus HGW-17. The sequence goes on from CALKWH010000363.1 coordinate 27,301, forward strand.
GTTCCTGCGCTGCGACGCCAACGGCGACGGCGTGATCGACTACAACATCCCCGAGGAGAAGAACTGCAAGTTCGACTGCGGCGACGAGGTCGGCTGCGTCGTCAAGGAGGACTACGACATCTATTTCACGTGGACCGTCGACGTCGGCGGCGTCGAGGTCGGTGTGGTCACCCAGGGCGTGGTACCCTTCGACCCCGAGGCCGAGGGCAGCCTGGGCGTGCCGATCTACCGCGTCCGCGGCATGCTCAAACATCTGGACTTCGGCGCCCCGGCCTGGATCATCCTGCCCCGGGACGCCCGCGACGTCTGCTTCACCGAAGCCGAGTGCGAGGACTAGACACTTTATTGAGGAGAATGGAGGTTCCCTTGCGTACTTTTTCCCGTGTCCTGCTGCTGTTCACCCTTTTGATCCCTTCATGGGCCCTGGCCCAGACGGGCACCACCGACGCCACGCCGGTCCCCGGCGCCGAGGCCAAGCCCGAGGGCCAGCCCGAGGCCAAACCCGAGGTCAAACCCGAAGAGGTCAAGCCCGAGGAGACCAAGCCCGAGGAGGACGTCACCGACCAGGAGAAGAACATGACGCCCGAGGAGCGCGCCTGGCGCCGCCGCCTGCGCCGCGAGCAGCGCTCCCTGATGCCCATGCCCGAGTTCCTGGCCCCCGAGCGTTACTTCGTCGACACCCGCATCGCGTTCATCCTCGGGGACGACGACTTCCTGCACAAGGCCGGCGAGACGATCATCGACAGCCCGCTACCGGGCTTCGGCAACCGCCCCGGGTACGAGTTGTTCTTCGACAACCTCGACTCGGCGCGCACCGGCCGTGAGAACCAGTTCCACCTGGTCCTGTACAAGAAGCTCCGGGGCTACATCCCCGGGCTCACCACCGAGGGCGCCATCGTCACGCGCTACGACTTCTCCTCGTCCCGCGACGGCAAGCTCCAGGACGCGGGCACCTACTTGCTGGTCAAGTACCAGGAACCCGGCCGCGGCGAGTTCTCGGTCACCATGTTCCCGGTGTCCACCGACCGCTTCCGCCTGGGCTACCTGTATGACCTGACCTGGGGCGGCGCCGACACCTTCGCGGCTGCCTCCAAGCAGCTCACCCCGGGCATCAAGTTCAACTACCGGACCCCGGACATGTACGCCTTTTTGGGCTTCAAGACGGCCAAGGTTCTCACCAACCCGCCCCCGGGATCCAACCAGGGCCGCGAGAGCGAGACCGTCTACGCCATGCTCGGCGGCTTCGGCTGGACCCCGTCGGACAAGCTCTCCGTTGAAGCCAACGGCGGTTATTTCCAGATGGGTGAGAACCCCAACCTGGGCGTCGAAGGCGAGATGGTCCAATTGGTGGGTGCCTCGGGCCGCATCGCCTACATGAACGGCATGAAGCTCGGCATGAGCGCGGATCTGCGTTTGTTCCGCTCGGACCAGGAGTTCGTGGACAGCCTGCTCACGAAGCCGTCCTACAAGCCCGGGCTGCACTACCTGCTGTCCCTCGAGGGCAACTTCATGGCCCAGTCCTTGTCCGACCCGGACAACTACGGCGACACCGTCATGCAGCCCGCCTACGCCGGCGCGCTGAACTTCAAGCTCCAGAAGGACCTGGCGCGGCTCACCTTTACCCTGTTCTCGCGCTCCCTGTCCTTCATCCTGCTCAACGTGCCCTCGTACGTCCCCTACCAGGCCATGAGCGGCGAGCTCGAGACCTCCCCCGAGCTCTTCGCGGCCGTGGGCGGCGACTACTACTTCCCCGCCCTGCACATGACCCTGGGCCTCACCCTGGGCGTGCAGATGCCCTCCACCGCGCAGGTGCACCTGACCACCTCCACCGGCGCCTCCGACATCGACCTTGGAGTGCGCACCATCGTCGTGCGCAACGAGGGCGAGCTCTCCGTGCTCCCCGACGGCGAAGAGGCCATGCCGATCTTCGGCACCAAGCTCAGCCTGAAATGGGACCTCTCGGACATGATGGCCCTGTCCTTCGTGGTGCTCTACCAGCTCGATCCCAACTTCACCACCCTGAAGACCCTGCCCAACGGCACCGCCAAGCGCGAGTTCGAGGACGGCAACAAGTTCGGCGCCGCCATCATCGCCACCGCCAAGTTCTAAATTCTCAATGATGATACGGCTCGTTGGCCAGGATGGTCAACGCGCGATAGAGCTGCTCGACGAGCAGCAGGCGGGCGACGCGGTGGGGGAACGTGAGGTTCGAGAGCGACCAGAGCTCGTGAGCCTTCGCGAGAAACTCCGACGAGTGCCCGTGGGCGCCGCCGATCACGAAGACCACGTCGCGGTGCTCACGGACGAGCAGCCGCTGCACCCGCGTGGCGAACGCCTCCGAAGACGCCGCCTGGTCGCCGCGCTCGGTGAGCAGGACGCGCACGCGCCCCTCGCCGATGGACTTCTCCAGGCGGGCCTCATCGGGGAATACCTTGACCGTGAGCGGGACCTTGCGCGCGACGCGGGCGGCGTACTCCTGCACCAACGGCTCCAGGGGATCCGCCTTCTCGTGCCCCACGCTGTACAGGAACCACTTCATTTGGGATTTACTTTACAATCGGCCCATGCCTGATCCAGCAGGTAATAATCCCGGGCGGCGGGCTGCATGATGTGGACGATGAGGTCGCCGGCGTCCAGCAGCACCCACTCGCCCTGCTCGCGGCCCTCGACCCCGAGGATCTCCTGCTTCGCCTGGATCAGGCGGCCGCGGACCTCCTCGACGATGGCGTCCACGTGCCGGTGGTTGTTCCCCGTGGCCAGCAGGATGGTGTCGGTGTAGCCCAGCTTGGCGGCCACCGAGAAGACCGCCAGATCCTCGCCCTTCTTGTCCTCGATGGCCTGGACGGCCAGTCGCACCAGTTCGGCTTTCTCCATCTTCGACTCCTCGTCCGCGGGCGATGCGGATCGAACCCGCGGACGCCGCAAAATAGTGCCGATTCCGGGAAAAGGCAACGGGGACGGCTTGCAAAGGCGCAACAAAAGCAATAAAGTGCCCGCTTTGTCCGGTCCGCGACCGGCCACGAGCCCGCTTCGCGGGTCCGAGACCGCTTTCCCGGACCCCTGGACCCGTTGTCATGCAATACCACTGCCGCATCCGAAACCACGGTCGTCAACAGCTCGAGCTCGAGGTCGACTACCCGCTGGTCCCCGGCCAGCCGCGCACCTCCTACCTGCTCGAGGCGCTGCTGTTCACGCCCGCCTCCATGAACCTCACGCCCTCGCGCACCAGCCCCGAGACCTTCTTCAACAACTTGGTGACCTACACCCGCTACACGGTGGCCCCCATCCCCCTGGCGCTGCTGTTGGACCCCGAGAACGACCTGAGCCCGCTCACGAGACTGCAGCGCAAGCTCGACTCCACACCAATCCTCACAGCGAAGGATCAGGAGGAGCTGGTCTACGAGATCAAGACCCTGGCGAACATCTACGCCTTCCAACTGCGCCGGCGCATCGCGCTGATCGTCGAGAGCTGCGGCCGGCGGGATCCGCCCGCGCTGGTGAACGAGACCGTGGGACAGTGGCTCACCAACATCGGCCTGGTGCTCGAGCGCTTCCGCGGCCTGCACCCGCGCTTCCTGGAGCCAGGCGTGGACGAGTACCTGCGCGAGGCCTGGCGCTTCACCGACGAACTGCTGAGCCTTGTCACCGAACGCGAGCAGTTCCACCTGCACCGGGAGCTCTCGGCCGCCGGCTACGACACCGCCGCCGCCGCGGTGCTCGCCCAACTCCCTCGCCAGGAGCGGTATCGACGCGAAATGCACTACCCCTCGGTCATCGACCCGGACACCCCGGAGCTCAACGAGGAGACGCTCTACCGCTCGCACATGCTCAAAAAGTGGAGCGAGAGCGCGATGTACATGGGGCGCACCCCCAACCGCACCGCGAACCAGGTGGGGCAGGTGCTCATGGGCATCGCCGCGGGCGCGGCCATGGCCTTCGCGGTGACCGCCGCCTTCCTCACGGATCGCCTCTTCGCCACCTACAGCCTGCCCTGGGCGTTGATGATCGTCCTCGCCTACATCTTCAAGGACCGGCTCAAGGAGTTCTTCCGTGCGTTCTTCCTGCGCACCATGCCGCACCTGGTGTCGGACCGCATGGAGGACCTGATCGACCCCGCCATCGGCCGCAAGGTGGGCGTCTCCCGCGCCCGGGTGCGTTTTTACGACGCCCGGCGGGTCGCGCCGGAGCTGCTGCGCATCCGCAACCGTACGATCAACCCCTTCCGCCACGTGCTCAAGCCCGAGAACGTGATCCACTTCCAAAAGGAAATCCACCTGCGCTCGTCGCTGTTGGCAGACGCCCACGCCCGCCTGGAGTCCATCACCGAGATCATCCGCCTGCGGATGTCCTCGTGGTTCACCATGCTCGACGATCCCGACGAGATCCGCGACCAGCTCGTGGACGGCCGGGTGGTCCCCGTCACCTGTCGCCGCGTCTATCACGTGCACCTGGTGCTCTCCCTGGCCGAACGTGGGAAGGAAGCCGAGGCCTCGGTCTACCACTACGTCGTCGTGGTCACCCGCGACGGCATCGATCGCATAGAACCCGTCGACGCTTGACCGTCGTAGGTCGACGGTTGACCGTCGTAGGTCGACGCTTGACCGTCTTCACCTGCGCAAGCGGAACATGGCATTGGGGTAGGGGGAGAAACCCAGGCGCTCGTAGAGGGCGCGGGCGCGGGTGTTGTCGGGCGTCACCTCGAGCTCGAGGGCGACCGCGTCCCGGAACCAGGGGAGCCGCCCCGCGGCCAGGTCGCGGATGAACCCGGTAGCCAGGCCGCGGCCCCGCGCCTCGGGCAGAAAATACAGTTCGTCGAGCACGCAGACCTCGCCTCCCTGTTCGTTGCTCCAGAACGAGGACAGCAGCGCGTAGCCGTCCTGGCCCGTCGGCCCTTCATGGACCACGACGACTCCGCGGGTGGGCTCGGCGTCGAAGCGGCGCAGAGTCGAAAGGGCCTTCTCCGGAGTCATCGGGACGGTGGCCGGGTCTTCCCGGTACAGGCGCAGCATGAGGTCGACGACGAGCGGGTGCTCGTCCGGGCGGCAGGCGCGGAAGGTCATGGGGCGATGGTGAACTTCAACTCGGCGCCGTGGCGGCCGGCCCGGGCGCACTTGCGCCAGCTCTTCATCTCGGCGACCTTGCCGGTGATCTTCAGGGTAATCACGGTCTCGAACTTGCCCTTGGCGACTTTTTTCCACTTGGTCTGGGAGATCTTCACGACCCCCTTGTATTCGAAGTTGACGTCGTCCACGTCGAGCAGGCACTTGTCGTGAATCCATTTGATCGAGGCGGTGACCTTCACCGTGTCGCCGATCTTGACGGTCTGCTTGTCGGGGACCAGTTTCTGGGTGCAAGCCTCGGAGACGGACGGCGCGAGCAGCAGGACACCGAGGAGGGAGATTCCGAACAGGGCGGGTTTCATGAGACATGCTCCTGGTCCGGCGCGCGCCGGAACCGACAGGGGAAGATACGCCGAACCGTGAAAATATTCAATTCCGAGGATGAAACCTCTTCCTCCCAAAATCGAAATCGAAATCGAAATCGAAATCGAAATCGAAATCGTCGAAACGTCCCACCATCGGACCGGAAAAACCGATTTTATTTGTTTTTGTCCTACTTGGCGATGACGTTGATCTGGTACAGATCCAGGCCGCCGGGGTAGAGATAACTCGTATAGTTGGCGAAGCCGTAGACCTCGATGCCGAACCGGAGACTCTCACGAGAGGCCACCAGCTCATGGGAGCCGGTAGGGGCACCCGCGTCGAGGGGGAGCTGGGCCAGGGCGAAGCCGGTGTCGCTCACGACCGTGAAGTCGGCCGCCGAGAGGACCGTCGTGCCGTCGAGAGTGATGGTATCGCCCGCGGCCATGGTGTCCGGAACGATGACGTTCACCCAGGACGTGGTGAACGAGGGGGGCGCGGTGAAGCGATAGGCGGCGCGGAACTGCTCCACGGGCACCACCAGGCCCATGGACGGATCCCCCGAGGCGTCCAGCGCGGTGGTCCAGGCGTTCTGGCCCACCAGGAAGCGGGCCACCAGCACCGGCTTGTCCGCCGTGATCCCGAAGTGCTGCTGAGGCGGGGGCGCCACCTCCACCCACTCGCCGGTCGCGAGCGTGCGGGGCGCCGAGATCGTCGCCGGAGAGAAGGTCACGAGGGTGTCGTCCTCGGCGGCCACCACGCGCACCAGGTTGGACTCCGACGAGGCCGGCTCCACCTGGGCGGTGAAGCCCACCACGTACGTCTGACCCCAGATCTCCTGCGGGAAGAGCATCTCCTCGAGGTGGTCGCAGGCCCATGTGTGGTACGGCACGAAGGCGCAGTTGTGCCCCGAGAAGACCGCCACCGGCTTGTCCGAGGCGATCCCGGTGCCCGTGAGGTCGTAGGCGGCGCCCGGGTCGCAGTAGACGTAGCGTTCATCCGTGTGGGTGGCGTGACCCGGGGTCTCCGGGCAGGTCGCGGCGGTGAAGTCCTGGGCGGTGACGAGCTGGAGCACGTCGTTCTTCTGGAGCACGAAGGTGCGCTCCTCCCCCGGGGTGAGCGGTTCGATCCCCTCGCCGGCGGCGGTGTGCGCGGCGGCCCGCACGGTGATGGTGGTCTGGTTCTCCACGGCCACGACGGTGACGAAACCCGGGCTGTGCTTCTCGGAGATGGGCGGATTCACGGTGTCGTAGGCGACGGTGCCCCGGCTCAGCGCGGTGTAGCGGCGGCCCAGGGCGGCCACCGGCAACAGCAGGCTGGCGTCGTTCGTGTAGGAGTAGTAGTCGATGCCGGTGACGTCGAGAACGAAGTCGTAAGGGTTGAACTGGTAGGCGGTGACCGGCTGGGTCGTGGTGACGCGATAGGCCGCCGCCGAATAGAGTCCCGAGCGCAGGGTGAGCCCAAAGTCCGGCGAGGAACCGGTGCGCAGCGGCTCGTGGAAGGGCAGCAGGAACACGCGAAGGGTGTGGGCTGGCAGGTCCTCGGCTCGGGTGCCGTCGGGCCCCGTGATCGTGACCAGGGCGTCCCGGTCGCCCGCGTTGTCAAGCGCGAGGCCGAAGTTCTCGGCGAACGGGGGCCGCAGGCTGGCGTTCGCGGTCACCGTGGACACCCAGTCGCAGCCCAGGTAGCTGCGCGACAACCGCGCCTTGTTACAAGGGGTGCCGCACACGGCCTCACCAGGGACCCACTCGATACAGTCCTCCTCGGAATCCAGATCGCAGTCCTCGGCCTTCTCCCCCACCCACCCGTCGGGCAGGCAGTGGTAGACGTGGCCGTCGGGCTGACAGGTCGTGCCGTTGGCATAGCAGAACACGCACTCGAGCAGGGTGGGATCGCACAAGGGCCCCACGAGCTCCCCCTGCCCGCACTCCTTGAAGGTACGCCATTGCCCACCCTCGCACAGGAGCACCTTGTTGAGCTCGCACATCTTGTCTCCGTCGGCGCACTGCGGGTTGTTCTGGTTCGCGTTGTTGGCGTTGCCGGCGTTGGCGTTGTTGGTGTCGTCACGGGAGCACTCGCACCCGGCGAGGATCAGGACGAGCAGGAGGAGGGGGAAAAGGTGGCGCATGACGGACTCCTTTTCGGGCACCCGGTCACCGGCCCGTGGAGGGCGGTTCGACCGAAATCTCCGCGTAGGTGGCGGCGGGCACCGTGACGGGCTGGTTCCATTTCTTCTTCTTCCAGCGGGCCTCGACCTGCAGGACCGTGCCCGGCTCGAGCCCGGGGATCAGAAGTGGCAGCGGGATCCACTCCTCGACGGTATTCCCCTGGCTCCCGGGCTGGTTCACGCGGACCTCGACTCCGGTCTGGGTGGAGACGAGCTTGAGCTCGGCCAGCAGCGTCTCCATCTTGACCACGATGGTCTCGGTCTTCACCGTGGAGGGCTGCAGCGTGCGCTTCCATTTCTGCTTGCGCGGGGCCTCGACGCGGATCTCGTGGGAGTCCCCGTCTTCGGGGAAGCGGAAGGTGACCGGCAGGGAACCCAGGGGCGCGTCGTCGAGGTAGACCTTCGCGTCGGCGACGTCGCCCTGGAGGGTGATCATGGCGGGCCCTGTCTTGTGCGACCGGGGCCAGAACACGAAGGCGGCCGCCACGAGCAGCAAGAGCAGGCCGGCCACCGGAAAGCCGATGCGGATGGCGGGGTGGGCGAACCAGGTGCCCCCCAGATCGACGCCCGCGCGCCGGTCGGCGGGCTCCGACGGCAGGTAGTGCGTCTCGTCGTCGAACCCGTCGAACTCCAGAGGCGGCACCGGCGCCGTGCGCTCCATGAGGCCCGGATCGAGCCCCGGAGGCACGGCCGCGTTGGCGCCGGTCGGGCGCCGGCCCGGTGGCGGACCCGGCGGGGTCAGCGTCTGCCGGATCCCCGGTGGCGGACCAGGCGGGGTCAGCGTCTGCCGGATCCCCGGTGGATGACCCGATGGCGGGCCCGGCGGATGGCCCGGTGGCGGACCCGGCGGGGTCAGCGTCTGCCGGATCCCCGGTGGATGACCCGATGGCGGGCCTGGCGGACGGCCCGGTGGGGGGCCCGGCGGGGTCAGCGTCTGCCGGATCCCCGGTGGATGACCCGATGGCGGGCCTGGTGACGGACCTGATGGCGGGCCCGGCGGACGGCCCGGCGGGGTCAGCGTCTGCCGGATCCCCGGTGGCGGGCCTGGTGACGGACCTGATGGCGGGCCCGGCGGGCGACCCGGAGGCGGACCCGGGAGCGGCAGCGCCGGCCCCAACGCCGGCCCCGAATCCGCCTCCGGCAGCGCCGGCCCCAGTGCCGGCTTCCAGCCCTGCTTCGTCTCGTCCTCGGACGGAGGATCCTTGGCGACATTCCGGAAGCCCGGCACGGTCTCGGGGAGCTCGGGCGGTTTCTGGGAGACCATAGGTCTCTCCTGAACCGCCGGGACCGGGGAGAGGGACTCGAACCAGTCTCCGGGCGCCGGCGGGGCGGGGCTAGCCGGGGCCGCTGGTGCCGCGGCAGACGCGGCAGGGACACCGGGGAGCGACTCGTCGAACCAGTCCTTCACGGGGGCGGCAGGCCCTGCGGGCACGGCCGGCGCGGGGGCTGGACCCTGGGGCGGGCGGGCGATCACCGGACGGGCGGCCACGGCCCGGGCGACATCGGCCGCCGAGAGCCCGGCCGAGGCGGGGAGGGTGGGCGCCCGGGGATTGACTACCTTTTCGAATTTTGGCTCGTTTCGCACCGCGGTGGGGATATCTTCGGAGTCCCCCAGGTCCTCGGCGCTGGGCAGTTCCAGGGAACCCAGGTTGAACGAGCGCACGGCCACCGGCTTCTCGGGGGAGCTCTGCACCGGCAGGGTGGAGTCGATGCGCGTGGCCCCAAAGTGGAACTCCATGAAGTCCACCAGCTCGGCGCGGCCACCATGCAACCCGGGCACCACGGCCGGGAGGGCGGAAAGCTCGGTGAGCATTTCCCGGGCGCCGGCCGGGCGCCGGCCGGGCTCGTACTCGCAGGCCTTCTGGATCACCGTGACCAGCTCGGGGGGCAGCTCGCGGGCCACCCGGGCCAACGGCACGTCCCGGCGGTCCCGGATCTGCTGCAGGATCTCGACCTCGTGGGTGCCCTCGTAGCGATGACGGCCGGAGCACAACTCGTAGAACACGGTGCCCAATGCGAACAGGTCGCTACGCGCATCGACACGGCCGCCGGTGATCTGCTCCGGAGACAGGTATGGCACCTTGCCGGTGAGGTTCCCCGAGCCCGTCACGTCAAGGGCGCGCTTGGCCAACCCGAAGTCGAGGAGCTTCACGTCGCCGCTCATGGAGCACATGATGTTGGTGGGAGACAGGTCGCGGTGGATCAGGTGATAGGGCCGGCCCTTGGAGTCCTTCAATTCATGCATGTGCACCAGGGCGCGCAGCACCTGCTCGAGGAGATAGAACACCATCGACGGCGCCAGGGGCGTGCCCTCGTGGGCCACGTGGTACAGGGCCTTGAGATCCTGCCCCTGGATGTACTCCAGCACCAGGTACGGCTCCTTCGCCTCGGTGAGCCCGGCATCCACCACCTGCACGATGTTGGCGTGGTAGAGGGCGGCCAGAAGACGCGCCTCCCGCTGGATGATCGAGGCGAGCTTCTCGTTGCTGGCAAACTGGGGAAGCAGCTTCTTGATGACCACATGGCGGTCCAGCAGGCCCTTCCCCTGGTCCTCACGGGCCAGGAAAATCTCGGAGATGCCTCCGATGGCGATGCGCTTGACGATGCCGTACTTGTCGAACTTGCGATAGGTCATGTTCCCCGGTCCAAACCGAAGAAACATAGTACGCCGTGGCGCGGGTCCGGATCAACCCATATTTATGGGTGACGCCGATTCTCGCGCGTGGTCTTGACCCGTGCTACAACCCGGGCCATGTGGAACCGCGGACTTCCTGGACCCCTGAGCACCGTATTCGAGCGCCACGCGGAGGGCTTCCCCGCTGTCGCAGCGGGTGTGTTCACGCCTGACCAGGTGTGGTGGGAGGCCCGCGGCATCGCCTTCCGAGGTCCCGGTGCCGCCGACGGCGTCGGCGAGCCCGTCCCCATGGACGCCGCCTCTGTCTTCGACCTGGCCTCGCTGACCAAGGCCCTGGCCACGGCCCCCGCCGTGTTTGCCCTGGCCACCGAGGGCCTCCTCCGGCTCGACGACCCCCCCGTCCACGCCCTGCCCTGGGCCGACGGTCCCCTGAGGGAACACCTGGAGTCGGTGCCCCTGTGGCGCCTCCTGAACCACTCCGCCGGCCTGGCGGCCTATGCGCCGTTCTTCCAGACCTGCGACAACCGGGAAGCCCTGCTGCTTGCCCTCGGACGCGTGCCCCCCGAACGCGCACCGGGCGCCGGCTTCCTGTACAGCGACCTGGGATACATCCTGCTGGGCCACCACCTCACCTGCACCCTGGGCGAAGACTGGACCTCCTGGGCGGCTCGGACCTTCTACGCGCCCCTGGGTTTGGACTTCTCGTTCTGGGGGAGGCCGCCCGGAACACCGGACCCCGGCGCCACGTCCGATGTGGCCGCCATGGCGTGCAACCGGGAGCCGTCGGGCGCGTTCGGCGGCCGCGTCCATGACGAGAATGCCCGCGTCCTGGGGTCCTGGTGCGGTCACGCCGGCCTGTTCGGATCCCTGTCCGCGGTCATCGGCTGGCTGCAGGCCCTCTACGCCATGCGGAACGGCCGCCCTGGCGGTCCCCTGCCGCCGGAGGCCGTGCGACGGATGTGGACGCCCATGACGCCCGGAGACGCCTTCACGCCGGGTTGGGACCGCCCCGCTCCCGTCGGGTTCACCACCGCCGGGGACACCGCTGACCGGGAGGCGACCGTGGGCCATCTGGGCTTCTCGGGCACCGCCTGCTGGCTGCACCCACCCACCGGTCGCGGCGGCGTGCTGCTCACCAACCGCGTCTCCCTGGGGCGGCATGCCCGCATGGACGAGTTGCGCGCCTTCCGGTCCGAGTTCTTCGCGGAGACGTGGAGAACGATCTGACAGCCGTTGTCAGGTGCAGGCGCAGGAGGTGAGCTCGTGGAGCCGCTCGACGAAGCGCGAGAGCCCCACACCGTGGGAGGCCTTCACCAGCACCCAAAGATCGGAAGAGCGTCGTGTAGGGAAAGAGTGTAGATCTCGGTGG
>CALKWH010000364.1 GCA_938004375.1 uncultured Pseudomonadota bacterium
CCACCGAGATCTACACTCTTTCCCTACACGACGCTCTTCCGATCTTCCGGGCGGGCGCGGCCGAGGTTGAAGTCCGGGTGCTCGGTGTCGTTGAGCAGCGGGTTGAACAGCGACATGACCTCGTAGAAGCACACCAGCAGCGAGTACACGTCCGAGCGGCTCTCGCCGAGCCCGCCGTCGCGCAGTTCGGGGGGCATGTAGCCCTTCTTCCCCAGCACGCGCTTGAACGGGATCAGCCGCTCGCCGGCGTGGGAGATGCCGAAGTCGGTGAGCTTGACCTCGCCGGCCCGGGACAGCAGGATGTTCGACGGCGACAGGTCGCGGTGCACGATGCCGGTGACGTGCTTCTCGGGGATGATCACGTGATGGGCGTAGTGCAGCGCCTGGAGCAGCTCGTAGAGGATGAAGAGGCCCACCGGCAGGGGCATGGAGAAGCGCTTCTTGACCAGCGTCTTGATCAGCACGCGCAGGTCCATGCCTTCGACCCACTCGAGCACGATGTAGTACCGGCCGCGGTCGGTGAACAGGTCCACCACGCGCACGATGTTGGAGTGGTGGAGCTTGGCGTGGAGATGGGCCTCGGTGAAGAACAACTCCACGAGCGGCTTCTTCTCGGAGAGGTGCGGGAGCAGTTCCTTGATCGCGACGGGGAGCTCCATGCGCAGGGCGCCGAGCTTGGTGCCCTTGTAGACCGCGCCCATCCCGCCCACCGCGAGGAGCCGGGTCAGGACGTACTGTCCGTCGGCCAGGGTGGTCCCCGGGGGATAGGGTTCGTAGGAGCTCGTCATCCAGGGGATATTAGCGGAATTGTTGGACCTGATACAAGGACGTTGTGATGACCGGCGCATTTTCGGAGGAGGGGTATTCCTCGACCTGGACGAAGGCGGGCGCCCGCTCAAACGCGAGGAAAAACACCATTTCCTGGACCTCGGCTTTGGAGTTGGCCGCAAAGATGATGCGCGTCTTGCCCTTCTGGAAGCCCCCGGAGAGATCTCTCCAGCCCAGCCCGTGGAAGTGCATGGGGCAGTGCATCTGGGAGCCCTTGATCCGGCATGCGCCGGGCTTGCCCATCTGGACCATGCCGATGCGGGCGTTCTCGGCGGTGGTGCCGGTGAGGCTCTGGGAGCGGCCCAGGATCAGCGCCGGTTGGGCGGGCAGGGTGAGCTCGAGGGCCTGGCGGACGTTGGAGGCGGGCTTGAGGCTCACGCGCAGCAGGTACGGGTAGGTGAGCAGTCCGCTGTCCTGGGGGACGATGCCCAGTTGGCGCAGGTAGTTGGAGGCCGCAGGATAGGTGACCGCCCTGGGCGTCAGCGGGAGCTTCAGGGGGCCGTCCTGGGGCAGGCCGTCCACCGCGGGGGGCGCGGTCTCGGAAAGGGGGCGCACGGGGGCGCCGGCGCCGGCCACGGCCTTCCAGGCGACCGCGGTGATCTTTCCGCCGGCGGCCTGGTTGTGGCCGACCTGGGTGACGGGGACGGGGAACGCCATCCACAGGATCAACTGGCCCTGGCCGGCCTTGTTCGGCGCGGACTGGGCCACGAAGCGCGTGGTGGAGACGAGGCCGGTGAGGTCATACCATCGCGTGCCGTCCACGCGGATGGGGCAGCCCTTGGTGCCGCGCTTCTGACAGACCGAGAGGTCCCCCAAAAAGGAGCGGAAGTCCTTGGGCGCGTCGGTCCACGAGAAGACGTAGGCCATCGCCGGGGCCACGGGCAGCGCGAGCTTGAGGGACTTGGCCACGTTCAGGTCGACGCCCTTCACCTGGATCCGCACCCAGTGGTAGGACAGGAGCGACGTGTCCGAGACGAGCTTGGTGAGCCGGTCCTGGGCCCAGACGTCGGCCAGCGGCTTGGCCAGGGTGGTGGTGGCGAGGACCTGGTAGCCCGTCCAGTTTGCGGCCGTCTCCGGGGCCGGCAGGGGCGCGGGGGCCGTCGGGGCGGGTGTCGGGGTCACCGGGGTCGGGGTCGGCGTCTCGGGGGCGGGGGCGATCTTGCTCTCGGGCTCGTTGGGCACGGGCTGGTCCATGGGGTCCGGCGGCAGCACCGGGACGCTGGCGGTGGTGGGCACGTAGGAGGTCACGGTGATGGTGTCGGTGCCGAGTTTGGCGAAGCCCATGTTGGCGTACGGTAGAGAATAAATCGAAGCGGCAGAGGAGTAGGCCAGCCACAGCACGGTCTTCGCCCGGCCGGTGGTCTTGGCGCGGGACACCAGCAGCACGTGTTTCTGGGTGACCACCGGCAGCACGTCCACGGCGCCGGCGTTGGCGATCCCCGCCCCCTTGCAGTCGTGCACCTCCGCCTCGGTGTCCCAGGTGCAGGACTTGAAAGACGAGAAGGCCACCGCGTCGCGGGAGGGCTTGAGATCGCTCTCGGCCTTGATCATGGCCAATTCGGGGAGGTTCTTGAACAGCAGCACGGTCTCGGAGATCTTCGCCGGGCCGGTGCCGCCGTTGAACTCGATGCGCAGGATCTGGGGATAGGCCAGGATGCGGGCGCCGTAGCCGGGCAGCTCCATCTCGATGATCTTGGCGAGGTTGCCCTTCTCCACCTTCTTGGCCTCGGGGATGGTCAGGGGCTTCCAGGTCTTGTCTTGGGCGTGGGCGGGCGCGATCATCCAGGCGGACAGGAACAGGACACTGAGCAGTATTTTCATGGGTCTCCTCGTTCGTACTGGTATTCGAAGTCTGGCCATCCTGAAAGACCAGGATGGCTTGACCATCCTCTGACGGCGCCGTAACGGAAAAATTTCACCGGCAGCCTCCCACAGGATAGTGGTTTTTCGACAAAGTGCAACCGCGGACCCGAGGGTTGGCGGACCCGAGAGCTCGACCTACTCTCCCAGGGCCGGCGGCTTCTCCTTCGGGGGCACGTATTCGTGCTTGACCGCGCGGGCCCGGTTGTCGGTCACGGGGCGGCCCAGATCACGGTGGCGCTCGTCGGCCCAGGGGATCTCCCGGTGCGGGGCGAGGCGGGCGGCGTCGTACATGAAGCGTCCCCAAAGCGGGGAGGTGGTGACGAAGGCCGCGTCGCGGTCGCCCAGGGGCCGCTCGTACTTCTCGTCACCCAGCCAGGTCAATACCGCCCAGCGGGAGGAGTACCCCGAGAACCAGGTGTCCATGGTGTCCGAGGCGGTGCCGGTCTTGCCCGCGGCCGGGAAGCCGATGTCGCGCACGGTCTCGTTGTGGCCGTCGGTGACCACCTTGCGCAGCAGCGTCGAGGTCTGGAAGGCCGCCCGGGCCGGGATGACCTGCCGTTCGCGGCGCCCTAGGAGGGCGATCATGCGATCGATGCGCTCGCCCGTGGTGAGCAGCGGGTCCGAAGGGGTGGTGGCGTCCTCGAGGATGTTCCCGGCCGAGTCCCGGATCCGGCGGATCATGACGGGGCGGATCCCGCGGCCGTTGCGGGCGAAGACGGCGAAGGCCGCGTTGAGCTCGTCCATTCGGGTGCACGACGAGCCCAGGGCCAGGCCCTTGTCGGGGATCACCGGCGTGGTGAAGCCGAAGCGCTTCACCCAGGCGGCCACTTTCCGTGCGCCCATGGCCTGGAAGACCGTGACCGAGGGCGTGTTGCGCGACCAGACCAGGGCGTGCTCGAGGGTGACCTTGTAGTTGGCGACCTTGTCCTGCAGCTCGGGGGACAGGGTCTCGCCGTAGTTGAAGTTGGTGATGCGCCACTTCTGCCCGGTGGCGGGATCGGTGATGGCGTAGGGGATGTCCGTGAGCTGGCGGTCGAAGGTCCAGCCCTCGGCCAGCGCCAGGCTGTAGTAAAACGGCTTGTACGTCGAGCCCGGCTGCCGGCAGCTCTGGATGGTGCGGTTGAACTTGGTCAGGTCGAAGTCGGTGCCCCCGATCATGGCGACCACGTAACCCGAGCGGTGATCCATGGCGTGGAGTGCCACCTGGACCCGCGGGATCTGCTCGAGCCGGTAACGATCCCGGGCGCCGGCCTTGGGGCGGACCCAGACCACGTCGCCCGCGCGCAGCGCTTCGGTGGCCGAGGCGATGACCTTGTCGGTGACGCCCTCGGTGGGGTGCGCGGGATAGGCCCAGTTCAGGTCGTCGATGGAGATCACGCCCTCGGGGAGCCCGCCGACCTGCACGTGGGCCTGCTCCCGCGTGACGCGGGTCACCAGGGCGAGCAGGTCGCGGTCGGGCTCGGGGACGATCCCCCGATAATGGGCGGCCGCCTTCTCGAGAAACCCGGCGCGCTCCTCCTCGGTCTTCAGGCGCGCCTCGGGGCCGCGCCAACCCTGCCGCTTGTCCTCCCAGCGCGCCAGCTCCTCGACGTTCCTGCGGGCCGTGATCTGCACGAACGGGCGCACGGTGGTCTCCACGGAGTAGCCCCCGCGGGCGAAGGCGTCGGCGCCCACCCGTGACAGCAGCAGCTGGCGGACGCTCTCGGTGAAATACGGCGTGCGGGCGTTGAAGTGGTCCTTGCGCGTCGCCAGGACGATGGGGGCCTCCCGGGCCGCGTCGTGCTCGTCGCGGGAGATGAACCCGTGGCGGTTCATCGCCTCGAGGACCTGCCCGCGGCGGAACCGGGCCAGATCGGGGTTCACGGTGGGGCTGTAGCGCGAGGGCGCCTGGGCCATGCCGGCCAGCAGCGCGGCCTCGGCGAGGGTCAACTGGTCCAGGTTCTTGTCGAAGTAGTTGCGGGCGGCGGCCTTGACGCCGTAGGCGTTCTTCCCGAGGAAGATCAGGTTCAGGTAGAGCTCGAGGATCTGCTCCTTGCCCATGGAGCGTTCGAGGCGCAGCGCCCAGATGACCTCACGGAACTTGCGGTCGAAGGTGCGCTCCTCGCCCAGGAAATACTTGGCCACCTGCTGGGTGATCGTGCTGCCGCCCTGGCGGATGGCGCCTGAGCGCAGGTTGGTCCAGGTGGCGCGGGCCAGGCCGATCAGGTCCAGCGCCCCGTGGGTGAAGAAGCGCGCGTCCTCGATGCTGATGAACGCGTTGCGGACCAGGGGCGGGATCTCGGCGATGGGCGTCCATTCGCGGCGCTGGCCGGCGATTTCGGCGAGCATGGAGCCGTCGGCCGCCGTGATGGTGGTGGAGGTGGACACCGAGTCCTTCATGCGCCCGAAGTCGGGCTTCACCGGGACCTGGCGGGCGTAGGTGCCGAAGACCAGGATGCCGGCGAAGGCGAAGGCCACGCCCACCACGGCGAGCATGAACACGTGCCACAGCACGAGGTGGACGAAAAGGCTGCGCTCCTTCTGGTTGAGGATGACGACGGGCATGGGGGCTGCAGGCGGGGCCTAGTCCTCGGCGGGCGCGTCGTCACCGCCGATGAGCAGCGGCAGATCGCTGGACTGGCGGATGCGGTTCTCGATGGACGCGAGGAGGTCGGCGTTGTCCACGAGCATCTGGCGGACGTTGTCCCGTCCCTGACCCAGGCGCTCGCCGTTGAAGGAGTACCAGGAACCGCTTTTCTCGACGATGCCGGCCTTCTCGGCCAGGTCGAGCACGTCGCCCTCGAAGGAGATCCCGTGGCCGTAGAGGATGTCGAACTCGGCCTCGCGGAAGGGCGGGGCAATCTTGTTCTTCACGACCTTGACCCGCGTGCGGTTGCCGATGACGGTCTCGCCCTGCTTGAGGGTGCCGACCTTGCGGATGTCCATGCGGATCGAGGAGTAGAACTTCAGCGCGTTGCCGCCCGTGGTGGTCTCGGGGTTGCCGAACATCACGCCGATCTTCATGCGCAGTTGGTTGATGAAGATCACCAGGCAGTTGCTCTTGGAGATGCTGCCCGTGAGCTTGCGCAGCGCGTGGCTCATGAGGCGGGCCTGCAGGCCGACGTGGCTGTCGCCCATCTCGCCCTCGATCTCGGCCCGCGGCGTGAGGGCGGCGACCGAGTCCACGACGACGACGGCGACCTCGCCGGTCTTGACGAGGGTGTCCGCGATCTCGAGGGCCTGCTCGCCGCAGTCGGGCTGCGAGATCAGCAGGTTCTCGATGTCCACGCCCAGTTTCTTGGCGTAGGAAACGTCCAATGCGTGCTCGGCGTCGATGAAGACGGCGACGCCGCCCTGCTTCTGGGTGGCGGCGACGATGTGCAGGGCCAGGGTGGTCTTGCCCGAGCTCTCGGGTCCGAAGATCTCGACGACGCGGCCCTTGGGCAGCCCGCCCACCCCCAGCGCGATGTCCAGGCTCAGCGAGCCGGTGGACACCACGCTCAACTCCTTCATGTGGCTCTCGTGGTCACCCAGGCGCATGATGGCGCCCTTGCCGAACTGGCGCTCGATCGTGCCCAGCGCCGTCTTGAGCGCCTTCTGCTGGATCTCTTCCTCGGGTCTCTTCTGCTTGGCCATCATGCATCTCCATTGTCAGGGGGGTTGGGCGCCTGGGTCGCCTGCGGCGCCTGGGGCGCGGGCCGGTCTGGCCGGCTTTCGCGGTTTTCACGTGGTGGCCGGTCGCCGGATGCGCCCTTGTCGCGGGGCGGTCGGTTTTCACGGTTCTCGCGGTTTTCGCGATTCTCGCGGGGCGGCCGATTTTCGCGGTTTTCACGTGGCGGGCGGTCGCCGGGGGCGCCTTTGTCACGGGGTGGCCGGTTTTCGCGGTTTTCACGAGGGGGCCGGTCGCCGGGGGCGCCTTTGTCACGGGGTGGCCGGTTTTCGCGGTTTTCACGAG
>CALKWH010000365.1 GCA_938004375.1 uncultured Pseudomonadota bacterium
CGAGATCTACACTCTTTCCCTACACGACGCTCTTCCGATCTTTCGCCGCCTTTTTTTCAAGCGGAACTAGGTAACACAGGCGAGCAGCGTTTGCAAGTGGTTCCGCGCGAGGGCGAGCCGGGCGGTGGTGTCGGCGGCGCCCGTGAGCGTGGCGGTCAGACGTTGTGGACCGGAAAAATTGAATGGCAGTCCTTGCTGCATCTTCTGCGTCACCTTCGCCGGATCCAGCCGGGTGTTCCGGTCGAGGTGCACCGTCAACCGGTTCCCCAGGAGCCCTATTCCCACGGCGTTGATCGCCCGCGCGAGGACCTTGAGCTCCATCATGGCAAAGTACAATTCGCCCTCCTCCTCGGGGGCCCCGTACCGATCCGTGAGGACTTCTTTCAAACTCGCCATGGTATCCAGGTCGGGTGCCAGGGCCAACCGACGGTACCAGATCAGGCGCTCGGCCGGCTCCGGGATGTACTCTTCAGAAAAATAAGCGGCCACGTCCAGGTGCAGCTCCGGATCGTTCTCGACGGGGACCGGCTCGTCCCGCAGCTCGGCGGCGACCTGACGGACAATCTCCAAATATGTCTCGAAGCCCACCTGGGCCATCATGCCGCTCTGCTTCGCGCCCAGCACCTCGCCGGCGCCGCGGATCTCGAGGTCCTCCGAGGCCAGGGCGAACCCCGACCCCAGCTGGGTGTGCCGCTGCAGGGCCAGCAGCCGGCGTCGGGCCTCGGGGGTCACCGCCTGCTTCTCCGGCAGGAAGAAGTAGGCGTAGGCCCGCACGTTCTTGCGCCCGACGCGGCCGCGGAGCTGGTAGAGCTGGGCCAGGCCGAACAGGTGGCTGTCCATGACCAGCAGGGTGTTCGCCCGGGAGATGTCGAGCCCGCTCTCGACGATGGAGGTGCTCACCAGCACGTCCACCGCGCCGTGGAGGAAGTCGAGCATCACGCGCTCCAGGCGGGCGGCGTCGAGCTGGCCGTGGGCCACCCCCACCCGCGCGCCGGGCACCCACTCCTGGATCATCAGCGCCCACTCCTCGACCGAGTGCGACACCTTCCCGCCGGCGGCCCCCGCCCCCACCCGCGGCGCCACGACGAACACCTGCCCGCCCCGGGCGAGCTCGCGGGAGATGGCCTCGCGCACGACGTTGCGGTCCATGGGCGCCACGAAGGTGCGCACCGCCAGGCGCTCCTGGGGCGGCGTGTTGATCAGCGAGATCTCGCGCAGCCCCACCAGGCCCATCTGCAGCGTGCGCGGGATGGGGGTGGCCGACAGGGTGAGCACGTCCAGGCCCGCCTTCCAGAAGCGGAACTGCTCCTTCTGGGCCACGCCGAACTTCTGCTCCTCGTCGATCACGAGCAGCCCCAGGCGGGCGAAGTGCACGTCCCGGGACAGCAGCCGGTGCGTGCCGATCAGGATGTCCACGCGGCCGTCGGCCACCTGGGCCAGGATCTCCTTCTGCGCCGCCGGACCGGTGAAGCGCGAGAGGGCGGCCACCTTCACCGGGAAGCCGGACAGGCGCTCGGAGAAGGTGCGCAGGTGCTGCTCGACCAGGAGCGTCGTGGGAGCCAGGAGCGCCACCTGGCGGCCGCCGGCGACGACCATGAAGGCCGCGCGCAGGGCGACCTCGGTCTTGCCGTAGCCCACGTCACCGCAGATCAGCCGGTCCATGGGCGCCTCGGCCGTGAGATCCCGCAGGACCTCGTCGATGGCGCGCTCCTGGTCGACGGTCTCCTCGTAGGGGAACGTGGCGGCGAACGAGAGGATCATGGGATCCTCCGGCAGATCGGAAGAGCACACGTCTGAACTCCAGTCACCGAATACGAT
>CALKWH010000366.1 GCA_938004375.1 uncultured Pseudomonadota bacterium
CGGCGCCCACCGTGATCTACACTCTTTCCCTACACGACGCTCTTCCGATCTTCCGCTGGCGACGATGACGTGGTCCAGGACCCGGATGTCCAGGATGCGGGCGGCGTCTACCAGGCGCTGCGTGAAGCGGATGTCCTCGGGGCTGGGGGCCGGGTCACCGGACGGGTGGTTGTGCACCATGATGGCCCGGCCGGCGCCCTCCTTGACCAGCAGGGTCATGACCTGGCGGGGCGTCAGGTTCACGCCGGACTCCCAGCCGCGGGCGACGACCCACTCGCCCAGGACGCGGTTGCGGGCGTTGACGGCGACGGCCATGAAGAACTCCACGGGCTCGGTCCGCAGGTGCTGGAGGCGCTCAGCGACGTCGGCCGCGTTCATCAGCGGGCGGCCCGGGTCAGCGGCGGTACAGGCCACCCGACGACCCAGCTCGATGGCCGCCACGAGGCGCTCGGCGCGCCGGCGGCCTACCCCGGGGATGCCGGAGAGTTCGGTGATGCGACGGGTCAGCAGGCCGTGGGGGGTGCCCACGGCGTCCAGGACGCGCTGGCTGACCTCGGGGTTGTCGTCGCTGGAGAGCAGCAGGGACAGGATCTCGACGTCGGACAGGACGGTCGCCCCGAAGGCGGCCATCCGCTCGCGCAGCTGGGCCATGGCACCTCCTTGTGGCTGATGGTGAAGGGGCCGGGACGCCGGCTAGGTGCACCGGCGCCCCGGCCCCGGGGACGGCTACTCGTCGTCCAGAGCGGCCTCCAGCACCGTGACCACCACGGCCAGGATGATGCCGGGGAGGCTCGGGCTCTTGACCATCTTGGTCCAGAAGTCCATGCGCATCACCTCCTTCACGGTCCCGCTTCCACCCACCCAACGACTCGGTGGAGGCTGGCGCGCATGGCAGACGAGGTCACCGCAGCAGGTCACACGATGAGTCCCTGCCGGAAGTCCACCACCAGTTCCCGACGGTAGCGGCGCTCGGCCAGGTGGTTGCCGACGGTGGCGGCCAGGAAGGAGGCCAGCCCCGCGGCGCAGTAGATGGTCGACCGCGCCGTGCAGGGGGCGCGGTAGGCCTCGGTGGACGGGTACAGTTCGGCCTGGTACAGCCTGCAGTCCTCCGGGTCCAGGGGCCGGACGGCCAGGACCTTGCCGACCTCGGCGCCCATGCGGGCGTCCAGGTACAGATCCACCCGCCGGCACTTGCGGACGTGGCTCCAGAGGGCGAGGCGTGCGTCCATGCTGTCCACGGCGCAGACGACCACACCGTCCAGGGGCTGGGCCACGAAGCGCTCGGGGTGTGGCGTGACGACGACGCCGAAGGCCGCGAGTTGGTCGGCCAGGGCGTTCACCTTGTACTGCCCCAGGTCCCCCACCCGGAACCACTGGGCAGAGAGGTTCTCGGGGGAGACCGTGTCGAAGTCGTAGATGTCCAGGGTGCCCACGCCCATCTTGGCCAGGGCCATGGCGGTGAACGACCCCACCGCGCCGGCGCCGATGACGGTCACCTTGGCCTGGCGCAGCCGGTCCAGCGGCAGCACGTCGCGCTGGCGGACGAAGCACTCCTCGGGCAGCACCGGCGCCGGCACCGTCACGGCCTCACGGACGCCGTCCATGGCGCACCTCCTCGACCCCGTCGAAGGGGGTCACGCCCTGCATCAGGGCGTCCTCACGGTCGGCGACGGCCAGATACTCCTCCAGCGACACCTCGCCCCGCCGCACCGCCATCTCCAGCTCGTCCAGGTCCACGTGGCCGGGGACGTACCGGCGGTCGATGTCGAAGAGCCCCATCTGCCAGGGGTCCAGCGCGGCCATCGGGTCGCTGAACGGCATCCCCGTCCCGGGCCCCGGCAGCACCATGGCGGTCTTCTCGGTCACCTTCTCGATGAACTCCAGCCTGCACTCCTCCTCCATGCAGGGGTCCGGCAGCCGCACCTCAACGGGCAGCTCGTCCAGGGTGATGCGCACCGGCTGGAACAGGTCCACCCGGGCCCGCACCTCGCCGCGCTTGTTCGTCACGATGGACACGAAGGGCAGGTCGCTGCAGAAGCCGGCGATGGTGCGGTCGTCCGTGCCGCTCCAGAAGACATTCAGGGTGCCGTGGCTGTGGAACCACGCCCGCAGCTGGTCGGCCCGCCCCTCTGCCTCCATCTCGACCATCAGGCGGGCCACGTCGTCGGGGTCCAGGTCCGTGCTGGCCTGCGTGCAGACCTGTTTCACCAGGAACAGGTCGGTGACCACCGGACCGTCGTCGGTGTCCTCGACCAGGCCCAGGGCGCCGACCTCCCCCTTGGCCAGGGCCACCCAGTGGTCCCACTTCTGGCGGGCCACCAGGTCGATGCGGACGGCCCGGATGCCGGTCTGCACCTTCATGTCTCACCTCCTTCCTCGGCGGGCTCCTCGTCGGCGCCCTCGTTGTCGTTGTCGGTCCCGGCCTTGGGCCGCTTGTGGCAGTCCGTCACCGGGCAGGCCGCGCACCTGGCCCCCTCGTGCCCGAACAGGCAGGACTCCTCGTCGCCGGCCCAGGGGCAGGACTGCGTGCACTGGACGCACTCCCAGGGGTCACGGTCCTGACGGCAGTCTTCGATGGCGTTCTCGCGGAAGCTGCAATCCGCACAAGAAACACAGTCTTCGGTCGAATGGTTCTCGTAGCAGCGGCGCTCGCAGCCGTCGCGGTAGGGGCAGGCGTCGTCGGAGCAGGTCACGCAGTCGTGAAGAGCCGAGTTGTCGTAGCAGGACTGGTAGCGGTCGTCGTCGTCCTCCCAATCCGGGTCCCAGCGCTCCAGGCGCAGGTAGGGGTTCTCGGCGTTGTAGCTGCGCAGGAACTCCAGCACGACCTGCAAGGCGCCGATGATGTCGCCGGTGCCCAGGGCCTTCGCGATGAGGGGCCCCGCATTGCCCAGGCAGGGCCGTCCGCCCGAGCCGATGTGCGGGTGGCAGTAGTTCTCGATCTTGGGCGCGCCCTTCAAACCGGTGATCCGCAGCTCGTCCTCGCCGAGGCCCATCTCGACGTGGAAGGGCCCCAGCAGGTAGTCGAACTCGTTCCACGTGATGGTGATCGGCGGGACGTCCACCTCCAGCACCTCGTCGCGGGTGCCGAAGCGCAACACGGCACCGGACTCCAGCATCTGCACCAGCTGACCGTGCTCCTCCAGGGCGCGGCGGCGGTGCTCCGTGCGGGTGCTGTGCTCGAAGCCGGCCAGGGCGGACCGCAGGTGCTCACTGCGGGTCACCAGGGCTCGGATCTCCCAGGTCTTCTCCTCGACAGCGTTCTCGTTGCGGGACAGTTCGCTGCGCCACTCCGTCGTGGCGCGGTCCAGCACGTCCATCTTCATGCGCGCGTAGGCCTCGGCTTGTCGTGTCCAATCGTGCTGGCGCAAGTTGGCGACCGCGATGGGCAGCGCCTTGCCCAGGATGGAATCGAAGACCTGGTTGGCCGACGACCCCGGGGCGCCCTGCGCCTCGGCGCGAGCCTCGTCGGCCTGATGGAACAGGGTCTCCAGGGACAGTGCCAGATGCACCCGGCCCCCGTTGACCGCGGCCACCAGGTGCTCGCCCAGGACGACCCCCTCCTCGCGGTCGGCGGGGAGGTCCGTCCAGGGGCCGGTGTACGTGAACATCTGGTCGCCGAGGGGCAGCGCCACCGTGCGGGTGTCGCCGCCGGTGACGGCCTGGATGCGGACGCGGGGCGTGAAGGCTTCGGAGGACGCGGGCAGCCGCTGGACCTCTTCGTAGTCGAACTGGACCTTGTTCCGCGCCGCCTCGAACTCCAGCAGCGCGCGCAGGCCGGGGTGGTTGGCGTTGATCATGGGCGTCTCCTTGATGGCGGGGGCCACCGCGCCCCGCACCCGTGCCCGGGATTCCCATCGTGCGCATGCGCGCGAATGCTCCGCCGTCCCTGTATTAGGGCGTTCTGGGAGCTAAGCCGGGTGTCCGGGGGCACGGGAGCGGGGTCACGGTGGTACCGGGGGCGTTCCCTGGGGCCTGCTACAGCC
>CALKWH010000367.1 GCA_938004375.1 uncultured Pseudomonadota bacterium
TAACCCTCCCCTCAACGGGACCGATGACGCCCCGGTCGACAAGCCCGGTCAGGGCCCGGTCTGAAATCCATCACCTTGTCGACCACCCAGAACGCCGAAGTTCGCGATCTGGAAGTTCCCAACAGGCCGATCCCAAACCTTCAGTTCACCCCTTTGACGTTTTCAAAGCCGGAATGCATGCAAGGGCATCATTCTGTGCGCCGGATCGAGTGCCTGGGCCGCCAACTTCCGATCTTCGCGGTCGCCGCCTTGTGGACACCCCGTTACCGGCGTGATGCATGGGCTCGCATCGGTGCGGATCGGCCCCCGTTCCCAGCCCGAACCCCCGGGCACCCCGTCGCCCTGCCCGTCAGTCCCGCACCGGCACACTCGTCGCCGAGGTCTGGTCACCCGGAAACCACTCGTCCAGAGCAGCCGAATCCTTCAGCCCCTGTCTGTCCGAGGGAGGCTCATCTGCGGGGATCATGGGGTAGATGCAGACGAGCCCGACGAGTCTGCCTATACAGGCTCCCTTGTTGCCGGGGCGCTATGGCCCCTTGGAGGTGAAGATCATGAGCAAGACGAAGCAGGATCCCAAGGCCCGAGACAAGGCACCGCGGAGGTTGACGTACTTGGCCCTGTCTCCCATCGCGAAGCGCACGGCGAAGATGCTGGCCGCACGCCAGGGCGAGACCCTCTCCGGCTACTTCCGGCGCCTCCTTCAGGAGGACGCGCAGCGGGCCGGGGCGATCGACTTCTCCTCTGCCGGGCTGGAGTCGTAGACCCATGAGTGCTCCTCTCGGCAAGCCTCGCGATGTTCCGCGGAGTCGGCGATCGAAAGGTCTCCCTGTCTACATGGGGCGCCAGACCCGGGCCGTCGGGCCGGAGGTCGAGCGGGAACACCGGCAGCGGGTCTTCGCCCTCTACGATCACTTCTGGCACTGGCTGGCCGAGCCCCGTGCCGACTCCACCACGGAGTGTGACGTGGTGGCCCCGCGGGTCAGGTACTCCTGCACGCCCGAGACGTCTCCACTGGATGAAGCCCTGCTCCGCGAGGCCCACCGGGTCCTCGGCCACGATCAGGACCATGTAGTAGATGTGGTGGCTCACGCTCGGCCGCTGGCCCTCTGGGCGTTGCAGGCGACCATGGAGCACAACGTGGATGTGGCCGCGGCGTTCGGGGCCGAGTTCGCCTTCGACGCCCTCTTCAGGGTGAACGTCCGGGCCGTGGCCGACGAGCCCCGGCCGCTCTGTTGGCGGTGGCAGGGGTGCGTTGATGCGGTGGGCCTGACGGTGCTCCGGCAAGTCTACGATGGAGTTCCGGAAGACTACCTGCCTCCCATCCTCGGAGCGGAGATCGCTCGCCTGGGGCAATGTGAGGCACCGCTGGAGGAGGCTCTGCGGTCAGGAAATCTCACGGAGCCCCGATTCCCGATCAAGAACCGCTACCAGGGGATCCTCGATCCGCTCCGCCCGCCCTTGGTCGCCGTCAGGCTGGCCGCGCATTTGATCGAGGAGGAGACCCTCAGCACCCCGCGGGACATCCTGGCCCTGGAACTGGGCCACAGCCTCGGCCCGCAGGCCCTGTCGATCTGGCTGCCGCATTCCAGGGTCCACACGTGGTCGTCCGTGATCGAGCCCTGGCTGTGCCCGAAGTTCCAGGCCGCCTGGTCCGCCGACGCGGTCGTCCTCGGGATCCCGCCGCTCAGGCACCTGCGGTTCGTGCGGATGATGGCCAACCGGAACCGGCAGATCGACCGACGGGACGTGGACGCCCTCTGGCAGACCCGGGATCGTCAGCCCCACCAGCATGTGGCACCCCTGGTCGATGCCGCGGCCGGGATGATCAAGCTCGGTGCCGTCCTCGTGGTGATCGGCGCGGTCGAGGAGGGCGAGCACCACCACGCCGCCGCCCTGGTCAGGGCATCGGGCCTGTTCGCGCCCCTCCAGCACAGGTTCGACCAGCAGGTGTTGGACACAGGGACAAAGCCGGTCCTCTGCTTCCGTCGGAAGGACCCCTGGCCAGGGTTCGGGGTCCTGCCCGCAGGGGACCGCCTCATCAGCGCCTGGAGGCGGATCCGATGAAGGGGGATAGCACGCTGAAGACCATCTGGCTCCGCGACCTCGTTCCGTCGTCGCCCGAGCAGTTGCGCGTGCTGGCCTACGAGGCCACCCACGGGGACATGGTCGGCAGAGACGTCGGCGTCCATGGGAGGCGCAACGCCCAGGCCCCGGACATGGCGGGCAGGACGAAGGAGGAAACCTTCAGGGCGGCCTCGGAATGGATCGACCCCTGGTTCGCCAGTGAGGTGCAGGCCCGGAAGGATCAGCCCGGCCAGTACCCTCCCTCCAAGGAGATCAGGATCGCGAAGGGGGACGGGACCACGAGGCCCATCGCGGACCCCGCTGAGGGCAAGCGGTTGGACGCTCTGTTCGCCCGGCACAGGATCGAGGACCGCCTGGAGGCCCGCCTGACCGCAGGGCAGCTCGGAGGACGGCAGGGCAAGGGGCTCCTGCGCGCCCTGAAGGGCCAGCACCCTTGCGTTCGGGAGGGTGCCACTCCTATGGATCAGGTCGCGACCCTGGCCCAACGGTTCATCTTCGAGGGGCGCAACGTGGCTCTCACCATCGACTTGGCCAACGCGTTCGGGCTGCTTCCGAAGAAGTCCGTCGTTCCCGAGGTTCACCGTGCGGGCCTCTCGAAACGGTCTACCGAGAGGGTCTGGCGCCTCGCCCGGCTGGACGCCGTCCACGCCGGGACGGGGAAGCGGATCCCGCACTCGAAGGTGATGGGCGTTGAGCAGGGTGGGGTCCTGTCGGCCTTGATGCTCAACGTGGCCCTTGCCCCGATCCTGCGGGCAGTCTCCGAAGCCTTGGACGTGAAGGTGCTGGCCTACGTGGACGACCTCTACTTCTTCGCCCGGAGCATCTCGGACGCGGAGAGGGCGTTCGCGGTCTTCAAGGAGGCCGCTAAAGCCAGGGGCTTCAGGAACGTGCGAGGGCTGGCCCAGCCCGGCGAGCCCGAGCGCCGAAAGGCGTCGAAGATCCAGGTGGTGACCGAGGACGCACCGCTGGAGATCCTGAAGCGGTACTTCGTGGCCCCGACGAGCATCGGGATGACCGGGTGCGTGATCGACTACGTGCAGCGGAAGGTGGCACTGGCCGAAATCCAGGGCCACCTCTCCGTGCGCCAGGTTCGGAACCTCTCAGGCCAACAGGCCCTGACGAAGAAGGGAATCAGGATCACCAGCACGTTCCTGAACCCTTCGTCTCCTGAGCCTCTCCCGGGGAACCCCACCCCGTTCGAGGACCCGTACCCCAACACGATCTCCAACCCCGGAGATCAGGTTCAGGACGTTCGGCTTCCCCAAGCCGGTCATCCCTCTCTACAGGAGGACCAACGTCCTGTCCCCATGGTGCCTTATGATCAACATGGTGGATCCGTATCCCTTCCTGTCCAACATACTCCAGACCACCAACGGATCTATCTACCTGACCAGGATCGTGAGGTCCATGACCGTTTCAGCGCCGGTCGGCGCAACCAGGCCCCCGGGACCGCCCTGGCAGGCGGGAACCGTGGACCGGCGGCGGGTGACGCCCGTAGGGCTGGGCAGCCGGGAGATGCATCTCGCGCTGCCCAGCCCGTTCCGCTCCAGATCACTCTGCCGGAGATCGTGGAACGCCTCCGGCAGCGCCAGCCTCTGCGGTGTGGAGATCGATTCAAGACAACCAGTGTAGACCTCCGAGGACTCCTCGACGCCATGGGCCAAGGGACGACCGAGTTGGATCTGAAGGTTGCCGTTGGTGCGGCACTCCACGCTTGCAGGTCCCGGCGGACTGTCCTGGCCGTGGTGGACCAACGGGACGCCTGGACGGGGCTACCGGGAATCCTGGGAAACCACGAGGACCACTTCTACAAGAGAAAGTGCGCGACCCGGCTTGCCGACGGCGGCCTGTTGCTAGTCCTCAGCCTGAAGAGGAAGCCCCGAAAACGGAGTGCCCGCGCTCCAGTTGTACCCCCGCCCAAGTCAGACATCACTGTGTTTCGGGTGCGGCGGTCGAGGGCACGACTTGGCGACGTCGAGGTACGTGTGGCCCTGCAAGGCCAGCGACCGGCCTGGGTGTCCGTGCCGGTCGGTACCGTACCTGCGGGGGCGGTAGCGGGCGGCGTGGCCGCCGTAGTTGGCCCGATCGGCGCCCGCAGGGTAGTTGTCGTTGCCCACCCGGAGTTGAAAGCGATCCTTCTGCTTCAGCCCGGCCTCGACGGCGTGGCCCGGCCCTGCCAGCCCGTGTTTGTGCCCCTGCGGTTGGCCCAGGAGGCGCTCAGGCGGTGGACCTGGACCCCGGACCCGACCGGGTGCTGGCTGGTGGGCACCGAGCCCTACGCCGCTCCGCCTTCCTTGGGAGACCGGTCAGGGCAGCCCTGACAATGGGCATACCTAACGCGGGGTCGATATCCCCCGTGTCGAGGCACTCAACGGCAGACTCAAACCCATGCCTCTCGCAGTGGCACAACCGGTTCCTGCTCCACTGGCTGAACGCCAACTCCGTCGGAGTACTTGGACGTGGAAGATCGGAAGAGCGTCGTGTAGGGAAAGAGTGTAGATCTCGGTGG
>CALKWH010000368.1 GCA_938004375.1 uncultured Pseudomonadota bacterium
GGCGACCACCGCGATCTACACTCTTTCCCTACACGACGCTCTTCCGATCTTGGGACGGGCAGGTGCCCCACGCCCTGCTCGCGTCCCTGGCGGCCGCCCGCGTGGCCGGCGTTCCGCGCCGGGCGGTGCTGCTCGAGCCCGACGCGGCCGGCGGCGTCTCCCCGGTGAGCATCCTGGCCGCCGGGCTCGGCGAGGCCACCGAGCTCTATCGCGCCGGCGGCGTGCCCGGCCTCGTGGCGCTCACCCGGGGCTGGCTCGGCTTCACCCCCGAGCGCATCGAGGTCGCGGGCGGCGGAAGGCTGGTGCAGGCCGCCGGCGAGCTCCTCCTGGGCCGCCCCGAGGTGCCGTCGTACGACCTCCTGGTGTGCACCGACTCCACCTCCGGGGTTCTGCCGGTGGTCGAGATCCTGTCCTCCTGGCTCACCGACGATCCGTTCACCACGGTGGGCCTGCTCACCACCTCGAAGCGGCTGGTGCAGCGCGTGGAGGCCCACCTCGACGCCCTCCCCGAGCCCAAACCCGCCTGGACGCGGGACCTGGCCCAGATCCCCGTGGTGGTGCGCGCCACGGTCGAGGAGATGCTCGCCGCCTCGGCGGCCGTGCGCGTGAAGTACCTGGTGCTGCTGGTGTCCAAGCCCGAGACCTACGTCCCGCAGCTCGCCCACGCCGCCCACGTGGTCCTCGGCGACAACGCGGCGGCGCTGATCTCCCGGCGCGCGTTCGCCGCCGGCGTGCTCACAGCGGGGGGTGCCTCGGCCGCGGCGGAGGCCACGGGTGTGTTCGCCTTCCTGCGCACGATGACCGTCGAGAAGATTGGACACAAGGCCGCCGAGCGCCTCAAAGTGCAGTTGAACCAGTTGACAAAAGCCTGAATGAAAATATCAATGGACCGTATCGAGCCCGGAGGCACCCCCATGAAAAACCTGTATTCATTTTTATTTATCACCCTGTTTGCCGCGCCGGCCCTGGCCCAGGAGTTCCAGCCGCCGCCGGATCCGCAGCACTTTTCGTCCCGACCCATCCACCAGAACCTGCTGCGATGGTACGACAACCTCACCACCGACTGCATCCTGGCGGTGCGCGACGACGCCCAGATGAACCGCATCGCGCAGCAGATCTCGAAGCACCAGCAGCAGCCCGACCAGGGCATCTACGTCAACTACTTCAACAAGGTGCTGCTGCCGCGCTACAACGCGCTTCTGGCCGGCGTGCCGGGCTACGGCACCTACGCCGAGATCGACGCCAGGCGCCAGGAGTATCTGAAGTTCCTCGAGGAGGCCCTGCCCAAGGGCCCGGCCGGCACCGAGGCCGAGATCCGTGCGTTCATCGCCGCCTACCAGGCCTACGCCAAGCGCGCCGCCGAGATGCGCACGTGGCTCATGGGCCTGCACAAGCTCTCGGTGTGCCACCGCGAGCAGCGCTTCGAGAAGACCCCGCTTCTGGGCGGCTTCCACAACCTCAACCGCTTCACCGATCCCGCCATGGTGAAGCACCGCCTGGCCGAGCGCCGCGACCCGCTGGTGCCGCACTTCGGCGGCATGGGCTCCATAGAGGGCTTCTTCCAGGACCTCGAGAATCCGAAGGAGGAGGTGGATTTGATCTACTGGGGCGAGCTGGCGCTGAGCGCCGTGCGGCACTACCAGTCCCTCGCGGAGGCCGAGAAGAAGTACGTCACTTTGTCGTTGTGGTCAGAGTTATTCGAGGGCGAGGAGAAGGCCCAGCTCCTGGCCAAGGGCACGGCCGTGACCGCCGCCCGCGAGAAGCTGGTCAAGGCCCTCACCACCATCTTCGCCAACATCGAGCCGCCTGCGAACAAGGGTGACAAGGGCCTCGAGGGTACCGCCAAGGGGCTGGTAAAGGGCCGTGCCGACAAGATCCTGACGGTGCGGGTGACCTCGTCCAAGGACACCTACAAGGGTTCGATCGAGAAGTTCGTGAAGAAGATCAGCGAGACGAAGGTGCTCATGCGCAAGTACGAGATCCGGTACGACTACTTCAGCATGGCCTACGTCTCCGGGGATCGGCCCTACGACTGGTGGCCGGACCTGCCGGGGCTGCCCGCCTCCGAGGTCTGCACGCTCATGGTGGGCGTCGCCAAGAAGTACTCCAAGGGCGTGGACGTGACCATCGGCAAGTGGCTCTTCGAGACCAGCGACGTCCACTATCCGATCCTCTGCAAGCACGCCAACGCCGCCGGCAAACCCCGATAATTCCCATGGTTTTTCCCGGGTAGCCCGACCGTCCCCGGTCGGCAAGCAACCCGGGCCCAGCGTATTTCCACATGGAAGCTAGCCCCCCGTAGGCTGCCGGGTTTCGAAGAAACCCCGCAGCCTACGGGGGGATCGAAATCGGGATCGAAATCGGGATCGAAATCGTTGTCGGGGAGCCGTGCGGATGGGGGGTCTATTTGCCGCGGGACTTGATCTGTGCCAGCGCCTCGGTGCAGGCGTCGCGCACGGGGAAGACCTTGACCTTTTCGCGCATCTCGAACGCGGCGTCGCCGTCTGCCAGGGCCTTGATCTTGGCGTTCTCGGCCCTGGTGCCGAGCTTCCCGAGGGCGCGGCAGGCCAGGATGCGCTGCTCGTGGAGCTCGGCCTGGAGGTTGGCCACGGCCAGGGGGATGCCCTCCTTGCAGCCGGCCTCGACGAAGTACCTGAGCCACTCGTTGTTGACCTTGAAGTCACCGGGCCTGGCCGAGGGCGCCAGCTTGGCGCACAGGCCCAGGCTCTTTTTCTCGATCAGGAACGTGACGGCCGTGTTGACCGCATAGACCGTGTTGTTCGGGAACGGCTTGTCCGCCTTGCGGCCGAGGTAGGCCAGGATCTGCGCTTCGATGTCGACGCCCTTCTCCTGGGCCGCGCGCATCGCCTTCAAGCCCTGCTGCGCGTACTTGGAGTCCGCGGCGCCGAAGCCCGGTCCCCAGACCATCAGGTCCTCGAAGAAGGCGTCCCAGAGCCCGCAGGAGAGGACCTTCTCGACGGCGAGCTCGTAGTCGGTCACGGCGGCATCGGCCACTCCGGCGTTGTCGCCGGTACCGGCGGCGATGCGCTTGGCCCACGCGTCGCGGATCGTCTCGCAGGAGCCGGACTCGGCGGCGAACGCGGTGGACGCGGCGGTCTTCTTCACCTCGCAGGCGTGCTCCCGGGCCTTGTGGTCGTACTCGGGCCGTGGCTCGGGGCCCTGGTAGCCGCGGGCGCAATAGTCGGCGAGCTTCCGGAAATCGCCGGCCTTTCCCCAATCGTCGAGCTCGGCCTTTTTCTCGTCGAGCCACTTGTAGTCACACGCGGCCTTCTTTGCGCCGGAGTTCTTGCGCTCGGGCTTGGCGCCGGAGCACACGTCGTTGACGAACTTGAAGTCGCCCTTTTTCTGGGCGTCGTGGACCTGCTCGGGTCCGTAGGTCGTCTGCAGGCCCAGGGCCGCGCAGCCGGCCAGGAAGGCGAAGAGGGTGAGGACGCTGGTTTTTCTCATGGGGACTCCTTTGGGCAACGGGGTTGTGTCGAAAAGTCGGGTTGGATCAAGGTGTTGACGCTTTCCGGGGTGACTATTGCAAAATTACCGGGGAAGTCAAGACGGGTGTTTTTGTTCGAACTTCTGGACGATTTCGATTTCGATTTCGATTGGAGAGGGATTACCCCGGGCTCAGGGCCTCGTCGAAGGCGCGGGCGAGGGCGAAGGCCTGGGCCACGGCGGCGACGTCGTGGACGCGAAAGACGTGGGCGCCGCGCTGGCGGGCCAGCAGGCAGGCGGCGACGGTGCCCGGGAGGCGCTCGTCCACCGGGGCGCCGGTGATAGCGCCGATGAAGGACTTGTTCGACGGGCCCACGAGCACGGGGGCGTCGCAGGCGGCGGCGATGCGTGCGCCGGCGGCCAGGAGCGCCACGCACTGCTGCGGGGTCTTGCCGAAGCCGATGCCCGGGTCCACCAGGATGCGCCGCGGGTCCACGCCGGCGGCCACGGCGGCCTCCTGGCGGGCGACCAGCTCGCGGATGACCTCGTCCACCACGTCGGTGAAGCGGATCTCCCGCTGCATGGTCGCGGGGGTGCCGCGCAGGTGTTGCAGGACCAGGGCCGCGCCGTGATCGGCGGCGACCGCGAGGAGCCCGGGATCCAGCGCGCCGCCGGAGATGTCGTTGACCATGCAGGCGCCGGCGTCCAGCGCGGCGTCGGCGACCACGGCCGAGGTGGTGTCCACCGAGACCGCCAGTCCCGCCGAGGCCAGCTCGAGGATCACCGGCAGCACGCGGCGCAGCTGCTCCTCGGCGCTCACCGGTTCCGCCCCCGGGCGGGTGCTCTCGCCGCCCACGTCCACGATCGCCGCCCCCGCGCGCACGGCGGCGTGGGCGAAGGTGATGGCCCGTTCGGGGTCGACATGGCGCCCGCCGTCGTAGAACGAGTCCGGCGTCACGTTGACGACGGCCATCAACTGCGGCGCGTCGAAGTGCAGGTGTCGGCCCTGCAGGGAGAGCGGCGGGAAAGCGCGGTCACGGGAGGAGGGCATGGGCGGCTTAGTCGCGCCCGGCTCAGGCGGAGAAGGAGAGGGAGAAGCCGGACTCGGAGGCCTTGGGGGCCGGGCCGGGATCGGTGGGCGGGTTCACGAGCTTCTCGAGGGCCTCGCGGTCCAGGGTCTCGCGGTCCAGCAGGGCGGCCGCCACGCGACCATGCAGCGGGAGATCCGCTTCACCGACGTGGTAGATCGGAAGAGCACACGTCTGAACTTCAGTCACCGAATACGATCTCGTATG
>CALKWH010000369.1 GCA_938004375.1 uncultured Pseudomonadota bacterium
GGGCTGGATCACCCTGTGCGGAAAGAAGATGATGATCGCCCGCACCGGGTACACCGGCGAGGACGGCTTCGAAATCTTCATCCATCCGGACCAGGCCGAGGCCGCCTGGGCCCGGCTGGTCGAGGTGGGCGGACCCCTGGGCCTGGCCCCCGCCGGCCTGGGCGCGCGCGACACGCTGCGCCTGGAGGCCCGCCTGTGGCTGTACGGCAACGACATCGACGACACCACGACCCCGTGGGAGGCCGGGATGAACTTCACGGTCAAGCTCGAGAAGGGCGACTTCATCGGCCGTGAGGCCCTGGTCCGCCAGAAGGAAGAGAAGCCCAGGCGCAAGCTCGTCGGCTTCGTCGCCACGGGCAAGGGCATCCCCCGCGAGCACCACGAGGTCCACC
Organism: uncultured Pseudomonadota bacterium; assembly: GCA_938004375.1. Classification (GTDB taxonomy): domain Bacteria; phylum Myxococcota_A; class Polyangia; order HGW-17; family HGW-17; genus HGW-17. The sequence goes on from CALKWH010000369.1 coordinate 393, forward strand.
TGCCCGGCGCCACCCCCGACGCCCCGGGACCCCGGATCGGCCACGTGACCTCGGGGACGCGCACGCCGTTTTTGAACCAGTCCATCGGCCTGGCGTACGTGCCCACCGAGCACAGCAAGCCCGACACCGCCATCGTGGTGGACGCCGGCGGCAAGCTCGTGCCCGCCACCCTGGTGAAAGGACCATTTTACAAACGTTCCTGATTCAGTCTGGATGCGTTTTCACACGAGGATTCGCGGAATCCGTATAGGAGAGACAGGTAATGAGTGAGTATCCGAACAATCTTCGCTATTCCCGCACGCACGAATGGTTCGATCCCGAGACCAACCGCATGGGCATCTCCTCGTTCGCGGTCGGCCACCTCGGTGACGTCGTCGAAGTGGACCTGTCCGTGGACGAGGGCGACGTCGTCGACGCCGGCGACGAGGTGGGCACCATCGAGTCCGTGAAGACCGCCAGCCCCATCTACGCCCCGATCTCCGGCAAGATCGTCGCCTTCAACGAGGACCTGGCCGACGCGCCCGAGCTGGTCAACGACGCCCCGTACACCGACGGCTGGATCCTCGAGATCGAGCCCACCGGCGCCGACGACACCAGCGACCTCCTCGACGCGACGCTGTACTCGGATCACTGCGCCTCCGAGGAATAGCGACCCCGGCCTGGGGCCGTTGATCATCTTCCCGGTATCCTCCCTCCAGAAAAGGAGTGTGCATGCGATATTTGCCCCATTCCCCCCAGGACATCCAACACATGCTCGAGACGATCGGGGTGGCGGACGTGGAGACCCTGTTCCGCTCGATCCCCCGTGACCAGCGCACCGAGCACCCCGACGACAGCCCCGGGCTGCCCGAGTGCCAGTTGCGCCGCTACGTCGAGGGCCTGGCAGCGCGCAACAAGCACTTCTGCGTGACGCTGGCTTCGGCCGGCGCCCCGTTCCACGCCGTCCCCAAGGCGGTGGACACCATCGTGTCGCGCTCCGAGTTCCAGACCGCGTACACGCCCTATCAGCCCGAGGTGAGCCAGGGCACGCTGCAGGCCGTGTTCGAGTTCCAGACCATCGTGTCCGAGCTCATGGGCCTGGACGTGGCCAACGCGTCCATGTACGACGGCGCCTCGGCGGTGGGCGAGGCCCTGCTGCTGGCGCTGCGCGCGCACAAGGGCAAGCGGTCGGTCGTGTGGGTCTCCGAGGGCCTCCATCCCCACGCCCGGACCGTGATCGACACCATGCTGCACGCCTTCGGCGACGTGACCGTGCGGTGGCTGCCCCTCGACGAGCACACGGGCGCCACCGTGCTGCCGGCGCCGGTGCCGGCCGACGTGGCCGCGATCGCGGTGGGCTATCCCAACTTCCTCGGCGTGATCGAGGACGTCGCGGCCGTCGCCGCCGCCGCGCGCGCGGCCGGCGCGCTCTCGGTCGTGAGCGTGACGGACCCCTCCCATCTCGGGATCCTCGCCTCCCCGGGCGCCCTGGGCGCCGACATCGCGGTGGGCGAGGGCATGGGCCTGGCGGGCACCGCCGGCATGGGCGGGCCGGGCCTCGGGCTCATGGCCGTGCGCGACGAGTACGTCAAGCAGATGCCCGGCCGGATCGTCGGCCAGACCGTGGACAACCGCGGGAACACGGGCTACGTGCTCACCCTGGCCACCCGCGAGCAGCACATCCGCCGCGAGAAGGCGACCTCGAACATCTGCTCCAACCAGGCGCTCGTCGCGCTCGCGTTCAACGTGCACCTGTCGCTGCTGGGCCCCTCGGGCCTGCGCGACATGGCCACGCTGTCGCGCAACCGCGCGATGGAGCTGCGCCGCGGCCTGCTCGAGATCCCGGGCGTGCGTCCGCTGGTGACGGGCCCCGTCATGAACGAGTTCGCGCTGGTGTTCCCCCGGGACGCCGCTGGCCTGCGCGCGCGCATGGCCGACAACGGCATCCTCTTCGGCGTGCCGCTCGCTCGCTTCTGTCCGGAGCGCCCGGCCTGGCGCGAGGCGATCCTGCTCGCTGCCACCGAGACGGCCTGCCGCGACGACATCGCGCACACCATCCTGCTGGCCAAGGACTTCTATCGGGAGGGTAAATAAATGACCACCCAGATTCACTCCGGTCTCCTCCATCGCGAGCCTCCGATCTTCGAGCTCAGTTCCCCCGGGCGCACCGGCCACGCGCTGCCGCCGTCCGAGGCTCTCGACGCCGAGGATCTGCCGCAGGCTTTCCTGCGCCGGCAGGCGCCGCTTCTGCCCGAGCTCTCCGAGGTCGAGGTGGTGCGGCACTTCGTGCGCCTCTCGCAGTGGAACCACTGCATCGAGGCGGGCATGTACCCGCTGGGCTCCTGCACGATGAAGTACAACCCCAAGATCAACGACGCGATGTCCGCGCTGGCGGGCTTCACCGCCGTGCACCCGCTGCAGGAGGATGAGCACCTGCAGGGGTCCCTCGAGTTGCTCTTTCAACTCGAAGGCCTGCTGTGCCGCGTCTCCGGGTTCCACTCGGTCACCCTGCAGCCCTCGGCCGGCGCCAACGGCGAGTTCACCGGCCTCGCGCTGATCAAGAAGGCCATCGACGTCCGAGGCGAGGGTGCCCGGCGCAGGAAGGTCCTGATCCCGGACACCGCCCACGGCACCAACCCGGCCTCCGTCGTGCTCAACGGCTTCGAGCCCGTCCCCATCGTCACGGGGCCCGAGGGCGTGCTGCTCCCCGACGCCGTGCGGCCGCACCTCAACGACGAGCTGGCCGCCATCATGGTGACCAATCCCAACACCCTGGGCATCTTCGAGAGCCACCTCAAGGAGATCGCCGGCCTGGTGCACGGCGCCGGCGGCTACGTCTACATGGACGGCGCCAACTTCAACGCCATCATGGGCAAGGTCCGCCCCGCCGACCTCGGCGTGGACACCATGCACTTCAACCTGCACAAGACCTTCTCGACCCCCCACGGCGGCGGCGGGCCGGGTGCGGGGCCGGTGGGCTGCACCGCGGAGCTCGCGCCCTACCTCCCGGTGCCTCGCGTGCTGCGCACCAACGAGGGGCGTTACCGCCTGATCACCGAGCAGCCGAACACCATCGGCCGCGTGCACCCGTTCTTCGGCAACTTCGCCATCCTGGTGCGTGCCTTCACCTACATGCTCGAGAACGGCGGCGCCGGACTCTCCCGGGTCACCGAGATGGCCGTGCTCAACGCCAACTACGTGCGCTCGCTGCTCAAGGACACCCTGGCGGTCAGCGTGGACGTGGACACCCTCCACGAGGTGGTCTTCACCGATCGCGACCTGAAGAAGGAGACCCACGTCTCCACCATGGACGTGGCCAAGCGGCTGCTGGACTTCGGCTTCCACCCGCCCACCGTGTACTTCCCGCTGATCGTGCCCGGCGCCTTCATGGTCGAGCCCACCGAGACCGAGAGCCGCGTCGAGCTCGAGAACTTCGTCGAGACGGTGAAGGCCATCGTGCAGGAGGCCCGCACCGATCCCGACAAGGTCACCTCCGCCCCGCACCGCACCGGCGTCGGCCGGCTCGACGAGACCACCGCCGCCCGCAAGCGCATCCTGCGCTGGACGCCCGCTCAGCCCTGAGACCCCGACCAGGGGACGGCCCCCCGGCCCTTTCCCGGCGCCCTTGGCGGGCGTCACGAGGAGCACTGCCATGGAATGGCGTTCGCAACGGATGAAGGAAATCTACGAGTCGCGCCTGACGACGGTCGAGAAGGCCTACCAGAAGATCAAGCCCGGAGACAAGATCTACATCGGCTCGGGCGTGAGCGAGCCGCAGTACCTTGCCCGCCGGCTGGGCGACTTCCCGGCCAACATCGCCGACACCGAGATCCTGCACCTGATCAGCCTGAACGTGTCCCCGGTGACCTCCGGCAAGTTCCGCGACATGTTCCGGCTCAACACGTTCTTCATCGGCAAGGCGGCCCGCAACGCGGTCTCCTCGGGCGAGGCCGACTACACGCCCATCTTCCTGTCCGAGATCCCCAAGCAGATCCGCAACGGGCGCATCCCCATCGACGTGGCCCTCGTGCAGGTGACCCCGCCCGACGCCTACGGCAACTGCTCCCTGGGCGTGGCGGTCGAGACGGTGATGTCGGCGATCCGGCACGCGAAGTACGTCGTCGCCCAGGTGAACCGGCACATGCCGTGGACCCTGGGCAACGGCTTCGTCAGCGTGGACGCGTTCCACAGCATCATCGAGTACGACGAGCCCATCCTGGAGTACGTGCCCGATCCCCCCGACGAGATCAGCGAGCGCATCGGCTTCTACGTGTCCCGCCTGATCCCCAACGGCTCGACGATCCAGGCCGGCATCGGCGCGATCCCAGATCGGAAGAGCGTCGTGTAGGGAAAGAGTGTAGATCTCGGTG
>CALKWH010000370.1 GCA_938004375.1 uncultured Pseudomonadota bacterium
CGACCCCCGAGATCTACACTCTTTCCCTACACGACGCTCTTCCGATCTATCGATCTGACCGGCCAGGTCTGCTCGGACTCCATCGGGCACCGCTTCTACTCCGGCTTCGGCGGGCAGGCGGACTTCATCCGCGGCGCCGCCCTCGCGAAGAACGGGCACCCGATCATCGCGCTCCCCTCGACGGCCAAAGGCGGCGAGGTCTCCCGCATCGTGCCGCTGCTGTCCCCGGGCGCCGGCGTCGTCACCACCCGCGGCGACGTGCATTACGTGGTGACCGAATACGGCATCGCCTATCTTCACGGCAAGAACATCCGGGAGCGCGCGATGGCGCTGATCAACATCTCCCACCCGAAGTTCCGCGCGGGGCTCCTCGAGGAGGCGAAGAAGCTCAACTACGTCTACCCGGACCAGATCCTGCCCAAGGACGGCGTGGTGTATCCGGACTGGTACTTCTGGCAGTACAAACTCAAGGACGGCCGCGAGGTCAACTTCCGCCCCATCCGTCCCATCGACGAGGAGAAGCTGCGCCGCTTCTTCTACGGCCTGCGCCAGGAGGACGTGTACTACCGGTTCATGGGCCTCGTGAAGACGCTCTCCCACGCCCAGGCGCAGCCCATGGTCGTGCTGGACTACGACGAGAAGTTCGCCATCGTGGGCACGGTGGGCGAGGAGCCGGACGACGAGTTCGTGGCCGTCGGCCGCTGGTTCCTCGACCGCCCCACCAACCGCGCCGAGGTGGCCTTCACCGTGCTGCCCGACTGGCAGAACCAGGGCATCGGGCGCTTCCTGCTGCAGAACCTGGTGTCCTGCGCCCAGCGCAAGGGCATCCGGGGCTTCACCGCCGAGGTGCTCGCCGAGAACAAGAAGATGCTGCGCGTGTTCACCCGCTCGGGCTTCAACGCGCACACCAAGCTCGAGTACGGCGTCTACAGCGTCGAGTTCGACTTCGACCGCGCCAACGCCAACGAGTTCAACCCGGACTACTAGGAGTCGTGATGAAACCCCCGGCCATCGTCCTTTTGTCCGGCGGCCTCGACAGTTCCACGGTGCTGGCCGTGGCGAAGGATCGCGGCTTCGAGCTCTACGCGTTGTCGTTCCGGTACGGCCAGAAGCACGACTTCGAGCTGGCCGCGGCCCAAAAGATCGCCGAGCGCGCCGGCGTGCGCGAGCACCGCGTGCTGACGCTGCCGTCGGATCTCTTCGGCGACTCCTCCCTGGTGGGGGGCGCCGCCGTGCCCAAGGACCGCGATCCGCTGGCCCACGCAGGGATCCCGTCGACCTACGTCCCCGCGCGCAACACGATCTTCCTCTCCTACGCACTGGCCTGGGCCGAGCATCTCGAGGCCGTCGATCTGTTCCTCGGGGTCTCGGCGGTGGACTTTTCGGGCTACCCCGACTGCCGCCCCGAGTTCGTCGCGGCCTTCGAGGCGCTCGCCAACGCCGCCACCCGCGTGGGGACCGAGCTCGGCCGACACGTCACCGTGCACGCGCCCCTTCTGCACCTGTCGAAGAAGGAGACCATCGAGCTGGGCGTCTCCCTGGGCGTGGACTATGGTCTCACCCACACCTGTTACGATCCCGCCTCCGATGGCGCCGCCTGCGGCCGCTGCGACGCCTGCGAGCTGCGACGCCGCGGTTTCGCCGCCGCCGGTGTGCCCGACCCCACCCGCTACGCCTGAAGATGAAGGACCCCGGAAAAGTCGGAGGCGGAGCGCCTTGACTTTCGGTCGTGGCCTGTCGATAGTCATGGGATGAACAATGGCCGGGTCTTCCATGGAAACCAGCGCTTCGAGGTCCTCTCGACGCTGGGCCGCGGGGGCATGGGCGTGGTCTACGAGGCCCTCGATCGGGAACGTCAGGTCCGCGTCGCCGTAAAGACCCTCCGGGAGGGCAGTCCCCAGGAGTTGCTGCGGCTCAAGAGCGAGTTCAGGGCGCTGCAGGAGCTCGAACACCCCAACCTGGTCCAGCTCGGGGAGCTCTTCGAGGAGGACGGCTGCTGGTTCTTCACGATGGAGCTCGTCCGTGGGGAGGACTTCATCACCCATGTCCGCGTGCGGGAGAAGGGCGCGCTCTTCGACGAGGGGCGGCTGCGCGCTGCCCTGATCCAGCTCGTCGAGGCCCTCGACTACCTGCACGCGTCGGGTCGCGTCCACCGGGACGTCAAGCCGGAGAACGTCCTCGTGGACCCACAGGGGCGGGTCGTCCTGCTGGACTTCGGGCTGGTCACGCGGACCGAGCCGGGGCAGCAGAGCCAGGAGGGTTTCTACCCGGTCGGGACGGCCAGTTACATGGCGCCCGAGCAGGGAGCCTCTCACCAGGTGGGGTCCGCCGCCGACTGGTACTCCGTGGGTGTCATGCTCTTCGAGGCCCTGACGGGGACCCATCCCTTCACGGGGACCTTCTCCCAGTTGCTCATCGCCAAGTTCGCCGGCGTGGCGCCCCGGGCCCGCGAGCTCCGGCCGGAGGTGCCCGAGGAACTGGACCGGCTGTGCGCCACCCTCCTCGAGCACGACCCGGGCCGGCGACCCGACGCCGCCGGGCTGCTGCGCGTCCTGCGGGGACAGCCGCCGTCCGTTTCCAGGGAGCCGGGGCCGATGCTCACCAGCGGACCCGCGTTCATCGGCCGCGAGCGGGAGCTCGCCTGGCTCGTCGAAGGCCAGACCGCGGTGGCCACCCTCGGGCTGCAGGTGCGGCTGGTCCACGGCGCCTCCGGGCTCGGCAAGAGCGAGCTGCTGCGCGCCGCCGGCCGCGAGCTGGTCGGCCGCGAGCCGGTCGGCCGTGAGCCGCGTGCGATCCTGCTGCCGGGGCGCTGCAACGAGCGGGAGTCGCTCTCCTACAAGGCCTTCGACGGGGTGGTGGACGCGCTGGGCCGGTTCCTGGCACGGTTGAGCGTCGTCGAGCTCGCCCAACTGCTGCCCCGCAACGTCGAACCGCTGGTCCGCGTGTTTCCGGTGCTGTCCTTCCTGCAGGACGTCGCACAGGGGTACCCGCGGCTGCGATCGGGCGAGGATCCGCAGGAGGTGCGCGCCCAGGCCTTCGGGGCCCTGCGGGAGCTGGTCTCGCGGCTGGCGGACCGCAGACCGGTGACGATCCAGCTCGACGACCTCCAGTGGATGGACGAGGACAGCCTCAAGCTGCTGCGGGCGCTGATCCAGCCGCCTGACGCGCCGCCGATCTTCCTCGTGATGGGCATGCGCACCCCGGCGGAGTCCGCCGAGGCCGAGGCGCAGGTGGACCGCTTTTGCGCGCAGCTGCCGGTCGCCGTGCCGCGGCTGGGTCTGGCCCCGCTCCCACCCGAGGCCGCCGGGGAGCTGGTGCGCGAACTGTTGGCCGTCGGGGAGGCCGAGCCGCGGGAGGACTCCGAGCCGGTGCGGGTCATCGTGCGGGAGTCCGCCGGGCATCCCCTCTTCATCCACGAGCTCGTGCGGCACCTCCGGTCGCGGCCACAGGGCGGACTTTCGGGGGAGTTGCGGCTCGACGATGTGCTGTGGGAGCGCATCCGCGCCCTCGAGGACGCTTCGCGCCACCTGGTGGAGCTCGTCTCCGTGTCCTTCGGCCCGCTGCGCCAGTCGCAGGCCGCGCAGGCCCTGGGCCTGAATCCGGCCGAGGTCTTCCGGCTGGCCGCGCGCCTGAAGATCCTGCACCTGGTGCGCACCAGCGGACCCAGGGATCTGGACCTGCTCGAGCCGTATCACGACCGGGTGCGGGAGGCCGTCCTCTCCCGTCTGCCTTTCGAGGAGCGGACGAGCTGGCACCGGGCGCTCGTGGTGGTCCTTCGCAGCACTCGGACTCCCGAGCCGGAGCGGTTGGCGGCCCACCTCGAGGTCCTCGGGGCGAACGAGGAAGCCTCCGCGCTCTTCGCCCAGGCGGCCGAACGGGCCGGTTCTGCCCTGGCCTTTGAACGGGCTGCCGGGCTTCTCGGCCGCGCCATCCACCTGTTGCCGGACCCCGGTGACGAGGTGGCCCAGCGGACGCGCCGCGAGTTGAGGATCCGGATGGGCCAGGCGCTTTCGGCCGCCGGAAGGGGCCGAGAAGCCGCCCAGGTCCTGCTTTCGGCGGTGCCCGGGGCGCGGGCCGCCGAGGCCCTGGATCTGCGCCGCCGCGCGGCCGAGCAGTTGCTGATCTCGGGGTTCCTCGACGAGGGCTTCGAGTTGAGCGGCCAGGTGCTTCGGTCGATGGGGCTGCACCTGCCGCGCACGACCCTGGGCGCGGTGGTCTCCCTCGCCTGGCGTCGCCTCCTGGTGCGCCTGCGGGGCACGCGGTTCCGGGAGCGCGACGAGACCCAGATACCGCCCGCCGATCTCGTCCACGTCGACATCCTGCACTCCATCTCCCGTGGGTTGTCCATGACCGACCACCTCCGCGGCGCCGACTTCACCACCCGCTTTCTTCTGGCCGCGCTCAGGCTGGGCGAGCCCCGGCGTGTCCTCACCGCCCTGACGATCGAGGCCAACAACGCCTCGGGCATGGCCCCGGGGTCGGCCTACTCCCTGCGCATCCTGAGCTCCTGCGACCAGATGGTCGAGCGACGGCCGGATCCCGTGGCCGAGTTCTACCTGGACGCGGCCCACGGGCTCGGACACTTCATGACGGGCGAGTGGTCGAAGGCGCGCGCGCGGTTCGACGCCTGCATCGAACGCTCCGCCGGTCTCGGCTCGATGGCCTGGGAACGGGGGCTGGTGCACTTCCAGTTGATGTGGTCGCTGTTCTACCTGGGGGAGCTCGCCGAGATGCGCCGGCGCATCCCGCCGCTTCTGCAGGACGCCCGAGACCGGGGCGATCTCTTCACGGTCTCGGGGCTCACCCTGGGGCTGAGCAACGTCGTCGCCCTGGATCGGGACGGTCCCGGGCGCGCCGCCGACCAGATCCGCGAGGTGCTGTCGCGCTGGACCGTCCGGGGCTATCACTTGCAGCACTACTGGGCGCTGCTCTCCCGGGCCCACGTCCAGTTGTACGGGGAACGTCCCGAGGACACCCTCGGGCTCCTGGTCCACGAATGGAAGGCACTGAAGCGGTCGTTCCTGCTGCGCGTGCCCTCGATCCGAAGCGAGAGCCTGGTGCTGCTGGGCCAGGGTCTGCTGGCCCGCGCCGCGGCGCTCAAAGGGACGGTCCGCCGGGACGCGCTGGCCCAGGTGCCCGCCCACGCGGCCGCGCTCATCCGGGGACCGGGCGCCTGGAGTCGCGCCCTCGGCGGGCTGCTCGAGGCGGCCTGGCTGGCGCAGACCGGCCGCCCGGAGCCGGCGCGGGTCAGGCTGGGCGAGGTGGTGGACCGGCTCGAGGTCTGCGAGATGCGGCTCTACGCCGCGGCGGCCCGCATCCGCCTGGGCCAACTCACGGGCGGTGACGAGGGGACCGCGCTGACGGATCGGGGCCGCGCCTTCTTCCGGGAGCAGGGGGTGACGAACGAGGCGGGGATGCTGCGGCTGCTCGTCCCGGGCTTCGGGGAAGGGGTGGACGGGTAGGACAGGTCAGACAGGTCAGACAGTTTTTTCAGGGAGCGTCGAGAGGGCGGGGGGGCAGCGCGAGGAGGGCGGGGGACTAGAAGTGGGTGGAGATGCCCAGGCGGAAGTTCACGGCGCCGTTGTTGATCTCCGAGGAGGGGATGCCCGGGGCCAGTTGCTCGTTGATCGGACCCGTGCCGATCTCCTCGCCGCCCACGGCGCCCATGCCGGTGACCTCGACGTTCAGGGACAGCCAGTGGGTCAGGCGCCACTCGATGCCGCCGCCGACCTCGAGGTTGGTCTGGGAGATGGACTCAGACTCCCAGGTGATGTCGTTGGAGAACGTCATGCTGTTGACCGTCAGGCCGCCCTTCACGTACAGGTTCATGCCCACGGCCTGCACCGGGTTCAGGAAGTACAGGCCCGCCACGCCGGCGCGGGAGTCGGTGCGGTAGGCGACCTCGTTGCAGTTGGTGCAGGAGCTCAGGCCGCTGACGTGCCCTTCCACCGCGAACTGCTGCGAGAGCAGGTAGCGGGCGAACACGCCGCCGCCGGCCAGGCCGCCGTCCTCATACGAGGAGGAGTCCATCATGACGCCCAGGGTCAGGCGGGGGACGAACTGCTCCTGGGGGGCCATGATCGCGGCCGGGGGCGGGGGCACGGTCTGCCGGACCACGGGCCGCTGGTAGGTCGGCTGCTCGACCACGACCGGCTGGACGTACACGGGGCGGACCACCCGGCGCCGGACGACCACGACCGGGGGCGGGGGCGGGCACGGGACCAGGACGCCCACGCCGATGGGGCCCACGCCGATGACGCCGCCGCCACAGACTTGGGCGCTGGCGAAGTCGATGAAGGTGAAGGAAGCCAGAACGAGGGAAACCAGAAGGGTTGAAGTGACGTGTCTCATGGGAAACCTCCAGTCGTCGGGCCACCTTTGAGCAAGGGCCGTGCCAATGGGCACTATAGCCCAAAACCGGGGTTTGTCAGGTACTTTTTTCCTGTGTCCGGGTGAAGGTCCGGCCCCCGGTGGGGGAAAAGAATCCGGTTTTTCAAGGGAAATCGGAAAAAAGCGACCCCGCCCGGCCGATCGTTGGTTAACGGGCGGAATTAAAATATAAACAGGGGGTGTGAAGGGAAGTTCACGGGGCGTGTCCCGGGGGAGGGGGCGCAGCGGGTACAGTCAGGAGGTTTTTCCACCAGGCGCCGCCGAAGGGATCTGCCAGTTTCTGGAGCCGCTCCCGGGCCGGCTCCCAGGCCGCGAGGTGGGCGGCCTTCTGGGGGGCCAGGGGATCCCCGGCGCAGGGCAGGTACCCCGGGAAGGCGGCCAGCCTGGCCTCCCAGTCCGCGAGGAGGGTCTGCGTCTGGGCGAGGCGCTCGGTGACCGTCCGGGCCACCGGCCCCGGCGCTCCCTGGAGGGACTCGAGGAGCAGCTGGAGTCGGTACAACCGCCGGGCCAGGTTGCGGGCCAGCGGGAAGGACTCGCGGTCCAGGGTGGGCGGGAAGAGCTCCTTGAGGCGGTTGACGTTGGCCCCCAGTTCGTTGACCAGCCCGGTCCAGGGGCCGGAATCCAAGGTGCGCACCTGCAGGACCAGGGTGGGGAGCGTCACCGGCTCGGCAGGCTTCAGGCGGGCCACGTCCGCGGCGGGCAGGGGCCGCTTCAGGAACCCGGCCAAAAGGACCGTCTGGGCGAGGGCGGGGTACTGATCCCGGCGCCCGGCGCGGCGGCGCAGCTCGAAGGCGGCGAGGACGGCGCCACGGTCCGGCCAGCGCTCGAGCCAGGCCCGGCAGGCGTCGGCGGCGGGCCAGGCCACGGCGGGATCGGGGTGCCCGGCGCGGGAGAGCAGCAGGCCGAAGGCCCGGGGTTCGGGGCGGTGGGCGAGGGCCTGCAGGGCGGTCCACACGGTGTGGAGATCGTCGACGGCCAGGGCGACCTCGAGGGTCCGCAGGGCGGCCATGGGGCGGAACGGCCCCGCGGCGCGGACGTCGGCGGCGAGCTTCTCCCGGGCGGCGGGGGCCAGCTTGCGCCAGTGGGCGAGGGCGGCCGGGAGCCGGGGGTCGCAGCGCGCCGGGGCTGCGACGCACAGCGCCCCGAGCCCGTCGAGGTCGAAGTCCCACCAGGCGGCCTCGAGGTGGGCCTCCACGCTGACCCGCAGCAGGTCGGCGGGCAGGCTCTGCCCCGACCGGGCGAGCTCGGCCACGGCCGCGAGCTCGCCGGCGGCGAGGACCTCGGCGCGCTCCCACTCCCGCAGCATGGCCAGGGCGCGTTTGCCCGCCTCGCTCCGGGCGTGGTTGAGGGCGAACACGCGGACCAGTTCGGGGTCGGGCTCGGGCCCCAGGCGCTCGAAGAGGACGCGGGCGAGGAGCTCGCGGGCCGTCTCCTGGCGGGCGCCGGAGGGAAAGACCTCGAGGTACTGGCGGAGCCCCTTCGGGGTCGGGGTGGCCTCGAGCTCGCGCCACCACACCTCCTCCAGGCGGGCGCGGACCTCGGTGGCGCGGGGCCCCTCGGGGTGCAGATAGAGGAAGCGCAAGAGCGGCCACGAAGCGCCCTCGGTGAGAGCGTGCCTGGCGCGCAGGTCGAGGATCCGCGCGCGAACCTCTGCGGCGTGGGCGCCGGACGGGTGGGCCTGGAGGTGCAGCGCCAGCGCGGCGAGGCTGCCGTCGGCGAGGGCCTGGCGGGCCGAGAGGCGCTCGAGGTGCAGTCGGGCGATCTGCGCCTCCTCGGTCCCCGGATGCTCATGGATATAGCGGCGCAGCGCCGGGAGGGTGGGGTTGGCCGACACGCGCTCCCAGGCGTCGACGCGGGGGGCGCAGGCGGCGCAGACGGCGCAGACGGCGGCCGTGGCGACGAAGAGCAGCCGGACGTGCGCGCTCATCGGGTCACCTGGATCTTCATGGAGAGGTCCACCGCCCGGGCGCTGTGGGTGAGCGCGCCCATGGACACGAGGTCGGCGCCGAGCCCGAAGTAGCGCTCCACGTTGCCCGAGTGGACGCCACCGGAGATCTCGAAGCCGGCGCGGCCTCGGTGCGCGTCGCAGATCCGGCGGACCGTCTCCGGGGTCATGTTGTCCAGCAGCAGGAACTCGGCGCCGGCGGCCACGGCCTCTGCGGCCTCGCCCTCGTCGCGGACCTCGACCTCGATCTTGAGCCCGTGGGGGACGGTGCGCCGCACCCGGGCCACCGCCTCGGTGATGGACCCGCACGCGTCGACGTGGTTGTCCTTGATCAGCACGCCCGAGGAGAGGCTGAAGCGGTGGTTGCCGCAGCCGCCCACGGCCACCGCGTACTTCTCGAGGTGGCGCCAGCCCGGCAGCGTCTTGCGCGTGTCCACGACGCGCAGGCCGGCGCCGTCCGCCGTGAGCTCGGCGAGGCGGCGGGAGCCGGTGGCCACGCCGGACAGGTGCTGCAGGAAGTTCAGGAGGGTGCGCTCGGCTCCCAGCAGGGTGAGCACGCTGCCGGAGAGCTCGCCCACGGTGCGGCCCGGGTGGCAGGCCTCGCCGTCCTGGACGTGGGGGCGGAACTCCGCGGCGCCGGTGAAGCGCTCGAGGATCCAGGGCACGAGCGGCAGGCCGCAGATCACCAGGTCCTCCTTGGCGAGGAGGCGGGCGGTGGCGGTGTCGTGGGGGCCGAAGATGGCCTCGGAGGTCACGTCCCCGGAGGGCAGGTCCTCCTCGAGGGCGAGCGCGATCAGGCGTTCGATGGCGGGAGTGCGGGTCAGGTACATGAGGTCCTCCAGGTCATCCGAAGAAGCCGGTCTCCAGGGTCTCGGAGACCACGTTCGCGGCTGCGTGGAACAGGATCGGGGCCCACAGGCCGCGGCTGCCGGCCGTCAGCGCGCCGAACAGCAGGCCGGGGAAGAACACGGCCGCGCGCATGGGGTTGAAGTCCACCAGGGCGTGGCCCGCGGCGAAGCAGGCCGCCTGCAGGAGCACGGCGCAGGCCAGCCGACGACGTCCGTCGAGGCCGGCCAGGGACGGGGAGCGCAGGATCAGGGGCTGCAGGAAGCCGCGGTAGAAGTACTCCTCGGGCAGGGCGACGGCCACGGCGTGGATCAGGAACAGGTGCGCGGTGGCGGACCAGCCCGGGAAGCGGAACCCGTGCAGCGCGGCGCAGGACCGGCCCAGGTTCCACGAGGCGGGCAGCTCGCCGGAGCACAGCTGCCGGAAGTACAGTTCGTATCCCAGGATGAACAGGCCGAGGACGACCACCGAGACGGCGGCCCCCCAGAGAAGGCCCCGGTGCAGCGGACCGAAGACGGGCACCGGGAAGCCGGTCCGGGCGGCCCAGGCGTGGGGGATCACCAGGAACAGGACGGCGTAGAGTTCGGTGAGGTGCGCCCCGACGAAGGCGACGCGCCCGGCCAGGAGGTAGAGCGCGGCGAGCAGCGCGGTGAACGCGAGGAAGAGCCCCAGGATCGGCGTCAGTCTCGGGGAGGCGGCGTCCGTCGGCATGGCGCGTCATCGGTACTGGGGATGCAGCGTGACCGTCTGACCGGAGAGGTGCAGCACGGCCAGGTCGGCCTCGGGCAGCACGGCCAGGGCCCGGAAGCCCTGCCCCGGGTTCCCGACGGCCAGGCAGGACAGGTTGGAGGGGACCGACGGGAAGTGGAAACGCATCACGTGGACGGGCGGGCCGGACGGGGGCACGGCGCCCAGCGCGGCCGTGACCTCGCCCAGGGCCGAGAGGGCGGGCTTGGGCCAGCCCGCGGTGATCAGGGGCAGGTGATGACGGCAGGCCTCGGGTTGGGCGCGGCAGGCGCGGCGCAGCAGGTCCAGCGCTCGGGCGTCGTAGTCCATGGAGGCGAGCAGGTTGAGGATCACCAGCGGATGGGTCTCGGTCTCGAGCCAGGTCCAGACGCGGGCGTCGTTGCGCGGCTGGTGTCGCATCCACGCGTGGGACGTGTTGATGCGTAGACAGGCGCCCCCCTGGGCGTGCCAGCCGGCCAGGCGATCCTTGGGCCAGGCGAAGCGGGCCAGCGACTGCAACACCCGGGGATCGGTGGGGGCCTTGCGCGTAAGAGAAGGCGGCGGCGCGCCGGCGGGCAGCAGGTCCAACCAGGCGGCGAGCAGCGCGGGCTCGAGCTTGGGCGGTTCCCCCGCCGCGCCCTGGCGGGCGTAGTGCATCCACAGGTGATGGAGCTGGGGGTTGGCCGGCAGCCGATACCGGGCGAAGCGCGGGAGGGGGGGGAGCCGGCGCAGGGAAGCCAGCAGCGAGAAGAAGTGCAGCTCCTTCTCCAGCTCCGGCGAGGTGAGCGCCAGCTTGTCCATGGACGCGAACAGGGGGGCGCTGAGCCGGGGCCAGAGGATCTCGCTCCACAGAACCAGTTCGTCGCGCTGCAGGTCGGGTCCGGCGGCGAGGATGGCGGACATGTCCTCGACGGCGGCGATCCCCTTGAGGGCCATCAGGACGTCCCGGCGGGAGACCTTGAGCTGCGGGGTCTTGAGGACCTCGAGCAGGGGCTGGATCAGCAGGCGGCTCCCGGTGGCCTCGGCGTACCCCAGGAGCAACATCGCCAGCTCCGGGGTGGACCGGAGGGCGGCCAGGAACAGCGGGGCGAGGCGGTCGTCGCGCCGATGGATGAACGTCTCCACGACCGCGGCCTTGTCCGCCGCCGTCCCCTCGCTGAAGAGCTCGAACAGGAACTGGATCGGCAGGGGTTCTTTGTGCCCGCGATACAATTGGGTGACGTGGGCGCCGCTGAAGTAGCCCAGGCGCCAGGCCCGCCGCAGCACCTCGGGGGTGCGCGGGTCGCTGGTGTTCATCAGCAGCATGGCGCAGAAGTTGCGGATGTTGAAGTTGCTCTGGGCCGAGAGGATCCAGGCGTAGAGTGGGTCCACCGAGGGGACCACGATCTTCGGCGCGATCTCTGCGAGCTGCTGCTGGAACGCGCCGCCGGTGGCGAGGTTGACGAACTCCCGGAGGGTCTCCAGATCGATCGTCCCGGAGAACAATTGGATGACCGCCGGCAGTTCCTCGTGGCGGCTGGTGCGCAGCAGCTCCAGGTAATGCGGCTTGATCTCGGGGCCAAACGGCATGAGCTTGATGATGTCCAGGCGCTCGGCCCGGGAGCCGGACTGCAAAAGGCGCATCAGGGCGTGACGGGCCTGCGCCAGGTCCTCGGGGCGCAGGGCGGCGATGGCGGCCTGGCGCACCACCTGGGAGTTGTCCGAGAGCCGGGAGATGATCGACAGCAACGCCTGCTTGCGCGCCACGGTGGCCAGCGCCTTCACGGCCTCGGCGCGCACCACGTCCCGCGAGTCCTCGAGGAGCTGGATCAGCGGCATCACGGCGTTGGGGATCTTCAGTTTGGCGATCCAGGATATCACGGCGATGCGGGTCTCCTGGTTCTCGATGCGCAGAAGGCGCAGGAAATAGGCGAAGTCGGCCGGGTTCTCGAGCTGGCCCAGTTGGTTGATCGCGGCTACCCGCTCCTTAGCGACGATGGCGTGGGCGATGGTCTGGCGGATCATCGGGCTCGCGTCCGGGTCCTTGTGGTGGACCATGACCTGCAGGGCGCGGGCGGCCACCTTGGCGTTCTTGTGGAGCGTGAGGGGCTCCACCGCGGCCTTGAGCTCGTTCCAGGGCAGGTTCTGGGCCCGCTCCAGGGCGGACAGGATGTCCTGCACGTTTTCCGAGGCGAGGAACCGGATGACCTGGCGGACCTCAGGACTCTGGGCGAAAACGTCGGGGGTCTGGGCCGAGGCCGGCGGGGCGCTGCACAGTATCCATGGGAGGAACAGCAGGAGCAGCAGTTTCATGACCCGGTTCCTATGAAGTACCAGACGAAGAGTCCGATGGAGATGATGGCCAGGCCGATCAGGATCGGCCACAGCCAGGTCATGCGCTCACCCCCCGGCGGCTCCTCGAGGCCGGCGGTGGACAGCGCCATGGTATCGTGCAACTTGGCCTTGTCCCGGGTGGCGAACTTGAAGGGCACGGTGGGTTCGTCCACGGGCGAGGATGACAGGCTCTCGCGGTACAGCGGCGTACCCACCAGGATCGGCCAGGCGCGGGAGCCCTCGGGCAGGTCGCCGTAGGCGAACAGGGCGACGGTGATGTTGTCGAAGCCGCCGGCTTCGTTGGCCAGGCCGACCAGGATGGTGACCGCGTCCTCGGCGGTCTCGTGGAAGACCACCTCGGCGATCTCCTCGTCCTCGAGCATGCCCGAGAGGCCGTCGGAGCACAGCAGGATCCGGTCCCCGGGCACGAGCTCGAGGACCTCGGAGAACACGGGATCGGGCATGTCCATCTGGCCGAGGCAGCGCGTGAGGATGCCGGAGCTGGGATGATAGACCGCGTCCTCGGGGCTGACGTAGCCGGCCCGCACGAGATCCTGCACCACGGTGTGGTCCTCGGTGATCTGCCGGATCACGCCCTCGCGCAGCAGGTAGGCGCGGGAGTCCCCGACGTGGGCCACCCAGGCGTGATTCCCGATCACGACCGAGCCCACCACGGTGGAGCCCATGTCGCGGAACTCGTGCTTTTCCCGGGCCTCGCGGTTCACTGCGGCGTTGGCGGCCAGGATGGCGCTGCGCAGGTACAGTTGGGGACTCTCCCGGAAGGCCTCCACGGCCACGCGGTCCAGCTCGGAGAGCATGGTGGAGGTGACCAGCGAACTGGCCAGGGAGCCGCCGGCGTAGCCGCCCATGCCGTCGGCCACGACGAGCAGGGAGAAGTCGTCGGCCAGGGCCCTGGTGGCCATCGAGTCCTGGTTTTCCTCCCGCATCTTGCCGATGTCGGACAGGGAATGAATGCCGTGTGTCAAAAAGTCCTCCACAGCCGCGCGGCCGCGACGAGGAACGAGAATAAACGCATCCCGGAGAAAAATCCAGACTCAATAATAATGGGTCGGACAGGGGAGCGCGGTCACCCGGGACCGGCCCCCGGTCCACCGGTCATGGGTTGCATCGCGGGGCTCTTCACTAGGGCTTGTCCGCCGTGAAAACTGGAGCCTTCCTTCTTCGGCGCAGTCGGAGTCTTTCCTCTTCACCAGGCATGAGGCGACCCTGGCGGGGTCACCTCATGCCTTCGCTGGTCTGTACGCCTGCGTCGCAGGCGCGTTCGTTCGCCCGCGACGCGGGCGACGTCGGCGCTTTCCACCAAATGGAAATCCTTGTTTTGTCGCCGAAGGGAAGGTTTTTGCGGGCTACTGTTTTTTCTTCAGCACGTAGCGCTCCTGGGCGCGCTCGAGCTCCAGGGCGCCGGGCTCGTTCTCCAGCGGGGCGAGCTCGAGGCCGGCCAGGGGCACCTCGGTGAAGGTCAGCACGGTCTTGCCGTCGGGGCGCCGGTAAAGTTGGAGCCGGGTGCGGTATTTGCCGATCGTCATGAAGTAGTCGTCCTTGACCTGTTCGATGACGGCCTCTCCGAGCTCGGGGTGGGACAGTTTCCCGAGGAAGGGCTTCATGAACTCGGGCGTAGGGGCCGACAGGCGGGGCTTCGCCTCCTCGATGGACTTCTTCATCTGGTCGAGGCTGAACTCCAGGCTCTTGCGGGCGCGGGGCTCGGCGCCGAACCAGAGCTCGATCAGGCGGCGCTGGATCGTCTTCTCGGCCAGGTGGCCGCCGGTGCCGTTGGCGATCATGACGAAGCCGGCGTTCTTCTCGGGGAGGAAGAAGAGCAGCGTGGCGAAGCCCATGGTCCCGCCGCTGTGGGTCACCACCTGCAGGCCCTTGCTCCTGGACACCGCGAAGCCCAGGGCGTAGGCCGAGTCGGAATCCATTTTCACCTGAGGGGCGCGCCGATGCAGCAGGTTCTTCTCGGAGATCACCCGCTTGCCCTCCGGGGTCACGCCGCCGGCGAGCTCGGTCAGCACGAAGCGGGCCATGTCCAGCACGTTGGACCACACTCCGCCCGAGGGTCCGATGTAGGCAGCGAAACGCTCATGATCCAGGGGCACGATGCGGTGGCTCAGGTTCATGTCCTGGGAGTGCGGGGTCGCGCGGTTCTTCACCTTGCGGGCCGCGTCCAGGTCCAGCAGGGTGGCCTTCATGCCCAGGGGTCCGAACACGCGTTCCTTCATGGCCTTCTCGTAGGCCTTGTCCATGGTCAGTTTCGGGAACAGCAGGTGGGCGCTGACAAAGCCCCCCGCCGCGACCATGTGGTTCTGGTACTGAAAGGTTTCCTTCAGGCCGGTGGTGGGGGACATGCCGGCCAGCTCCTTCAGGCAGTCGGCGGCGGTCTTGCCCCAGAACGAGAGGATCAGCGGCATATCCTTGCGCGGCAGGCCGGCGCAGGCGCACACCAGTTGCTCCATCGTGAGGGCGTCGGCGAGCTTCGCATCTCCGAGGGCGAAGGCCGGGTAGACGGCCTTCACCGGCTTGTCCCAGGCGAGCTTGCCGTCATCGACCAGGGTGCCCATCATGAACGTGGTCAGGGATTTGGTCACCGAGCCGATCATCATCAGGGTGTCCGGGGTCACGGGGTCGGGCTTCCCGAGCTCGCGCACGCCGTAGCCCTCGGCGAACACGACCTTTCCGTTCTCGACCACGGCGATGGAGAGGCCGGGGACGCCCGTGTCACGCACGGTCTCGCGGATGAAGGTCCGCAGCGCCTCGGCCTGGTCGTTGACGCTCTTCAGGGGGGTCTTCGCGTAGTCCTCCTCCTCGACGCCGGTGGCCTTCATCCCGGTGATGAACTGCATCACCTGGGCGCCGCGCCGGTCCAGGGCGGCCGCCGGGGAGCGCAGGACGATGACCCAGATCCGCTGGTCCTTGCGGCGGGCGACGACCTGGGCGAACCGCTTGTCCGCGGACAGGACGTAGGTCTCCACGTAGATCTCGTCGAAGCCGCCGCCGGCGGGGGGGGTCAACGCCTTCTCCCGCGTCCAGCGCTCGGCCGGGGCGACGAGCTTCCACGCCTCGGCCACGGCCGGGGCGCAGGCGCCGCCGGAGAGCTCGACCGCGTGGACCTGCACCTGTCCGTCGGGCTCGATGAGCTGCACGACGTTGCCCCGGCGCTCGGCGCGGAACAGTTCGGGCACCGGGAAGGTCGCGCCCAGCGGGGTGGCGATGGTGCAGGGGCCGGCGCAGGCGGCGTCGGGGGCGGCCGGGGTCGGCGGCGCGGTCTTCTCCGGGGTTTCGGTCTTCACCACCGGGGGCGGCGGCGTGGCCGTGAGGGTCTTGGTCTTCGGCGGCCCGCAGGCCACCATCGTCCAGGCGAACGAGAGCAGGGCGACAACAAAAAGCGTACGAATTTTCATGATCTTTCCTCCGGGAATCCGGGTCCCGGGGGTACAGTATCGAAGCAGTTGAACAATCACAAGGGGAAAGTCCGAAGATCGTTTCCCTTTGGCCGCTCCTATGGTAGATATGCCACCACCCGGGCGCCGGGGGTCGATCTTCGTCCCCGGTGGTCCCCACAGGAGTGTTTCCATGAACGCGACGTCGGTAGGAGTGAAGGTCTTTACGGCCACCAAGGCCAAGGAGCGGGAGGAACTCGGCGAGTCCGTCTCCCTGTGGCTGCGCCAGAACGGATGCCCGGAGCTCCTGGACACCCAGATCACGCAGAGCTCGGACAACGATTACCACTGCCTCTCCATCACAGTAATCTACAAGAAATGACCCCAACGAGCGGCCGGGCGGCCCAAATCGGGTCGCTTGCCCCGGGATGAAGCCAAGATGAGAAGTATCGAGAAGGATGTCGAGTTCCCGCAACTGGAGAAACGGATCCTGGCGCGCTGGAAGGAGAAGGACACGTTCCGGCGATCCATCCGCAACCGCGCCGGCGCCCGGGAGTACGTCTTCTTCGACGGCCCCCCGTTCGCCAACAACCTGCCGCACTACGGCCACCTCCTGGCCGGCATCATCAAGGACATCGTGCCGCGCTACTGGACCATGCGCGGCCTGCGCGTCCATCGCCGCTTCGGCTGGGACACCCACGGGTTGCCCGTCGAGATGGAGGTCGAGAAGGCGCTGGGCATCGTCGGCAAGGGCGTGGCCTCGGTGGGGATCGAGACCTTCAACGAGGCCTGCCGCGCCTCGGTCCTGAAGTACGCCCGCGAGTGGGAGAGCACGGTCGAGAAGACCGGCCGGTGGGTCGACTTCGAGGACCGCTACCTCACCATGCAGCCGTCCTTCATGGAGAGCGTGTGGTGGGTGTTCCGCCAGTTGTGGGACAAGGGCCTGATCTACGAGGGCCACCGGGTGCTGCCGTATTCCACGGGTTGCCACACGCCGCTGTCGAACTTCGAGGCCTCGGCCGACTACCGGGACGTGCAGGACCCCGCCATCACCGTGACCATGCCGTGGGTGGACGACCCGGACTGCGCCTTCCTCGTGTGGACGACCACGCCCTGGACGCTGCCGGCCAACCTCGCGGTGGCCGTGCACCCCGAGCTCGACTACGTGAAGCTCCGGGACCACGCCGATGGCCGCCGCTGGGTGCTCTCGGCGAACCTGGTGGGCCAGTACTTCAAGAAGCCCGAGGAGTACACCATCCTCGAGCGGATGAAGGGCCGCGACCTGGCGGGCATCCCCTACGTGCCGCTGTTCGACTTCTTCGAGGGCAAGCGCGCCGAGGGGGCGTTCCGCGTGCTCGTGGACGAATACGTCACGGCCGAGGACGGCACGGGCATCGTGCACCTGGCGCCCGCCTACGGCGAGGACGACCACCGCGTGTGTCTGCGCGAGGGCATCTCCCTGGCGGACCCCGTGGACCTCGACGGGCGCTTCACCGAGCCGGCGGAGCCCTGGAAGGGGCAGTACATCAAGGACGCCGACCCCCTGATCATCGCGGAATTGAAGCGCCGCAAGCGCCTGGTGAAGCACGCCACGCTGGTGCACTCGTACCCGTACTGCGAGCGTTCGGGCACCCCCCTGATGTACAAGGCCATGCCGGTGTGGTTCGTGAAGGTGACCGAGCTGCGCGAGTGCATGCTGGCCGCCAACGCGAAGACCGCCTGGATCCCGGAGAACCTGCGGGACGGGCGCTTCGGCAAGTGGCTCGAGGGCGCCCGCGACTGGAACATCAGCCGCAACCGCTACTGGGGCACCCCCATTCCGATCTGGCGCTGCGAGGCCTGCCGCGGTCTGCAGGTGATCGGCTCCATCGCCGAGCTCGAGGCGCTCTCCGGGGAGAAGGTCGAGGACCTGCACATGCACCGCATCGACCACCTCGGCTGGACCTGCCCCACGTGCGGGGCCGGCCGGACGCGGCGCGTCCCCGAGGTGCTCGACTGCTGGTTCGAGAGCGGCGCGATGCCCTACGCCCAGAACCACTATCCGTTCGAGAACCGCGAGCACGTCGAGAACGGCCTTCCGGCGGACTTCATCGCCGAGGGCCTGGACCAGACCCGCGGCTGGTTCTACACCCTGATGGTGCTCTCCACCGCGCTGTTCGACCGCCCCGCGTTCTCCAACGTCATCGTCAACGGCCTGATCCTGGCCGAGGACGGCAAGAAGATGAGCAAGCGGCTGCGCAACTACCCGCCCCCGGACGAGATCCTCGACCTCCACGGGGCCGACGCGCTGCGGCTGTACCTGATCAACAGCGGCGCGGTGCGGGCCGAGGACCTGCGCTTCTCCGAGCGCGGGGTGCGCGACGTGGTCCGCCTGGCGCTTTTGCCGCTGTGGAACGCCTACAACTTCTTCGTGACCTACGCGATGATCGACGGTTTCAACCCGGCGAAGGAGCCTGCCACCGACAGCCCGGACATCATGGACCAGTGGATCCGCTCCCGCGTCTCCACCCTGGCCGACACCGTGCGCCGGGAGATGGACGCCTACCGCCTGTACCGGGTGGTGCCCGAGCTCATCCGCTTCATCGACGATCTGACGAACTGGTACATCCGCCTGAACCGCCGGCGGTTCTGGAAGCCCGGGCTCGAGGGCGACAAGGCCCACGCCTACGGTACGCTCCACGAGGTGCTGGTGCGTTTCTCCCTGCTGCTGGCCCCCTTCACCCCCTTCCTCGCCGAGGAGATCTGGGGCAACCTCACGGGGGCCGAGGACGGCGACGATTCGGTGCACCTGCAGGACTTCCCCGAGGGCGGCGCGGGGAGCATGGATCCGGGCCTGGAGCGCACCTTCTTCCTCATGCAGGAGGCCATCCTGCTGGGCCGCAGCCTGCGCGAGGAGCAGAAGATCGGCGTCCGCCAGCCCCTGCCCGAGATGACCGTCATCCACCCCGACGCCGGGCTCGCCGACCGGTTCGCCCCCCTCGCCGGCGTGATCCGCGACGAGCTCAACGTGAAGCGTCTCTCCTTCGCCACCAACGAGGCGGACTACGTCCACCTGGAGGCCAAGCCCAACCTCAAGGTGCTCGGCCCCCGGCTGGGCAAGAAGATGAAGGTCGTCGCGGCCGCCGTCGCCGGCCTGTCCCAGGATCGGCTGCGGGCGGTGCAGGCCGGCGGGACGATCGAGCTCGAGGGGGAGACCCTGGACGCGGACTGCCTGTTGATCACGCGCACGGCGCTGGCCGGACAGGTGGTGGGCGCGGGTTCCGGCCTGTCGGTCAGCCTGAACACGACGGTCACCCCCGAGCTGCGCGCCGAGGGGCTGGCGCGGGAGATGATCAACCGCATCCAGCGGCTGCGCAAGGACTCGGGCTTCGAGGTGCAGGACCGCATCGGCGTCCGCTACCACACCGAGGACGCCGGGCTGGCCGCCGCGCTCGAGACCCACGGAGCCACGGTGGCCGGCGAGGTCCTCGCCGTGTCCTGGGAAGCGACAGGTCCGCTGGAAGGGCCGGAGGCCAAGGAATTCGACCTGGACGGACGGATCGTCCGGGTGGTGATCTGGAAAGTCTGACCAAGGGAGGTCTGCAATGGTTCGCAAGGTTGTATCCACGTGGTTGTTCGCGGTCCTGGTGCTGGGTGCGTTCGGCGCCGGCTGTACGAAAAAGCAGAAGAGCTTCACGCTCGAGAACGTCAACGCCGAGCTGGCCGAGCGCCAGAAGGAGATCGTCGCCCTGCGCAAGAAGGGCAAACTCGAGAAGTCGGCGAACCTGGCGCTCAAGACGGCCAGCGACATCCTGAACGTGTATCCGCTCTCGACGATGTACCGCGAGGAGGTCTCCAAGGTCCTGTCCGTGATGGGCTTTCTGGCCCGCATCTGCACGGACAAGGCGCTGCACATCCGCAACGAGAGCATGAACCCGGAGGACAGCAAGAAGTTCACCAAGCTCTCGGACGATCTGTATTCCATGATCGACGACATCCGCAGGAAGATGCCGGGGATGCCCTCGAACAAGAAGCCCGAGATCAAGAAGGTGACTCCGGACTCCGCCGAGGACGGCGAGACGCCCGACGAGGCCGGCGCCAAGGGGACCCCCGACGGGGGAGCGCCCGCAGAAGGCGGGAGCGACGAGGGGACGGAGAAGTCCGACCCCGCCAAGTCGGCCAAGTAGTTTTCCATGTTCATCCTGTTCTGGCTCGCCTGGTCCGGTTCCATCCTCCAGTGGGAGGCGGCAGAGGGGTCCGCGGCGCAGGGAACCGCGGCGCAGGGGACCGCGGCGGCGCGGGTGCAGCCCAAGCCCCGCGCCCCCCAGATGTGGCTCGAGGTCGCCGAACGTCGGACGCCGGCCCAGGCCCGCGCTCTGGCGGATCGCTTCCAGTTGGATCGTCACCAGGGGAACCGCACGCGCCAGGTCCTGATCGTCGACCCGGGGACCGGCGCCGAGGGGCAGGACGTGCGCGTCTGGTTGGGTCCGTTTTCCCGTCGCGTGGAGGCCTTCACCCAGGGTCTCGCCCTGCTCGAGGATCCGGTGGCCCCCGTGAACGCCTTCCAACTGCGCCGCTTCGACGGCGTCCCGGTCTCCCTGCAGGTACCGGGGCCCTCCCGCGGCCAGCTGCGGCTCTCGCGGACCCGGGATCCCTATCCCCAGTTGGGCGTCGCGCTCTTCCCCCAGGTGGCGGGCTTCGTGCACCCCGAGGCGCGGCTGCCCCGCTTCTCCGCGGCCGTGGTCCGGCTCGGTTATCGGGACGAGGTGTGGATTCAGGACGAGACCGAGGTGTGCGAGCGGGATCACTGCCGGCGCTGGTTCTACGCGGTCACCCCCGCGCCGCACCGGCTGGCCTGGTTTCCGGCGGGGCAGGTCGTGCCCGTGAGCCAGGTCCGTTCCCAGAAGACCGCCGAGGGCCAGCTCGAACGCTACACGGCCGTGGTGCGCACCGGACGCCTGGGGGACCAGGACACGGGTCTGGCGATGTCGTTCCTGGGCAACCGGCGCCCCCTGCGTTGGGTGTTCAAAAAGAAGGGCTTCACCACCGGGCGCCTGC
>CALKWH010000371.1 GCA_938004375.1 uncultured Pseudomonadota bacterium
CACCGAGATCTACACTCTTTCCCTACACGACGCTCTTCCGATCTAGGCCGAGAAATCCCAGGTGCAGTCGGCGCGGCACTCGGGTTCCCCGAGCAGATCGTAGTATCCCAGTTCGGCGCACGTGGAGAGCTCGCCGGCGGCGCCGTCGCACTGCTCGCCCAGGTCCAGCAGGCCGTTGCCGCAGCCCACCTTTTTCGTCTCTTCCTCGCAGCCCGCGAGGGTGAGGACGGTGGCGACCAGGACCAGGAACAACGGTTTGTTCGCAGCAGTGGAAATCTTCATGTTCGACTCCTCCGTTCGGTTGCCCGGCAATATAGCGGGTCAGATTCCGGGACGCAATGGTTCAGGTCGGGACGCAGCGACCCGGAAGAATCCCTGTTGAAAAATCAGAGAAAGAGAGTATTTTTCAGTCTGCCAGCCGGTTCTGCCGGTTGATTCCCTTTCCCACACCGAAGGAGTTGTGCGATGAAAATCTGGAAAAACTTGATGGTGCTCTCCATGTTCACGATGCTGGCGCTCGCGGGCTGTTCGTCCAAGGGCGGCGAAACCGGAGACAAGGATGGGGCGATGAAGCCGGACGCCGTTCAGCCGGTCCAGGATACGCAGGCGTGCAGCGCGGCCTGCCCCAAGGGCTGCCCGGAGCCGAAGTTCCAGGGCTGCTACACCAAGGACGGCAAGTACGAGAAGTACTGCAACGCCTGCATCGCGAAGTGCAACGGTTTCGCCGAGGCGCCCGCCGCCGACACGGGCAAGTGCGAAGCCCCCGCTCCTGCTCCCGAGCCTGCGCCGGCTCCGGCTCCGGCTCCGGCTCCGGCTCCCGAGCCTGCTCCTGCTCCGGCTCCTGCCCCTGCGCCCGCTCCCGCTCCCGCCCCCGCAAACCCGTAGACGCGCTCAACCCGTCCCGTTGAAAAGTACTGTCGAGTTGGAGACGTCCTCCGCGACCGTGGCATGGCTCCTCAAAGGTAGACACTTTGGTGATGCGGCCTGCGCTCAATTGTACACCGGATCATACCCCTCCAACGTGAACCCGGAGGCGGTGATGAACTCCTCCAGCGTGAATTCGAGGGGGGGGCCCGGGATGATGTGGCAGTTCTCGTCAAGGATGCCCGCTTGCTGCAGGTTTAGCGCCGCCCCAAGATATGTAATAACCCAATTTTCGTCTTTGGCATACTGCAACGAGACGATGGCCCATTCGCAGTTGATGATCTTGTATCCACCCCAGGTCCACTTCGCCGGTTCCGAGGTGATCCGCCGCTCCACCCGTGTGTCGAGGTCATACAGCCACAGGTGGGCCGCCTTGCCCGGCTCGGGCACCTCCCGGCTCTGATCCACGGCCGCGACCAGATTCTCGTACCCCGTATGAATGGCGTAACGCGTTTCCGGATCCAGGTTCAATTCCTCGTCCAGGATGCGTACCACCCCGGTCTCCACGTCCATGACGTATTGACCTATGGGTGAGCAGTTACCCCAGGCGAGGTACTTCCCCCACGCTTTCGCGGCGAATACCGAGTAGGCCGGGTTCTCCACGATGAGGTCGCGTTCGATATCGTAGTACCGGAAGGCGTCGCAAGGACCATAGTTCCAGAACACCGCCCGATCCCCGATGTCAAACACCATGGGGGTTTCATGCTGGTCGTCGATGAGCCGGGTCTCCAGGGTGTTCAAATCATGGAACATCATCCTCACCAGCAACGGACTCGCGTCCGGATCATACTCGAAGTACACCATCTTTCCCGCTTTAGAAATCTGAGAATCTACGCACCCATAATCTGACGGACACCACGTCGTGTATACTTGCGGAATTCCGTTCTCCAGAACCCAGATGTTGGGATTCCCCTCCCATGGGTTCTTTGTGGAGGCCGGTTGATAGTCAACATAGGAGTTCGAATAAAAAATTCTCCCGTTGTATTCATTTGGGTGAAATTGTGGCGCTGGAATCATCACCAATGATTCTTCCACCCGCTGCACCAAGTCGTATGAGTAGAGGTCTTGTCCCCAGGCATTATACCCGTTGACAGGTGTGCAAGAACGACCGATATCCGAAAGCAGATGCCCGTACTCGGTGAGGGCGATGCTGATGCCGGACCAGGTGTGCGGGACGCTGAAGAAGAAAGGATTCCCACCAATTTCAAGGCCATGGGTTGGCTGTGGCTTGCATTCATCCCGAGCAGGCCAGCCGTCGGGGATGTCGAAGTCAGGCACGTCGACCACGTCTCCATTGTCTGGCACGTCCGCGTCAGGCGCCTCCGCGTCTGCATCAGCATCGGCATCCGCGTCGACCGGCGGCCGGCGATGAGGCGAATCACAGGCGGGTATCCAGAGCCCCATCACTAGGAGGCAGGCAAGGATTGCGCTTCTCATGGTCCCACCTCCCTGGTAAGAGGGTTCCCCAACTCGACCCAGCGTCCCTGGGTCCACTCCCACCATCGGCCATCCTTCAAATCCGAGAACACCAACCGCCCGCCGACAAACGCCAGGCGCGGCTCCCGAAGCACCACCGCCGGAACGGCGGCAGACAAGCGACTCCACGCCGACGTCACCGTGTCATACACCCACAAGGAGGCCTTCCGGTCCGTGGCCGAACGCGCCACCAGATACAGCTTCCCCATCCGTGCGTCCACCGCCAGGGCGCCGCGGTCGGGTGGCACCAGTGCGGGCAGCGCCAGATCCGACCGCAGTCCGTCTTTGTCCAGTTTCCACAGGTTCGGCAACAGGTGTGCAGGCCGTTTGATCAGGAAGTACGCCTCCCCCATGCGGGGGGCGGCCAGGCTCTCCACCCGGGCGAACTTCCAGTCCGCGAGGGTCTCCTGGCGCTGGATCGAACCGGTGGCCAGATTGACTTCGGAGAGTACAGGGGCTGAAAACATGCTCAAACGACCAATCACCCAAACTGAGTCCGGCGAGGCCTGGTGGAACGCCAGAACCGTCTGGTGAACGGGGAGTGCGGTGGGTACCTGCGTCCATGCCCCAGGTTGCAGCGGATCGCGCAGGAACAACGCACCCCGATCCAACGTGGCCGCCACCGTGGCCCAGGTGCCCGCTTCTCCGCCGACGAGTGCGGCATCGACACGCAGCATCTTCATATCGGTCTGCCGCAGATCGATGGTACTTGGCAAGGCCACGTAAGAGCGCACCTGGAACGACGCAGGGTCCACGCCGAAGAGCCGCCAGGCGCCATCCTCGTCCAGTACCCAACCATATAGCGGATCGAGCAGGTCCCGGGGCGGATCCCACAGGGGATCCACGGGCAGGGGACTTCCCTCGGCGAAGCCCACGGGTTGTCCCACGGGCCGCGGGAAGCGGATGCACACGTCATCCACCTCGGGGTCGTATGAGAACGCTCCCGCCGGGACATGAAGCAGGTCGTACTCGATCATCGGTGTCTCAGGATTCCAGTCCGGTTCGATGGGGAAGGGGGACTCCGTGACGCGCGGAGAGGAGAACTTCAGTTTGGAATACCGATTGTGGGTGGTCTGAATTCCGGACGGCGTGTCTTCATCCGGGAAGGTGGAGAGCATGTCCCACAATTGGAACCCGGGGAAGGGCCGGAATTGGTCCGTCCTGAAGGTCATAAAGGCCCGGACGCCCGCAAACACCGCATCTCGCCATCGGGCATAGCGTCTCTGGTCCGGGACTTCGGCGACTGTGATGTTTTGACCCAGCATTTGATTGCCTGAAAGCGCGCCCAGATCCCGGGAGGAAGCGGCGGCTATAGGATGATAATAATATTTGAAAGAATTGCTTCTCGAATCCCAGGCGAAGTCCTTTGCAGAGTGGTCTGTATTGCCTATCTTGTCAACAACCGGATTGGACGGACAATAGATTGTAATTGGTGTAGTTAGTGTGTTCCGACAGTCCGCCTCCGTGGGGAGAACCCCGGGTGTTTCCGGGCACACGCACAGCCCCACCGACAACATCTCGGGCGTTGGCTGAGCAGCATCTCGATCGTTCGTAAGAACCGCCGACACGGTGGCCGTCGGATCCGGACACCAGGAGAAATACCCCTGGTTCATGCCGTAGGTTGCGGATCGGACATCGGCGCGCAACTCCGTGATGCTCCGCTCACAGCGGTCACCCACACCGTTTTGGTTGACATCCTCCTGGTATTCGTTCCCAAACCAAATCCCGCACCGGTACAACAACGCCGAGTCATATTGCAGGGTCAGTCTCCGACATTGGCCCGATTCGCTCAACTCACTGTAGGGAATGCCGGAACTACTTACCAACGGGGAACAGTTGTCCCGGGTTTGGCACAGATCAATGCATTGAACATAGAGCGGATTCAAGAATGGGTTGCTCGGATCCGCATAAAGTCGTTCACAGAAGGAAGTGCAGCGGGCCTCATCTCCCACTGAGACTGGAAGATCGCATCGTCCGTCCTGATCGAGATCCCACTGCAGATATGGATTGGCCGGTTCGCAATCGACGATATTTGGTGCGCCATCTTGGTCATCGTCTGGGAATAGCGTTTCTCCCCGGGCCGGGACACGCCATCGAACGGGAAGCAGAGAAATTTTGTCTCGAATCAACGACCCAGGCTCCGAGATTATTGTGTCACACCCGTTTTCGTAATGATTCCGGTTTCCACCACAGAAATGACGATGGTCTAAATCATAGACGGCCTCATACTGGAAATGGCCGTGAAGGCCGATGACGCCTCGGGATGAGAAATCGCCCATCAGCCGATCATTGAAAACCATGTCATCCAGTGACGGGTCCAACGATCCGAATTGAAACCTCGCCCCTTCATCACAGTTTCCTGATTCAATAGATGGAGTTGGATAAAATAGATATTCAGGATGGACGGTAGTGGCTGATGTATTAACGTTACAATTAGCTAAGGTTACATCTATGTAAGATGGTTCTTCAATTTCAATATTATATAAATATTCCAATTCATTAATGATGCAATCATGAGTTGCCACACCCAACTCATCAAATGGAACAGTCCCAGCATACCGGGCGCGATATAATTGGGACATGACATCGAGATAATTCTCGCTACCAATGCAAACGGCAAGCGGACAATCGAAAGAGTATTGAATTAGCATGGTCGAATCACTTGTTTCAAATTGACCAGCCAGATAACAATTGAGCCTCAAATCTATCATTTGTTCGTCGGGTTTTTGCTGGAACTCACCGATATTGCCCAAATACAAACTATTTTTCTCAACCCAATCAGGATGATTTACCATTTTTTCTTCGTAATAGTCCGATGGGTGCATGAAGCCTGGCGGGATCAGGGCATTGGCGTTTCCGCCTACCAACCGAATGTCCAGGGACGCCGGAAGACCAAAACAGGCAGGACCGCGCCATCCTTCATCACATTCTTCTTGCCCGCCACAGCCGTGCCACTGATCTTCACAATAATCTTTCGACTCATATAGCCCATGCTTCCCCTTGCTAATATAAATAGGCGGGAGACATATGGCGTTTTCAGTCAAAAATTGTTGACAACTGGTGCCGTCCTCGTAATATCCATCCATCTCCAAATAATGCCTCAAATCCGCACATTCACTCGAGGGTATCAGACATTTCTCTCGATTTTGGTCTCCTCCACTCCGATACGATATTTTAGATATTGCCCATTTTCGAAATGACCCGTGGGTATCCATTGGGCTTTCCAGGATGAAAGTGATCGCTTCGGTGTCCCCGGCGTGACACCTGTCGTCTCTAAATGTAAATATTAATTTTACCAGAATACTTCTGGTATCCGGGTCCACAATCTCCATGGGATGCGTTTGATAGAGCACCACCAATCCATTGAGATTCGACATGTGCGCATTGCCAGCCCATTCCTCTGCATGATCCAAGATTAAAAAGGGGCGGAACACCCAGGCCAGCTCAGCTTCGGCCCAATCGAGCAGACCGTCTCCATCCCGATCCAGGTATCCCCGTTGAGTCTCGAAGGGAGAAACCGGCAATTTCCAAACGAAGCGCGGATCATCCCCTGGATCGTCCGAAGGATGTCCCCGGAATTCAATGGGAAAGGCGGGATCGGACGATATGCAGCCTTGCTCCATCAGGGGGCCGTATGTCCATTCATGAGTTGGCACTTGGGCCTTTCCAGCAGCCGTTGGAAATATGCAGAGCAAGACGAACGAGGTCAAGAACGGGATCAGTCGAGTACGGGGGGGGGGACATACTAGATTTAATCATCATACGTGCCTCCAAGAGAATGTCCATATTTTAGCCTGAAACCTGTGCCGAACAAGAGAAATTTTCTTATGGAGTGAACGGCGGCATGAAAGGAGTTCTGCGCAGAATTGATGGAGTGGGCCGCCGAGAAGATGGAGTCGGCCATGGACGCCGTGGAGTTTTGCGAAGACCAGATGGAGTTTCAAAAAAACTGAATGGAGTTGTGAAGAAAAACCGTGGAGTTCATGAAAAACCCGATGGAGTTCAGTCCGACGGGGCTGGAGTGCTGGGAAAACGCGATGGAGTTCCCGGGAACCCAGGTGGAGTTTTTACAGACAGTCCAGGGAGTGTCCGGTTTTCGAGATGGAGTGCTGTCTTGGGGCGATGGAGTGGTCGAAAAAACGTTACGGGGGTGTGCCTACGCTTCGTGAGTGGGCTCGGGCGTCGGACCGTCAGCGGCCGGAGCGTCGCCGGCGGCCTTCTTGCGGAAGTAGCCGGAGCCGATGTAGTTGAAGCGGAAGTAGGGGGCAACGTCGGGGAGCAGGCCCGCGCGGATGGCGGCGCGACCGGCCTCGTTGAAATCGCGGATGATCACATAGAGTCGCCCGTCGAGTTCGTCGAGCTCGGCGGTGTCCTCCAGGGGCTTGCCCTTGGCGAGCTCGGCGTCGGTGAACACGGTGTGGAGGCGGGAGACCAGGTCGGCGGCCTCATCGAGGCGCTTTCGCACCGGGATCTTCGGCGAAATCAGCGCGGCTTTCGCTGTCATCAGCGCGGCTAGATCCTCGATGGAGGACGGGAGGTCGGTGTCCTCGATCGGGCGTGCCTCGTTGATGCGGCGGGCGGTCTCGGCGTCGGAGCGAGACAGTCTGCTCAGCGTAATGATGGTCTTGGCGGTCCACGCCCAACCCTCGTTGATGGTGTTGTTGCGGTCCTCGATGGACATTCCCTTGGCCACGATCTTGTTGGAGCGTTTGGCCAGAGCGGCGCGGTGCTTTTCGATCAGGGTGAAGAACTCGGCGAGCTCGTCGGGCCCCAGGCCGAAGTCGGTCATGAGATCGATGATCTCGCTCCAGCGGGCATGGGCCGCCGTGGCCTCGAGCTGGATCTTGTCGGAGGGGTGGCGGGCGCCGATCATGCGATAGAGGATGGCATCGTAAACGGACAGGGTCTTCATGGGGCGGATTTCCTTGGTGGATGCTTGGCAGGCGCGGTGCTCTGCCAGATTGTTTTCGGTTCGCGCGACCCATTGATGGGCTTGCGCGAGACCGTGATGTCGGGTTGCCCGTGGCGTTGGGACGAAACGGGATGACGGCCCTATAGTACGGCTGAGATCCAATGTCAACGGTGGAAATACTATGGCATCGAGCGACCGCGCGCCGACGTCACTTGTCCCAGTACGCCTCCTCGAGGTTGTCCTCGCGCTCGGGCAGCGCCTGCATCAGGCGGGGGGAGTTCCGGCGCAGGACCTCGAAGGAGACGCGGTTGGCGTACTTGCAGATCTGGTGGATCGAGGAGTAGGTGAGGAAGTTGGCCTGGTGCTTGGGGGAGGTGGGGGACACGCTCCGGTGGTAGAGGTTGGCGGTCATGTCGTGGAGCAGGGCTGCCAGCGCGGCGTCGCCCGCGCCGTTGGTGTTGCGGATGACCGAGGGACCGCCCAGGTAGGGGTTGATGTGCGAATAGATCTTCAGGGGATCGGCGCACTCGGAACGGAGCATGGCGCGGCTGTACTCGTACAGGTTGTACTCGGCGATGGCCTTGGAGAAGATCATGTCCTTGGTCTCGCGGGCCAGCGTGCGGTCCACGTGGGCGCCGATGTAGAGGCCCTGCTGGCCGTGGGTGAGCAGCACCAGGTCCGCCAGGTCGAGCGCGTCCTGGGCCGCGAGCAGCGGGTCGGACTGCCCGGTGAGCGTGCAGGCCTCCTCGAAGTTGCCGGCCAGCACGGTGACGTAATCGCGGATGACCTCGCGGAAGAAGTCGCGCTTCTCGCGCACCAGGGCCTCGGTGCCCAGGCTCAGCACCACGGGGACGCCGGCCGCGTGGGCGATGCGCATGGCCTTGAGCGTGGCCTCGAAGATGGGGGCCCGCTCGTTGCGCAGCAGGTAGGCGGTGAGGACCAGGGCGGCGGCGTCCTGGATCAGCGTCATGGGGACGGCGTCGGCGGGGTACTCGTCCATGATGCCCCGGGAGATGCCGAAGGAGCGCTCGCCGTCCGGGGTGACGAAGCAGAAGGCGCGGCCCATGGGCCCGGCAGAGGGGTGCAGGTGGTTCAGGTCCACGCGGGCGCTGGTGCTGCGGATGTAGTGGAAGGCGTAGTCGCCCACCGTGATGTGTCCGGTGATGGTGCCCAAAAGGCAGGAGCGATCGTCGGCGAGCATGGAGTAGTTGTGGAGGGTGTTGCCGATGGAGCCGCCCGAGAACTCGCCGGTGACGCGGCCCTCGGCTTTGAGCCGCGCGTAGAGGGCGTCTCCGGTGGCGTCGTCCAGGAGCATGGACTGGCCCTTGGCCAGGCCCAGGGCGGAGAGCTCGGCGTCGTCCACCTGGGCCTCGATGTCCACTAGGAGCTGGTCGATGCCCACCACGGTGAGGGCGTGGGTCTCGCCGGGCTCC
This sequence comes from uncultured Pseudomonadota bacterium, assembly GCA_938004375.1. Classification (GTDB taxonomy): domain Bacteria; phylum Myxococcota_A; class Polyangia; order HGW-17; family HGW-17; genus HGW-17. Next base: position 8,746 of record CALKWH010000371.1, read on the forward strand.
GGGGCGAAGGCGAGCCGATCGCGCTCCGCGACGGGGAAATAGTGTTTGTTCTTGCGCTTGCCGGGGAACTTCATCGGGGACTCCTGCTCCGGGGCGGGGAAAGGACGCCGGGAACCTGATGGTGTCCGCCACCCGGGGGGGGATGTCAAGAGGGCAGGCGACGTACGCCAGGGTGATCGAGTTCTGATAGGGATGGACAAGGGGATCGAAGTCTGATCCACCAGAACGGATTCTCGATTTCGATTTCGATTTCGACCTTGAGAAATCCAGGAACTTTGGAAAACTGAGGTTCCTTTCCAGTCCAAATCGAAATCGAAATCGAAATCGGGATCGGTCCAAACGGTGACGGTGACGGTGGATGCTACGCAAAGTAGACTGTGATTCAGAACTCGACTGCCCTGCTACCTACGCCTTGTCCAGAAGGCGACGGGCACGGGAGAGTCCGGCGCCGTAGCCGATACGCATGGCGAGGGCGAGGGCCTCCTCGGCGCGCCGCCGTCGGCTGTCGGCGTCGAGCTCGGCGAGCAGGAGCAGGTCGTCGATCAGGCCGTGGCGGTCGCCGGTGGCTCCGTGGCACTCGACCGCGCGTTCGAGGTGGGAGAGGGTCGCCCGGGTGTCGTTCATCGAGCGCTGGATGCGGGCGGACTCCTCGTGGAAACGGGCCTGACCCAGGCGGTCTCCCGACCGCTCGAGGCGGGCGAGGGCCTCGCGGCAGGTCTCCAGCGCCAGCTCGGACTTGGAGCTGAGGAACTCGCAGCGGGCCAGGCAGAGGCGCAGGCGCCAGAGGTTGTCCGGCGCGTTGCGGTCGTCCTCCAGGCGCCACAGCGCGTGGCGCACCTGGGCGATGCCGCGCTCGTACTGGCCGGTGGCGAGCGCGATCTGGCCGTAGTCGAGGAAGACGCGGAACAGCAGGCGCGGGTCGGTGAAGCGGTTGGCGAGCAGGATGGCCTGCTGGGCCTGGCCCTCGGCGTACTCCGGGGCCGTCTCGAGGAGGCAGCGGGCGAGGGAGGCCAGAAGCGGCGGGGTCGCCTCGTCCTCCTCGCGGCAGTGGACGAGGGACTCGCGCAGCACCCGCTCCCCTTCCACCGGGGCGCCGATGTACCGCAGCATGTCCCCGTAGCGGTTGCAGATCCGCAGGTGGTCGGGGATCCGTCGCGAGCCCTTCAGGGTGGTCTGCGCGGAGAGGTCGTGGGCCTTTTTCAGGAAGTGCTGGGCCGCGTGGTCGTCGAAGAGCGACTCGGCCAGCTCGCCGGCAGCCTCGAGGTAGGGGATGGCGTCGTCGGGCTGGTCGGCCTGGAGCGCGCAGTGGGCGAGGATGCGCGGATCCGGCGAGGTGTCGCGCAGGTGCTCGAACAGGACCCGGTACATCTGGGCGCGAAGGGGCGCCGCGATCTCGGAGAGCACGACCCGGGTCAGCAGCGGGTACGTGAGGAAGAGCTCGTCCTCGTGGACGTGCAGGAAGCCGCCGGCGACGCACTCGGGGATGGCGTCGATGGAGCTGCGTTCGAGGAAGCCGGACTCGCGGGCGAACTGGCCCGGCATGCGGCCGCCGGTGACGGCCACCCACTGCAGCACCCGTCGGTGGGCCGGTCGCAGGGTGCCCACGCGTCGGTAGGCGAGCTCGGTCAGCGTGCTCCCCGGCTCGTTGACGCCCTCCCAGATCAGGCGCAGCCCTTCGATCAGGTGCAGCGGCAGGCCGGTGGCGTTGATCAGCAGGTCCTCGTCGGGGAACGGGCGATCCACGCCGTTGTGGAGCAGCACGTCCCGGGCGAACTGCTGCGCGCAGCGGCCGTCGAGGCGGTCCAGGCGCAGGTGCAGCACCGCCTTGGAATAGACGGGATCGGGATCCACCAGCGGCGTCCGGCCGGTCACGATCAGGTGCAGCCGATCGTCCTGTACCAGCCCCACCAGGTGTTCGATTACGCGTCTCGAGGCCCAGTCGAGGTCCTCGAGGTCCTCGAACACCAGCAGCGTGCGGCGCGCCCGGGTGGCGGCGTAGAGCAGCCGGGCCACCGAGGCGATGAGCTCGCGGCGTCGTACGCGGTGCTCCAGGTGGGGCGGCGCCGGTTCGAAACAGAACAGGTGCCGCGCCGCGGCCAGCTCGGCGGGGTCGGCCTCGAGACGGCGGCAGGCCTCCTCGACGTCGCGCCGGTCTGGCTCGGCGGGCAGGCCGGCGAGCCGCGCGAAGAGATCGGCCACCGGCTGCCAGGAGCGGCGGAACCCTTCCCCCTCGGGGAACACGCGCAGGATCCGCGTCTCGGTGGTGGCCACGCCGGCGAGGGCCTGGTTCACCAGCGCGCTCTTGCCCACGCCGGGCTCGCCGGTGATCTCCAGGCACACCGCGTCGCGATCGAGGAACACCTGGATGAAGGTGAGCTCGCGCTTGCGCCCGAAGAAGGGGACCGTGAAGGTGCTCTGCCGCTTGCGGCGGATCTGGTGCGCGGTGTTCTCGGCCTCGACGTCGGTCACGCCGGTCTCGGGGTGTTCGGTGGTGTACTCGGCGGGGTTGCAGTCCACGGTCACGTTGCCGGCGCCATGATGGGCGGGGCCGCGGGGATGGGTGCTCATCAGCAGGTCGGGATCGATCATGTCCTGGGTCACGAAGACGGTCTCGTCGGGCAGTCCGCGGGAGGCCTCGAGGAAGGCCACGCACAGGTCCGAGGCCGAACCGTAGCGCTCCAGCGGCTTCTTGCGCAGGCAGCGCATGACCACCTCGCAGATGGCCTCCGGGATGTTCGGGTTGAACTGGCGGATGGGGATCGCCTCCTGCAGCAGGTGATAGGCGACGACCTCGGGGATGAGCGATCCCACGATGGGATAGTTGCCGCACAGGCACTTGTAGAGGATGACGCCCAGGCTGTAGAGGTCGGAGAGGTGGGTGACCTGGTAGTTCTGCGCCAGGGCCTGCTCCGGGCTCATGTAGACGGGCGTTCCCAGCACCGCCCCCGTCGAGGTCAGTTGCTCCCCGTCTTCCCCCGTGTTCGGGATCTTGGCGATGCCGAAATCGAGGATCTTGACGACCATGCGCGCGCCGCGGTGCGCGAGGAACAGGTTGCTGGGCTTGAGATCCCGGTGGATGATGCCGTTGCGGTGCACCACCTCGAGGGCGTCGCACACCTGCGCGAGGACGTCGCGGATCTCGCCCAGGGTGACCTGGCCCCGCTTGATGCGCTGCGAGAGCGTCTCGCCCTGGAGGTACTCCATGGTGTAGTACAGGCGCCCGTCCTCGAGGGTCCCGTAGTCGAACATCTCGATGATGTTCGGGTGCTCGAGCTGGCCGATGGCGCGGGCCTCGAGCATGAAGCGCTCGACCATGCCGCGGTCGTCGGTGAGGTGCCCCGCGAGGATCTTGATCGCCAGGCGTTTGCCGATGGCGTTGTGGACCGCGAGGTACACCGTTCCCATGGCGCCGGTGCCCAGGCGCTTCTGGATCAGGTAATTGCCGATGGTGGTTCCCTCGAGGTCCGTCATGCAGCGCGCGGTCCCTGGTGCGCAACCGACCGTTCAGGATAGAATTTTTCGAACGGACGATGTTTTTCGGAACTTCATCAGCGTAGTCCTTCCGTTGGACGGATTCAAGAGGCGAATTTGATAAAAATGATTTTGACGATCGGGGGTGGGGTCAGGGGGCGAAGGATTACGACCGCAGGGCCTTCATCAACTCGACGCGGGTGGATACGCCGAACTGCGCGTAGATGGCCTTGAGGTGTGAGCGCACGGTCTCCGGGCTCATGGCCAGGGTGGAGGCGGCCTCGGCGATGGTGGCGCCCTCTACGAGCGCCAAGGCCACGGCGCGCTGGCGTTCGGAGAGACGGGCCAGCGCCGGGATCGACTGCGCCGCGGTGGGCACCACCCGAGCGTGGATGCTCTCGCCGTCTTTTCCCACCAGCCGGGTGAGCGTGACCGCGTGACGGCGCACGAACGTCTCGCGGGACGCCTCGGTGCCCTTCGCGAAGTCCCGGGCTGCCGCGCGCAGATCCGCGCAGACGTGGTCCTCGCGGAACCACGCGGGGGCGTCGGCCGAGGCCTGCACCACGCGGCCCTCGTGGTCGAGCACGCCCACGGCGCCGCCGGCGGGGATGCGCCAGGGGCCGAACGTCAGCGCCGCCGTGAACAACTCCGTGAGCCGCGCCTCGTGGGCCTTCACGTGGTCGAGATCCCGGCGCGAGAACGACGGTTGATCCAGCGACCGGTACACGCCGCCCCATCCGACGCATTGGCCGTCGAGGAAGAAGTAGCTGCCGATGATGGAGCGGATGCGCATGGGCTCCAGAAAAAACGAGTAGAATCGGACTGATCTGGCCCACTCGGCCTCGCCGATGCTGAAGCCCCCGGTGTCGAAGTAGGGGTTGTCCAGCACGCAGTCTCCGGTGTCGCCGTCCAAGGGGGCCGACAGATCCTCCATGCAATTGAACGTGAAACTGTGAAAATAGTCGACCAGGACCTTCGGGCCGAAGCCGTCCATCTCCACCGTGTACGTCTTCCCCTGGTGTACCAATATGCCGTAACTGAGCCCCATCTGCGCGTCGGCCAGCTCCCCGATCAGCCGCACCAGCTCCAGGCGCGCCTGCATGGGGTGCTTTTCCACGTTGGCTGCGATCCGGTCGAGGCGTTCGTTCACGTCCTTGGGTTTCATGGTCTCTCCTGGCGGCGCGCCGGGGCGCCATCGTTCCGCAGCGCCTTCATCAGTTCGACGCGGGTGGACACGCCGAACTGCGCGTAGATGGCCTTGAGGTGCGAGCGCACGGTCTCCGGGCTCATGGCCAGGGCCCGGGCGGCCTCGGCGATGGTGGCGCCCTCGACGAGGGCGAGGGCCACGGCACGCTGGCGGTCGGTGAGCGAGACAATTCGCGGGATGGGCTGGGCGCCGGTGGGCACCACCCGGGCGTGGATGCTCTCGCCGTCTTTTCCCACCAGCCGCGTGAGCGTGACCGCATGACGGCGCACGAAGAGCTCGCGGCGGGGCTCGCAAGACCGGGCGAAGTCCCGGGCGGCCTCGCGCAGATCCGCGCAGACGTGGTCCTCGCGGAACCACGTGGGGGCATCGGCCGAGGCCTGCACCACGCGGCCCTCGTGGTCGAGCACGCCCACCGCGCCACCGGCGGGGATGCGCCAGCGCCCGAACGCGAAGGTCGCGGTGAACGACTCCGTGAGCCGCGCCTCGTGGGCCTTCACGCGCTCGAGGTCCCGGCGCGAGAACGACGGTTGATCCATTGCGCGATAGACGCCGCCCCACCCGACGCACTTGCCGTCGATGAAGAAGTAGCTGCCCAAAAGCGACCGGATACGCCAGGGCTCGAAGAAGATGCGGTACACGTTCAGGTCCTTCACCCACGCAGTCTCGCCGAAGGTGAAGCCCGGCTCGAAGTAGGGGTTGTCGAGCAGGACGTCGCCGGGCGTGCCGTCCGTCTTGTCCATCAGTTCCTCGATGCTGGTGCCGCTGTGCCCGTGCACGGCCGCCACGTAATCCGGGGCGCCGAAGCCGTCCATGTCCACGCTGTAGCCCACCCCGTCGAGCATGACGATGGCGTAGACCAGCCCCATCTGGGCGTCAGCCAGCTCCCCGACCAGCCGCAACAACTCCACGCGCGCCTGCATGGGGTGTCTTTCCACGGTGGCTGCGATCCGGTCGAGGCGTTCGTTCACGTCTTTGGGTTTCATGCTTCAGTCTTTCTACAAGAAGGGACGCGCAGCTCCGTGGGCTTCCCAACCCCGCCGCGCCCATTGCTTTTATCACGTTGACCGACCGGATTCAATACGTAGGTGTTACAAAATTCACCCGTTCGGGGGATAGGAATATCTGGATTTTGCTGATAAAAATCAAAACAAGGAGATCTCGTGTGGATATGATGAAAAATAGAACACCTTAACTGAATTGATAAACTATAGAGATAATATAAAGACATTTATGCAAAAAGTTTTGAAAGGATGTAAAGATATTTATGAAAACAAATGGAAAAAGCATGAAAATATTCATTTTCATTTTTATACTTCTGACATTGTCCGGTGTCATAACTTCATGCTCTAGTGGCGCCTGTGAAATTGAAAATAATTCCGGTTATTACAGTTGCCATCAGGATATTGCCCCTGTGGATTGTAATGTGAAGAATTTTACATATGAATTATACTCTATTTCAGCGAAGAGGGTGCATTATCATGATGGGAAAAGTTGTAGTTCCATCGGTTATGCTCTTGAACTGTCCGCAGGATCGGAAATATTTTATGCAGACGAAGAACTGGGAGTCAGTCCCACAGGGTATTTTGGAGGCGGAAACTCAGGTGATGTAAGATATTTCGACTATACCTTTACTTGTGTTGATATCAATCAGACAAATACAATAACAATACCGTATAAAAGCGCCACCTGCCTTGAAGCAAAAAAATTTATGACAAAAACATTTACGTGCAACGAGGTCCAAAATATGGAACTTAGCCAACAACGTTGCATCAACGAGTGCAGTGCCGGGCGAGAAGATTGTTCTGAATTGTAATAAGCCATTTTGATGTTCTGAGTGATATAAAAGCCAGGACCTTACGTTTCACGACAGGAGAGAAGAACAAAATGACTCGATATTTCAAGAACGCGATTTTTTCAATAACCGTGTTGTCCATGCTTATTAGTGGGTGCATTCCTGCAGATCCCACTGCGGAACCTGGCGACGGCGTCCTGCAAGGGGTCGTCGTTAATGGTGTCACCGGAGAAAGATTGCCGGCAAGCGCGGTTTCTGTTTGGGTCGTGGTTGGAATCGACGCGCTGCGTGCTCAGCAGGCCAGGGGCGAGCGGAGCGGTGATTACGCCATCTACGGAATTCCCCAAGGCGTGACACTTCCGGTAGTGGCTTCCGCAGATGGTTTCATCATGTTGGAGGGCTACATCAACATCCCCACCGATCAAAAATATTTGATCGGAAACATCGTGTTGTATCCGGAGGGTACGCTCTCCGGAAATGTGGAAGTCTTCGTCTACGACGATCTCGGAACGCCGGTCTCGCCCGGAACGATGGTCGTCATGAGTCCGGACAGTCGATCGGTCAATGGCGTCGTGGATGACGAGTTCAACGACTCTTACATCTTGCGTTCGGTGGACAACATTCGCTACGGAGAAGTCACCGCGCTCACGGACGAGAACGGGCGGGCGGTGTTCTCCGGCGATGATCTGGCGTTGGGCGCTCGCTATACCATCCGGGCGGTCAATGCCCTCGATCAGAACGGGATGCCGCTGCACCAAGCAGGCGACGATCTGACGATCAACATCGGGAGTGATTATTCCCAGCAGGCGTTGTTCCTGAATCATACGTCCGGTCTGCCGATCGCCAGGTGGACAAACACGGAAGACGGCTCCCTGGAAGATGAGTTGGTCGTGCTTTTCAGTTACCCGGTCAAACTTTGCGGCGATGTCCGAGACATAGACGTGTTCTTCACGGCACCCGACTTCGATGGAGACGGTCAGGTGACGACACCGGATAACCAGACGCCCTTTGATTTGACGCTCAGTGCGGACGGCCTGGTTCTCACGGCCGGCTATGTCCCCGGCACCCAGGACTTCGATGATCCGCTCAGCGTTTTCTTCAGTGGCATCCGGGTTCAGGCTGAATTCTCCAATATCTGTCAACTCCTGAGTTCGGTGGAATTGCGTGATACGTCCTCAACGCTGGGCTCGTTGGGACTCATGGAAATCACCGTTCGATAATTGCGTGTGTATCTGAAAGGTGGAGATGATGAAACTCAGGAATTATTTTGCCAGTGTTTTCACCATTGGTTCGTTTTTCTTCATGCCATCCATGGCACATGGGCAGGTCGGTCAAAATCGATTGAAGCATCGTCGCGAACCGATTTATGCCATCAAAAAAGTCAAGATCGGAGAGAAGAAGGTTCCCGTGTATCGCACGGTCAAGGTCGCTCCCGTGGTGGTTCCCGCGCGAGGATTGATCGGGCTGGTACCCTTCACGGATGACGTCCTGGGAAAAAATGCCGGACTCAGCGCCGCCACCGAGCTCGCGCATTATTTCGTGTCAGAACGAGACTCGATCAACCACGCGCTCAAAGCTGGCCCCGGGATGTGCAATTCCAGCCCGGATTGCCTCAAAATCATTCAGTTTTCCAAGTTGCCGGAACTGAGCAGGATCCCCCTCCCCGCGGAACCCAAACGTTTGTCGGAGGAGGAGACTCCGTTGCCGAGTGAACAGGAACTGGAAAAATTGAGCAGCAAGGAAAGAAGAAGGATTCGAGAGGAGATTGCGCGCAGGGAAGAAAATCAACGAAAGGAAGAGCGTCGCTATGAAGAACAGAAAAAAATGTATCTTCAAAAAATGGCAGAAGCAAGACCCAATGTTGATTATTATATTACTGGTCACGTATTGAAAGCCGACGAAGCCGATTGGGTGGTGTTGTTGAGCGTGCTGGACGCTGAAACCCATTCCGTCGTCGTTTCACAGCGGATTGCTGCAAAAACTGCAAAAGCCTTTGCCCATGAGGCGGGGCGGCGCTTTCTGCCTCACGAGAGGACCGAGGTGATTGGAGAGAAGACCGAGGACGTCTTCACTACACGAAAGGAAATATCTGGATATAAAAATATTCCTGAAAACAGCTTTGGGGCATCGGACGAGCGAAAGGGACCTCAAATGTTTCTGACGAGCGGGTTCGGCGTCATGGGCCGGCCGGATTTCCTCACGGCCACCCTGGATGCCGGGCTCGGGCTTCAGTGGGATCGGGACTTTTCGCATAGTTTGCAGGTGATGGTCCTGGGGGGGATGGGGGTCGGAAACGGTGGCGGAATCTATGCGAAATATGGGATCGAGACACGCGCGCCGAAGCTCAATTATCATGCGGGGATCGGCGCCGGCATCGGCCAATTCGCCTACGAGAAAGACGACTGTATCCCTGCGGACGGTGCAGTATCTCCCCAGTGCTATCGATATTTCTTGCCGTTGGGCATGGTCACGGCTGGCGCGAACTATAAGATGGACCAATGGTCGTTCGGTCCAGAGCTTCAAGTGTTTTTCGGCTACGGAGATGAATATAACAGTTCGCAGGAGAGTGATAAATATTACTATTCCTTCCGTTTCTTGTTCCAGGTGAAGTATCAATTTTAATATTCTGGAAAGTGGTGAGGCCGCTTCATGAAAAATCTCCAATCCCATTCATTTTTGATAATCATCATGGTTTTTACTTTGGTTTTCAGTTGCGCGGGGTGCGACGATACGGAAAAGCAGACTTGTGACCAGTCCGGATATTGCGAAGGGAACCTTGTCTGTGTGGACGGCGCTTGCGTGAACCCCGGTGCCTGCACACCCGGGGAAACCGTCCAGTGCTTGTGTCTGGGACTCGAGGCGGGAACGCGGCGCTGCGGAGAAGTCGGTTGGGGTGCCTGCGAATGTGAACAGGATTTCTTCTGTGGAAACGGCATTTGCGAGCGGGGGGAGGACGAGGATTCCTGTCATCGCGATTGCGGATGTCAGATCGGCGATCCCAACTGTACGAAAAAAGAAGTCTGCATGAACGGCATCGACGACGACGGAGACGGTGCGACGGACTGCGATGATTCGGATTGCGAAAATTACAGCACCTGCCAGGTCAACACGTTCACCTGCTACAACGACTTGACCATTCCAATGGCGTTGGTCTGTGACGGTGATTGCGACTGCAGTTACTGCGAGGATGAAGAGGACTGCGAGGAATTCGAGAATTGCACCAATGACATCGACGATGACGGAGACGGCAGGACGGACTGCGATGATTCGGATTGCGAAAATCACAGCACCTGCCAGGCGAGCACGTTCACCTGCATAAACGACTCGACCATTCCGATGTCGTGGGTCTGTGACGGCGAATGTGATTGCAGTTACTGCGAGGATGAAGGGGACTGTGTGGAATCTGAAAACTGCACCAATGGCCTCGACGATGACGGAGACAGTTTGACGGACTGTCAGGACCCGGATTGTTTCTCTGCTGGAAACTGTCAGATCGCCATCACGTATATTTTCGTGCCCTCGGGGACTTTCCAACGGGACGCGACGATGACAAACCGGAGCACGGTGTCCGCGTTTCGCATGAGTAAATATGAGATCACCCGCGCTCAGTGGGTAGCGGTGACGGGCTGGGCGGATCCGACCGACACGAGTTATTCAAGTGGCATGAACGATCCGGTGCAGAACGTGAGTTGGTATGACGCTATCGCCTTCTGCAATAAATTAAGTCTCTCGGAAGGGCGGACGCCGGTGTACTCAGTGAGTGGCGTGAATTTCACGACGCTAACCTACGCGCAGATTCCGACGAGCGACAACGCCACCTGGAACGCGGTCACGGCAAACTGGGCGGCGAACGGGTATCGACTGCCCACCGAGATGGAGTGGATGTGGGCCGCGATGGGCGCGGACACGGCGAACCCGGGCGCAGTGAACACGACCGGGTACGCGAAGGCGTTCGCCGGGAGCACGGGAAGTAACAACCTCGGGGATTATGCCTGGTACGAGTCAAATAGTGGATACAACTCACACCCGGCAGGGACGAAACTGCCGAATGAACTGGGAATCTACGATCTCTCGGGGAACATTGTAGAGTGGACGTGGGACCGGTATGGGACGTACCCGATGGGGACGGTGACGGATTATCGAGGGCCGGTTTCCGGCGTCAACCGCGTGTTACGCGGGGGCTACTGGGGCTTCCCTGATGAATACTGCACCGTGGCCTTCCGGGAGAATTTTGAATTAGGCCCGAACGATCGGTACGTCGGCGTCGGTCTTCGGGTGATTCGGCCCTGAAGCCGTCCACCATTTGTACTGTTGCCCTGAGCAATTGTTAGGAGCACACCATGAAGAATCACCGGTTGGTCATATTCGTATTCGCCTTTTTTCCCTGGGTTGTCCTTTCCGCGTGCGATTCCGGCACCAAGAACGTGGACTCGTGCGGGGACGGGTTCCTGGACCCGGGGGAGGAGTGTGACAAGAATGAAATGACCGTCACCGCATGCCAGGATCTGGGCTTCTACGAGCAGTTGGATGTTCTGACCTGCAAGGATGACTGCACGATCGACCTCGCGGCCTGCTACGGCAGATGCGGGGACAGCGTGATCCAGTTGACGTTCGGGGAGCAGTGCGACCAGGAGAACGCGCTCCTGACCACCAACTTCTGCCGGGCCAAAGGCTATTATGGCGGCCTCAACGGATGCACGACGGCGTGCATGCTGGACGAACAGGCCTGCACGACCAACGGCAGTTGCGGGGACGGCGTATGGCAGGAGGACTACGAATCCTGCGATGGGACGTCCTTGGGCCAAGCGACCTGCGAGGCTCTGGGATATCCGGGCGGAACGCTGGCCTGCGCCGACAACTGCCGCTTCGAGGTCTCCGCCTGCACGGGCGGCGAGAAATGTGGAGACGGGGTCCTCGACGCACCGGAACAGTGCGACGGCGGCAACCTGAACGGCGCGACCTGCGCCGGCCTGGAAGGCTTCGCCGGGGGCGTGCTGCAGTGCGGCTCGGACTGCCGCTTCGACACGAACCTCTGTCATCCGGAGACGGAGTGCGGGGACGGGCTCGTCTACGGAGCCGAGCAGTGTGACGGTGCCAACCTCCTGGGACAGACCTGCATGTCGGTGGGGCTCGTGTCCGGGGTGCTGACCTGCAAGGCCGACTGCACTTTCGACACGACGAGTTGCATCGGGCAGAGCGTCTGCGGGGATGGCCAGATACAGGGCTCCGAGGCCTGCGACGGCACCAACTTGAACGGGATGACCTGCCAGATTCTGGGGTACCCGGACGGCACGCTGACCTGCACCTCCGGTTGCAGTCTCGACCTGACGTCCTGCCAGGCCCTGGTTGAAATCTGCGACAACGACCTCGATGACGACAATGACGGCGACAAGATCGGAAGAGCACACGTCTGAACTCCAGTCACCGAATGAGATCTCGTATGCCG
>CALKWH010000372.1 GCA_938004375.1 uncultured Pseudomonadota bacterium
GCGGACTCGGAACACGCAGACCCGCTCGACGGCGGCGTCCGAAAACTCGGGATTCCGGTCGCCGTACTGCCCCATCAGCACGGCGAGCGCGGCCCGCTTGGCGGCGGGCTCCTCGATGAACTCGACCGTCCCCGCGCCGGTCACGCTGCGGTAGCGCATGCTCCAGCCGCAGGCGGTCTCCGCCGTCACCACGCGGACCAGTTCGTCCAGTTCGAGGGCGACACGGGGCTGACGGCGCAGAATCTCCAGCTTGCGCCCCTCGCGGGCACTGTGGAAATAGAAGCAGTCCCCGTCGTAGCCGAAGCTCATGGGCACGATGTAGGGTTCGGTCCCGTCGTGGAGACCCAGGCGGCAGACCGGACAGGCGCGGATCGCCGCGTCGATCTCGGCCCGGCTCGCCATGCTGCGCTCGCTTCGTCTCATGGAAACTCCTGATTGCCCCCCGCCAACGGAGGTAAGATGGCCCGCTGCGGCGCGTCGTCAAGCGCATTCCCGCATGCCGGGACGGCGCGAACCGGCAGGCGGGAACCTGCGGCGGGGAACAAAAACCGGCCGCCCCAACTATCCTAGCCCGCCGCCCGGCCATGCGCAACCCTCCCGCACGCATCGAGATATGACAATTTTGCAGGAACCAGCCATCCTTCGTACCCGCAGGATGTTGCATGCCGCCGCTTGAAACAAGATACATTTTTGTTACGCTATCCTCCCGTTTATTTTTCCGCTTTCGCTCCTGGGGGCGAAGGCCCAACCACAGAAACCGAGGCGGCGGCATGGCGAAGAAACACGATTGCGTCGTGGTACTGGATTTCGGGGCGATCAACGCACAGTTGGCGGCGAAGGCCGTGCGGCAGTTGAACATCTACTGCGAGGTGCTGCCCTATTCGGCGAAGGTGGAGCGGTTTCAGGCGCTGCGGCCGAAGGCCCTGATCTACCAGCGCGGCGCGGCCTGCGGCGAGCGCACCTTCGGGCGCGAGGTGCCGACCGAAACCGCCCGGCTTGGCCTGCCCGTGCTCGATCTCGCCACCGCCGCCTGCGACGCCGCCACGCTGACGAATTTCCTGGTGGGAACCTGCCGCCTGTCCCAGGACTGGACGATTGACGCCTTCATCGCCGAGACCGTGGCCGACCTGCGGGCGCAGATCGGGGACAAAAAAGTGCTCCTGGCCATGTCCGGCGGGGTCGATTCCTCCGTCTGCGCCGCCCTGCTCCACCGCGCCGTCGGCGACCAGCTCACCTGCGTCTTCGTGGACCACGGCTGCATGCGCAAGGACGAGCCCCGGCAGATCGCCCGGGTCTTCCGCGACCAGTTCGGCATCCATCTGGTCTCCATCGACGCCGAGGCCCGCTTCCTGGCCAAGCTCAAGGGCGTGACCGATCCCGAGGCGAAGCGGAAAATCATCGGCGAGGAGTTCATCCGCGTCTTCGAGGAGGAGGCCCGCAAGCTGGGCGAGCTGGACTACTTCGTGCAGGGCACCATCTACCCCGACATCATCGAGAGCGGCTGGGAGGGCGGCAAGGCCGTCAAGGCCCACCACAACGTGGGCGGCCTGCCCGAGCGCATCGATTTCAAGGGCATCGTCGAGCCGGTGAAGTATCTCTTCAAGGACGAGGTCCGCAAGGTGGGCGAGGCCCTCGGCATTCCGGCGGTCATCACCCGGCGGCAGCCCTTCCCCGGCCCCGGCCTCGGCGTGCGCTGTCTGGGCGAGCTGACCAAGGAGAAGCTCGACATTTTGCGCGAGGCCGACGCCGTCTTCCGCGCGGCCATGGACGCCCAAGGCTACGCGGCCCAGGCCAACCAGTTCTTCGCCGTCCTCACCAACGTCCAGTCGGTCGGCGTGGCCAACGACGAGCGCACCTACGGCTACGTGATCTGCCTGCGCGCCGTGCTGACCCTCGATTTCATGACCGCCAAGGTGGTCCCGCTCCCCGTCGAGTTCCTCATCGAGGTGGCCGGGCAGATCGCCACCACGGTGAAGGGCGTGAACCGCGTGGTCTACGACATCACCAACAAGCCCCCCTCCACCATCGAGTGGGAATAGCCGTCCCTCCCTCCGCCGGTCTTGGCATCCCACGCCAGGCATTTCACTCGCAACCCGTTTGTAGTACAGGCTTTAGCCTGCTCTTGGAGCGCTCCGTAGCGGCCTTGTATGAGACTTCATGTTGCCGGGTCTACGGCATTGTCTGCTCTATGGTGGCATGGTTTCACCCATGGTTGGTGTTCCCGGCCCGGAATGCGCTGCGTCCGGATTCTTGTATAGGGGGGTTGGGACCGCCAGTGAGATGTGCGCGTCCGGGACCAGACTAAAGAAGGGGCCGAAGCACCAGTAGGCCGTGGGTCGTGACTGCCGGGAACACCGAAAACTGCCGGATGGGGACGGTTGGTTCGGGGATGCCCGGCGCGGCTATGCGTTCGCCGTCGCGGTTTCCTGCACCACCTGGAATCCGAGGTCCCTCGCGTTGCTCATCAGCCTCGCGACCCGCTTCCCCCTCTGTCTTTCCTCGTAGGCGCCGAGTTCCTCGGCCACGTACCGGGCGCCGAACCTGACGAGGTTGAAGACGTAGGTGGCGATCTTCCTGGCGGTGGCGAAGGCGGCCACCCCGCTGCCCTTGCGGTACGCGACCGACCGGTAGTAGGCTCCGAGCCCGGTCCTGCTGAGCCTGACGGTGGACCCGGCGAGGAGGAGCGCGCGGCGCGCCCGCTGCACGCCGGTCCCCCGCCTCCCCTTCCGCAGGGGCTTGCCGCCCGAGACCGCCAGGTTCGGGGCCAGCCGCAGGTAGGAGAGGAAGTGCTTGAGGTCGGGGAAGGGCTCGAAGTCGGTGCCCAGCTCGGCGACCAGGACCTCGGCGGTGTCCGCGGAGATGCCCTCGATCAGCGTGAGATCGAATCCGGACATCCGGAACAGCAGTTCGCGCTTCCCTTCCTGGCCGTGCTTCCGCAGCCCGGCGGCCTTGGCGGGGTCGGGATGGGGCGGCGCGGGCGGGGCGTCGTCCGCCGTGTGTCTTTCGGCCAGTCCGGCGACCGCCTGCTCGATCTCCCCGATGCGGGCGGTGATGTCGTCGAACATCCGCAGGGAAACTTCCAGGTTGACGAGATGCTCCTCGCGCCAGGTTCCGGTCAGCTCGCGGACCATCTCGGCACGGCTTTTCCGGCAGCGCCGGTCGCGCAGGTCGGCCAGGCGCTCCGGGTCGCGCTCGCCGGCCACGATGGCGCGCACCATCGCCATGCCGGTCTCCCCGGTGATGTCCTGGACCGCGCGGTGCACGCGCACGTTCATCTGGTCCATCTCCTTCTGCATGCGGCGGATCCAGTCGGCCCGGTCCTCCTGGAGCGTGAGCTTCATCCGGACCAGTGCCCGGAACCTGACGATGTCCTCCCCCGGGCGGAAGGAGCCCTTGACCAGGCCGTAGGCGTGCAGCTGCTGGAGCCACTGGCAGTCGGCCACGTCCGACTTGCGCCCCGGCACGCACGACACGCTCCGCGGGTTGGCCAGGGACACCGCGAACCCCCGGTCCGCCAGCAGCTCGTACAGGGGAATCCAGTACACGCCGGTGCTCTCCATCGCCACCGTGTCGACGCCGTTTTCGGCAAGCCAGGCGGCGAGCTCCAGGAGCGACGGCGTGTCGGTCCCGAAGGAGCGGATTCCCGTGGCGCCGGAACCCGTCGGGCAGCAGACGTAGTGCTGCGTGGCTCCGAGATCGATGCCGGCGGCGCGGGGGTGGATCACGGCGAGCGGTTCGCTCTTCCTGCGGGTTCCCGACGATTTGCGGCTCATGTTCGCTGCTCCCTGGTTGTTGGACCGTGCGCACTGCAACGGGACTCCGCCCCCTCCGCCGGCGGCCGGAGCCGCGAAGGGGGGGACCCGCGCATCCATGCCCATCGACGGGCCGGGAGGCGGGACGGTTCCGGAACGCCGGCGGCCGGGGAGCGTCGGTCGGGGGCGTGCCGGACGGACGGAAAACGCCGGCACGGGGAGGAAGTCTCTTTTTGAAATGTCCGGGGGCTCTTGGCCCCGGTGCATCGCTAAAGGCCGTACTACGAACGAAATGCCGTGCAGTCGCAACCCGTTTGTAGTACAGGCTTTAGCCTGCTATTGGAGCGGTTTTCAGCCTAAAAGCTGTACTACGAACGGAATGCTGTGCAGTCGCAACCCGTCGGCACGAAAATCTGGGGTGGACTCTCCCCTTGCCACTGGCTACCACTGGATGGGGCCGAAACGTTCGGCGAGGCGGGGTTCGAGGGCGTCGCATTGGGTTCTTCGGAGGGCGCTGCCGGGCTGGATGGTGTCGCCGAACTCCATATGGCGGTCGGTGGCGGCGGCGTAGGGGGGCCATTCGGGCTGGCTGGGGACGGCGGGGAGGCCGGTGCGGGCGAAGGCGGTCCAGTAACCGGCCATGGCCTCGGCCAGTTCGCGGTCGGCGGGGGCGGGGGTTTTCAGGGTGCCGAAGATGTAGGGAATCTCGATGCCGTGGGTGGCGCCGAGTCCGGAACGGACGGCGGAAGGGGGGACGCGCGAGAAATGGTAGAGGTAGACGGGGACGCCGTTGGCCGCCGCCGCGCGGGCGAGGTGGCGGGCGGGGGCGGTGAAGCAGGAGACGGTGGTGAGTTCCCGGAAGGCGAAGGCCACGTCCTTGTCGTCGGCGCAGGGGAAGGCGGCGAGGACGGCGGCGGCCTGGGGGCCAAAGATGCGCCGGACCACCAGGCGGTAGCCGACGGCGCGGCGGGGAGCGCCGCCGTCCATGAGGAAGAGGGTCATCTCGTCGCGGTTGGTGCCGAGCAGGATGGGCACTTGGTGGAATTTTCCCTGGCCAATCAGGCGCAGGGGCAGGTCGGGCAGGAACACGCCATCGATCCGGGGACCGAATTTGTCGTCCCTGGGATTGGGGAGGGGGCCGACGGCGGCGCGGCAGCCGGCCACCAGCTCGTCAGCGGACTTGGCCCTCAGTTCGGCGATGCCGTTGGCGCCGAAGCGTCGGGCGATGTCGAGTCCCTGGGCCTCGCCGCTGCGTTCGCCGTCGCGCAGGGGGCCACTGGCGGCGACGGGAGTGCCGCTTTGCAGGATGGCGCGGTGGAAGAGGCCCTC
>CALKWH010000373.1 GCA_938004375.1 uncultured Pseudomonadota bacterium
TACGAGATCGTATTCGGGGACTGGAGTTCAGACGTGTGCTCTTCCGATCTCGCCCGGACAACTCCAGGGGCTCGCCCACGGCCACGCCGGTCACGCCGTGCTCGGCGATGAGGGAGAGCACCGCGGCCACGTCGGCGGCCAGCGTCGTGCGCTCGATCACGGTCAAGGGAAACGCGAACGTCTCCGTCTCGTCGGACAGGGCGACGCCGATTCTTCTTTGTCCAATGTCTAATCCCAGCCAGCGCATGGGGCGGCTCCCTTCGGGCCGCAATTTGGTAACACAGTCGCCCCCGCGAAGCAACCGGCGGCGCGACGGGGCGATAATGTCCGGCATGAGACGCTGGTTCCCGATCCCCGCGATTTATTTCATTTTCACCCTCATCTTCCCGGCCGTGCGGTGGTGGCAGCGTCCGGACGACGCGCTCACGCGGTGTGCGCCGGTGCGATGGCGGGTGGACGGAGACGGCCTGCTGGCCTGCGACCGGGGCCGCCCGCTGCGGGCCCTCGAGCGCCTGTCCCTGGGCCTGCCGGTGGACGTCCACGACCTGTCCGGGGACGACTGGCGCGCGCTGGTGGGGCGCGCTCCGGCCGACCGCCTGGAGACCCGGCGACGCCGGGTCGGTCGCTTGTGCGTGCGCCGGATCACGGAGCTCGACGAGGCTTTTTCCCCCGAAATCCTAGCCCGGCTGCCCCCGGGACTGCACTGCGGGTCGGGTCGGCCGAAAGACTGAAGGCCGGGATGAAACTCGTGGTTGAAAACGCGGGCCTTTTGAATAGACTCGCGGTGCGCCGGGGACCAAGACGCTCCCCTCGCGAAAGGATGGCGAACCCATGTCACACTGGAAACACTGGATGCTGGCGGGACTTCTGGCCACGACGGCCGCGTGCGGGAAGAAGAAACAGGACGCTCCGGCGCCCGGGCCGGTCACGCCAGGCCCCGCGACGCCCGGCGCCATGACCCCGGACAAGCCCGCGGACAAGCCCGCGGACAAGCCCGCGGACAAGCCCGTGGTGACCTTCGACCGCGTGGAGCGCGCCACCTTCAACCTGACGGCCGCGCGCCTGAACCTGCCCGTGTTCTGGGTGGCCGACGCCAACGCCAACAAGACCGTGGACCCGAACGAGGTCGTCACCCTGCTGTTCTACGACGCCGCCCCCGTCTACGCCGAGGACGGCGTGCTCACCCAGGCGTTCATCGACGCCTACGAGGCCATCGTGAAGGCCGCGCCCGCGCCCCCCGCCGGGAAGGACGAGACCGAGACCAACCGCGTCAAGTTGATGTGGGAGGAGCTCGACCAGGGCCGCCCGACCCTGGTGTACAACCGCCTGAAGCTCTCCGAGGGCGAGAAGAAGTTCGTCGAGCACATGCAGAAGGTCGCCGGCCTCATCGACAGGTTGTACGAGCGCCAGAAGGGGCTCACCGGCCTGTACGCCAAGATCCCCGAGACCGACACGGCCTCGCGCCGCGTGTTCGCCCGCAACCGGTCGGTCACCTGCGAGTGCCCGAAGACCGAGAAGAACCCGGCCTGCCGCGCCATCCCCGGCGTGGACAAGGTCCCCGTGGACGTGTACCCAGCCGACCTGCAGAAGGACGACGCCTTCTGCGCCGTCCTCGAGAAGCATTCCGATGCGAAGCTGCGCGAGCCCTTCACCGTCGTGCGCGCCGACGGGGACAAGCTCAAGGCCGTCCCCTACCCCGAGGCCTACGCCGAGGAGATGACCGCCATCTCCACCGAGCTCAAGGCCGCCGCCGCCGCCCTCGACCCCAAGGACGAGGCCGCGCTGGTCGCCTACCTCCAGGCCGCCGCCTCGGGCTTCACCGACAACAAATGGGAGCCCGTGGACGAGAAGTGGGCCGCCATGAACGGCCGCAACTCCAAGTGGTACGTGCGCGTGGCCCCCGACGAGACCTACTGGGAGCCCTGCAACCTCAAGGCCGGCTTCCACCTGACGTTCTCCCGCATCAACCCGGTGTTCGCCGTGTGGCAGGACAAGCTCAACCCGGTCCGCCAGGACATGGAGAACGAGCTCGCCCGGCTGGCCGGCGCCCCGTACAAGGCCCGCACCGTGAACTTCGCGATGCCCGACTTCATCGACATCGTGCTCAACGCCGGCGACGACCGTGACGGCACGGGCGGCACCATCGGACAGAGCCTGCCCAACTGGGGCCCCGTGGCCAACGAGGGCCGCGGCCGCACCATCGTGATGGCCAACCTCTACACCGACCCCGACAGCCTGGCCATGCGCCGCGCCCAGGCCCAGAGCCTGTTCTCCACCGAGAGCCTGGCCCCCATGTCCGACAAGAGCCTGCCCGGCATGCTGGGCACCATCCTCCACGAGGCCACCCACAACCTGGGCCCGTCCCACGAGTACAAGGTCAACGGCAAGAAGGACGACGAGGCCTTCGGCGGCGCCCTGGCCACCATCCTCGAGGAGCTCAAGGCCCAGACCGGCGCGCTGTACTTCATCGACTTCCTGGTGAAGAAGAACCTGCTCACCGCCGAGGAGGCCAAGGCCGCCTACGTCGACGCCATCGTGTGGAGCATGGGGCACATCTCCCGCGGCATGTACACCGAGTCCAGGAGCCCGAAGCCCTACAGCCAGTTGTCCGCCATCCACGTGGGCTTCCTGATGGACGAGGGCGCCATCGAGTGGAAAGCCGACGCCAAGGCCGCCAACGGCACCGACGCGGGCGCCTTCGTGCTGCACCTCGAGAAGTTCCCCGCCGCCATCGAGAAGCTCATGACCACGGCCGCCCAGATCAAGGCCAAGGGCGACCGCGCCGGCGGCGAGGCCCTGGTGAAGAAGTACGTCGATGAAGGCAAGATCCCCTTCGCGCTCATCGCCGAGCGCTGGCTGCGCCACCCCAAGGCCTCGTTCGTCTACGCCCTCGATCTCGAATAGGTTTCTCCCATGCATCTTTTCCTGCTGATCCTGCAGTGGCAGCTGGCCCAGGCGCCGGCGCCGCCTCCAGCCACCACGACCGACACCGACCAGGAGGTCACCTCTCCGGCGAAAGGTCGCAGCCCCGGTATTCTCGAAAGAAATCCGGTCGCCTCCACCGTGGGCGCCTACGCCTTCATCCCGGCCCTGGTTACCCTCCTGGGCATGCAGATGTGGGAGTGGGGTGACACCACCCACTTCAAGGCCGGCTCCGACGGCTGGTTCGAGCGCCGCAACACCCACGGGGGTTCGGACAAGGTCGGCCACATGTATAGCTTCTACTTCGGAGCCCGCCTGGTCACGCTGTACTTCGACGAGGTGTTCCCAGACGATCCGCGCAAGGCGGCCTTCTTCGGCGCGGGCCTGAGCTACCTGGGCTCGGTGGCCGTCGAGATAGGCGACGGCTTCGCCTCGGCCTATGGCTTCTCGTACAGCGATCTCGTGTTCAACACCTTCGGTGTGCTCCTCGCGCTGGCCCAGGAGCTCTGGCCCGCCGTGGACGACCTGCTGGATCTCTCGTTGTTCGTGAACTACTCCCCCGGCTTCCTGAGCCCGAAGAACCCCAACAAGTTCGACTTCGCCACGGACTACTCCGGCCAGCTCATCACCCTGCACCTGCGCCTGGGCGGCCTCGGCCTGGCCCGGAACAACCCACTGCGCTACCTGCGCCTGGACGTGGGGTACTTCGCTCGGTGCTACGAGGTGAACGACGGCTGCTCGAAGGAGGCCCTGGGCACCCGCGACTTCGAGACGCGCAACCTCTATTTCGGCGTGTCCTTCGACCTGGCCCGCATGATCCGCGACCACGGCGACGCGGACTCCTGGTGGCAGGGCTTCGGGACCGCCACCCGGTTCTACAACGTTCAGGGATTCGTCCCCCTCGGGCTCAACCTGGACCTGAACCACGGCAACCGGGTGAACTTCGGCCAGAACACCGACAGCCAATTGAGGTAGACGGGACCGGGCGCCCGACGATGGTCGGCTTGACAGGCCGGCGCATTTCGGATTAAGTGCGGACTCAAAGGCCCGGGCGGCCCGATCGTCCCGCGCCGGAAGGACCCATGAGCGCGCCGAAGATCACCACCATCATCCCCATCCGCAACCGCACAGGGCTACGCCTGCGCAACTGCCTCGCGTCCCTGCGCTGGCAGGAAGGGCTGTCGAAGAAGGATCAGGAGCTCCTGCTGGTGGACTTCGGTTCGGATCCGGAGCACCACGAGAAGATCTTGGCCCTGGCGAAGGACCACGGCGCCCGGGTCATCCACGTGCGCACCGCCGAACTGTGGAACCGCTCCCGGGCGCTGAACCTCGGCATCCGGGAGGCCGCCGCACCCATCACGTTCTGCACCGACGCGGACATGATCTTCGCGCCGGACTTTGTCGCCACCGCCCTGCGACGGGCCACCGATCCCGCCGCCCTGTCCCTCGTGCTATGCCGCTGCCGCGACCTGCCCGACCTGGGCCCCGAGATCCCCTACGGCAAGGACGACTTCCCCGGGCTGCTGGCGCGGGCCACCCTGAGAAAAGCCATGGGCACCGGCGCCTGCCAGATCCTGGACACCCGCTGGCTGCGCTCCGTGGGCGGCTACGACGAAAAGTACGTCTTCTGGGGCTTCGAGGACAAGGACCTGGTCGCCCGGGCCGAGCGGGCCGGCCTGCGCCCCGCCTGGATCCACGACGAGACCGCCATGCTCCACCAGTGGCACCCCACCACCAAGAACGACCGGCTCTACCTGAAGTACAAGAACAAGCTGCGATACTACCTCACGCGCCACCTGGTCGTGAAAGGTCGCCTGGATCCGTCCTGACCACGCGCAATGCGTCGTCGGATCTCTGATCGCCGAAAACTTGTCACGCGTGCTGGAGATCGCCCGTGCGGCGGATGTGCCGGATCTTCCTCCAGATGAACACGAGGAAAATCCCGCCGTTGAGAGTGTGCCCGATGAGGGTGCAGACCGGAAGAGCACACGTCTGAACTCCAGTCACCGAATACGATCTCGTA
>CALKWH010000374.1 GCA_938004375.1 uncultured Pseudomonadota bacterium
TGCGCCTCCCAGCGCTGCTTGCCCGCGGCGGCCTTGACGTACCACCATGTGTCCTCGTAGTCGACGGCCACCACGGTCTTCCCGTTGTTCCCGACGCTGAGCAACGGCTCCACCGGCTGCAGCCGGATCTTCGCGGGCGGGAAGGGCTCACTGCCCAGGGGCATGACACCGCCCGCGAAGGTCACGGTGACGGGGAGCGCAACGCCGCCCACCATCACCGCTTCCTGATGCGGGCGGTCGAAGTCGAACCGCCGGCCCTCGCCGAAATCCAGCGGGACGGCGCCGCTGCACGCGCTGCCGCTATGAAAGAGCTGCTGGCGCGTCAGCCGGTCCCCCGCGCTTTCGGTGGTTTGCGTGTCCCTCGCCCGGAACACCTCCTGGTCCCATACCTCGTAGTTCACCGTGGGCCGGGCCGTCACGAAGAAGGCGGGTGCGTTCACGCCGCCCGCGATGTGCTCGATCAGAAACTGGTCCACCTGGGCCCAGTTGGCGTCATCCCGCCGCATCTGCACCGCGAGCTGCGTGGGTCGCGTCTCGGTCAGAAATGGGACGGGGGCGCTGAGCCGCGGGTTGACGATCAGGCTCGGGCGCACCGACATCCGGGTCACCCAGTCGGTGCAGGCGCCGGCCATGACCGTCCATTGGTAGTCCTTCTTGTCCTGGTATCCTCCCCGCAGCTCCACGGCGTCCCAGGTGTCGGTCCCCGAGCCGGGCCCGTCCAGGAGGACGGATGTCCAGGGCGCCACCTGAAACGGCTCGGGCTGGCTCATGTAGCCCACGCGGACGACGCTGATCCTGCCGAGTGTGCCGATCATCTCGTTCATGGGCGCGAAGATCACCCCCTTGAGGATGAACCAGGCGACGTCGAACGGGTCCATCGGGTTGGGGATCCCGTCGGGGAGGGCGAGGCTGATGGTCAGGGAGACGGCTTCCGCGGCGACCTCGCCGGCCGTCGACGGCGGGAACGCGATGAGCCAGAACAGGCCGACGACGTCGACGGCGGCGCCACCGTACAGGTCGATCTTCATCTCGACGCTTTCGAGCCGGGCCTTCTCCCGGAGCAGCGCCGCGCTGAAAACGTCGGCGGTGATGCGCCAGGTCACGGGCGCGGCCGCCGGCCCCAGCGTCTTGACACGCGCGGCGGCCTGGAGTACCCGCTGGTGCGACGCTGAGATGCTGAGGATCGCGCCGCCGCTCAGGGGATCACCCTCTTCGCCGGCCGGGGTCGCGTAGGCGGCGATGGGCGAGGCCGAACCGAGGAAGAGCGAGCAGCTCACCAGGGCACCCCACTTCTCGGGCGCCCAGCCGCTGCGGGCGTGCGCCGCGTCGGACAGGTCGTTCAGCGGCCCGCGCGTCCAGATGCGTTTCAGTCGGCCCACTTGGTAGGACCGCAGCATGATGTTGCGGGCCTTGTCCTCGTAGGTGAACAGGCGGCTCTTGGGCCGCACGCCGCCCATGCGCACGTAGTCCTCCGTTTGCATCTCCCGGGGCGGTCCCGGGTCCTGGGCCAGGGCCACGAGCGCGGGGATCTCCCACTTGAGCACGAAGTGGGAGCAGTCGCGGGCCATGTAGAGGAGGAAATGGGCGCGGGCGTGGTTGTCCGCCGGCCCCCAATAGTCGCTCTCGATGCCCATGGTGCGGTAGGCCACCGGGATGTAGTCGGCGAAGCCGCGCCGTTGGATCGTGGCCGCGATCTGGGCGAAATCGGTGCGGTCGGCGACCTGGCGCGCAGCGCTCACGGGGAGCACCAGCAAGGCGGCCAGCGCCAGGCCGGCCAGGAGACGCCGGTTCAGACCATGTTGGGTATTCATATAAAAAGTATGCGTCGACGTTTACGGTTTGTCAATGCGCACCGGCGGGTTCCCCGGATATCCCGTAGATCGTTGACACTCCAACAGTCCGAATATATCGTCAAACCATGTGCGTGATGACTCGCCACTCAAGGATTTCGATCATGAAACCGTTCACTGCGTTCTGGATCTGTTTGTTGCTTGTCCGGCTTGCGCCATCGACTCATTTCCAGTAGACCGACGCCCAGGGCTGCAAAGACCATCCGCTATTCACGCGGATGTCGGGTCATTGGATCCATGGCTGTGTGGAAAAACAGTTCGACGGATAAGATTTCGCCGTAAGACCCAGCGGGGAAACCGCCCGCGTCGAGGGCCAGCTTTGGAAGATTCGTTACCATCCCCAGAACACGCTCAATCCGAACTCCAGCGAACTCCGGATCCAGCGCAACTTCCAAAACGCGGTCCAGCGGCAGGGCGGCAAGGTGGTTTGGACCGAAAAGGGCCGGGATGCATAGCAGCTGGACAAGGACGGCCTGGAAATCCGGTTGGAATTGAAAGCCGAGTTCACCGGGAAGCACTTTTTGACCATCGTCCAGAAACAGGGCATGGCACAGGACATCGTCGCCGCCGCCGCCGCGCTGGCCCAAGGGTTGAATACCGATGGTAAAGAATATGGGACACCCAAAATCCCAGGTAAAGAAGATGGGAAGAAAATGGGACA
>CALKWH010000375.1 GCA_938004375.1 uncultured Pseudomonadota bacterium
GCCTGACAGCGCAGGTTGACGGGATCGCACACCTTGGTGGGCTCCTGGCAGATGGCTTCGTTCATCCACTGTTTGTTCGAGCACACCTGCAGCGTGTTGCCGAAGCACTGCTTCTGGCCGTTGGTGCAGGTGTTCACGTTGTTGGTGTTGTTCGAGTTGTTGACGTTGTTGGAGTTGTAACCGTTGTTGCCCTTGTCATCGGGCGTGCAGGACACGACCAACAACGAAGCAACTACCAGCAAGTTGAGGACCAGCGAGAGTCGAAGCATGGGAAGCACTCCTTGAACGAGAGGGTGGCGGATCGCAAAGATCCTGGTTCCGAACTCCCTAGTTCATAATCCATGTTTCTCGCACGCGCAAGCTGAACCCCGACGAATATCACTCGAGCTTTCAGCTTGCCATCGTTTGGCTCATCGCTATAATGTCGTCCGCTTTCAGGAGGCCGTCATGGCGCGCGTCACTGTCGAAGATTGTCTTGAAGTCGTCCCCAACCGCTTCGCCCTCGTGCTGCTGGCCGCCAGCCGCATGCGCGAACTGAGCCAGCCGAACTCGTTCCCGATGGTGAAGTGCAAGAACAAGGAGGCCGTGACCGCCCTGCGCGAGATCGCCGCCGGCAAGGTGCACTACGCAGAGAACATCGACGAGATGGTCCGCTCCTACCACGAGGAAGTCCTGTACTCCACCTCCGCGACCTTTACGTATTAGGCGCGATCCGCCGGGAGCCGCGCATGAAATCCATCCAGATCGACTGGGAAGAGTTGGAGCTCGCCTGCGAGCGCAACGCGGTCAACGTGGTGTCCTACCTCGACCTGGAAACCGGCGCCGTGCTGGTGTTCTACGGCGAGAGCGAGGATGAGCAGGAGCGCCACCGTCAGGTGAAGCGCAACTCCGTACGCTACCTCGAGGTGGCCCCGGTCCCGCCCAAGGACCAGTACAAGTGGATGGAGAAATTCATCGCCACGCTCACCGACGATGAGCTGCGCGAGCGCGTCCTGGTGGCCATCGACGGCAAGGGCGCCTTCCGGCGCTTCAAGGATCTGCTCGTCCACTATCCCGGCGTGCGGGAGCGCTGGTTCGCCTACCGCGGCCTGCACCTGCACGCGTACATCAACGAGTGGCTCCGGGCGCACGATCTCGACCTGTCCGAACCCCCGCCCTGGGGCTGGGAGGTCACGCCCCCCGAGGACGAACCCGTCTCCGCCGCCGTGGTCACCGCCGAGCTCGGTCCGGCCGAGGTGCTGAGGCGCCAGGCCAAGGAGCTCGTCGACAAGGTCCCCGCAGTCGAGCTCGAGCTCGCCATCGCCTTCCTCACCTTCCTCAAGGACCGTCAGGGCGGTCGCGTCCCGCGCCCCCCCGGCCGCTGACCATGGTGACCGCCCGGTCGTCTTTTTCATTCATGGGTGCAACCCGCCCGCGAGCGGTTTGTCCTGCGCCGTCCAACAGGATGAAGGACGCGACGCATGCCTGAACCCCTCGGCCCCTTCGACGCAGCCCCGCCCAGCCAGGCGGCAACCCAGCCGCAGGTGGACTGGAAGCGCATCTTCCACATCGTCCGGAATTATTTCTGGATCGTGCTGCTCACCTCCGGCGTCGGGATCTCGCTCGCGTTCTTCGTCACCAAACGGCAGACGCCCCTGTACCGCACGTCCTGCTCCGTGGTCATCTCCAGCCAGCTGCCGTCCTACCTGGGCTCCACCATCAAGTCCAACCTCGCCGACACCTCCGAGGACTTCTGGTACGAGCAGCGCTACCTGGCCACCCAGATCGAGGTCATCAAGAGCCGCAACATCGCGCTCCTGGCCGCCGCCCGGCTCGAGAACGAGGAACTGCACCTGCTGCTGGGCCAGCCCCAGTTCGCCCACCGCGAGCCCACCGAGGAGGAGCTCGGCCGCGCCGCCGGGATCATGCGCGCCATGATCCAGGTCGTCCCCGTGCCCGACAGCCGCCTGGTCAACGTCACCGCGGTTTCCACGGTCCCGCTGCTCGCCAAGAAGGTGGCCGACGCCGTCACCGAGGCCTTCATCGACGACAACCTCGAGCGGCGCCTCTCCTCGACCAAGAGCGCGTCCACCTGGCTCGAGGGCCAGTTGCTGAGCCTGCGCAAGAAGCTCGACGAGGACGAGCGGAGGCTCTATGACTTCAAGTTGAAGAACAACATCCTCGCCGTGAGCCTGGAGGCCCGTATCCAGAGCACCACCGGGCTGATCCTCGCGCGCTCCAACGCCGTGGAGCAGCTCGACGGCCAGGCCCGCGAGCTGCGCGCGAAGATCCAGCAGGTTCGCCGCATGCGCACCACCGACCCCACCGTCGACCCGTCGGCGGACTTCCTGAACAAGCCCACCATCGTGTCCCTGCGCGCCCGCTACCACGCCGCCCAGGAGAAGCTCAAGGAGGTCACCGTCGAGGTGATGGAGCGCCACGAGGAGGTCATCCGCCAGGAGCGCATCCTCGACGTGGTGCGCGGCCAGTTGACCTCGGAGCTGGCCCTTTCCGAGACTGCGCTGGACGCCGAATTCAAGCTCAAGGACGCCAACCTGCAGGAATCCCGCGCGCTCCTGAAAGCCGCCCAGGAGGAGGCCCTCGCGCTGGCCGCCCTGGACATCGAGCACAGCAAGCTGCTGCGCGAGCGCAACGAGACTGCCAAACTGTACGAGCTCGTGCTCGCCCGCCTCAAGGAGACCGGCCTGGCCGAGGAGCTCAAGACCAACAACATCCGCCTCCTCGACGCCGCCCAGATTCCCGTGGCACCGTTCAAGCCGGTGCTGTGGCTCAACCTCGCCCTGGGCCTTGCCCTGGGCCTGTTCTTTGGCGTGGCCTTCCTGTTCCTGCTGTACTACCTCGACAACACCATCAAGAGCCAGGAGGAGGCCGAGCAGTACCTGGGTAGCTCGCTTTTGGGCTACATCCCGCTTTTGCCCTTCGAGCAGGGCGGGGATCCCAACGAGCTCTACATCTTCCGGCACCCGCAGAGCCCCATCGCCGAGAGCGTGCGCGCCATGCGCACGAACATCCTGTTCATGGCGCCGGACCGCAACCTGCGCACGTTTTCGCTGACCTCGGCGAGCCCGCTCGAGGGCAAGACCACGCTCTCCACGTACCTGGCGATCTCCATGGCCATGGGCGGCGAGAAGACCCTGCTGGTGGACGCCGACATGCGCCGCCCGCGGCAACACAAGATCTTCGGGGTCAAGCCGAAGTTCGGCCTGTCCTCGCTCATCGTCAAGAAATCCAATTACGACGAGAGCGTCCTTGCGACCCCCATCCCCAACCTGTTCCTGCTGCCCTGCGGTCCGATCCCGCCGAACCCCTCCGAGCTGCTGCAGAGCGCCAACTTCAAGGAGGTCTTCGACGAACTGGTGAAGCGCTTCGACCGCGTCATCTTCGACTCGCCGCCGGTGGGCCTCGTGACCGATCCCGCCATCATCGGCCAGATCGTCGACGGCATCATGGTGGTCATGCGCTACGGCAAGACCACCCGCCACCTGCTGCGCAACACGAAGAAGATCCTCTCGGGGGTCAAGGTCAACATCCTGGGCGGCATCATGAACTACGTCGACACCCACCGCTGGGGCGACCGCCCCTATTATTACCGCAAGGGCCGCGGCAAGCGTGGCGGCTACTACGCCTACTACTCCCACTACGGCTCGGACGAATCAGAGAACGAAGAAAAATCCGGCGAGAAACCCACTCCTGAAGAGAAAGAGTAGGACCTGTCGGACCTGTTGGACTCGTCAGACTAAAGATACGCCAGGAACAGCGTCGAGATCCCCAGGAAACCCAGAAAGCCCAGGGAGTCCGTGCAGGCGGTGACCAGCACGCCGCCGCCCACGGCCGGGTCCTGGCGCAGACGCTTGAGCAGGAAGGGGACGGCCGAGCCCACGAAGCCGGCCAGGAGCATGTTCAGGACCATGGCGGCGAAGATGACCAGGCCGAGCATGGGGTTGCCGCGCCACAGCCAGGCGATGAGCGCGGTGATCAGGCCCGCGGCCAGCCCGAGGAGCAGGGAGACGGTCACCTGCTTGAGCACGCCCCGGCGCGCGGCGGCGGCGTCCACGTCGTCCAGCGCCAGGGCGCGGATGATGACGGCCAGGGACTGGGTGCCGGTGTTGCCGCCCAGGCCGGCGACGATGGGCATGAAGGTGGCGAGCGCCACCACCTGCTGGATCGAGGCCTCGAAGAGCCCGACCACCGAGGACGCGACGAACGCGGTCAGGAGGTTCAGGAGCATCCACGGCAGGCGGAACCGCAGGGAGGTCGCCACCGGCGTCTCCAGGCGGTCCTCGTCGGCGAGGCCGTGGATCTGATACGCGGAGTCCGCCGCGCTCTCCATCATGACGTCCACCATGTCGTCCACGGTGATGATGCCCAGCAGGCGGTACTGGTCGTCCACGACCGGCATGGAGACGTAGTCATATTTAACCATGGTCTCAGCGGCGTCGCGCACCGGGGTGGTGTCGGTCACGCACACCGGATCGGGATCGATGAGGTCCCCGAGCAGCGTCTCCGGCTGGGCAAGCACCAATTTATGAACAGCAACGGTGCCCATGAGCCGGTGGGTCTCCTCGAGCACGTACAGCGTATAGATCGGATCTTGGTGCGTGTCGAACCAGGCCCGCATGCGATCCACGGCCTCCTTCGC
The DNA here is from genome assembly GCA_938004375.1 of uncultured Pseudomonadota bacterium. GTDB lineage: Bacteria > Myxococcota_A > Polyangia > HGW-17 > HGW-17 > HGW-17. The sequence continues at coordinate 4,640 of CALKWH010000375.1, forward strand.
GGTCATCCGGTAGTGGAACTGCAAGTAGAGGGTGTTCATGTACGCGCCAGCCGAGTCGTCCGGATACCGGAAGATCTCCTCGATCTTCTCCGCGTACACCGCCGGGAGGCGCTCGAGGATCTCGCTGCAACGTTCCTTGGACAATTTCTGGAGCAGCTCCGCGCTGTCGTCGGCCCCCACCTCCTGCAGCACGCGCACGAGCACGTCGTTGGACAGCCCCTCGAGGGTCTGGCGCACGGTCTCGTCGGGAAGCTCGGCGAGCACCGGGCCGGCCTGGCGGGTGACATACAGGATTGTGATCAACAGATGCCGCTCCCCGGGCGTGCAGCGGGTCAGGATGTCGGACACGTCGGCCGGCTGCAGTTTGGCCAACACCTTCTTCAGGGAACCGATCGCCTCCCGGTGCAGCAGGCGGCGGACGAAATCCAGGGTGGCGTTCTGTACGGGCATGCTCCACCTCCGGCGCCTGTTTTGAGGGCTTTTCCCGGGCCTGTCAACCGCAAATCCGGCCGCCCGCGAAAAAGCCCCTTGCAAACGACGGGACCGCGGATAAGGTAGGGCTCCTCGAGGAGGGCCCCATGGCCGTTTTCAACCGCATCTTTCTGTCATTTTTACCCACCGCCCACCGCAATCAGCAGTTGCTCGAAAGCCCGGACACTCCCGCCTGGCCCGAGTGGGTGGCCATGGGCGTGTTCCTGCTCCTCACCTCCTGGCTCTGGCCGGTGGCCGGCATCGTCGAGGCGGCCGTCCGCCTGACGCCCGCGGCCGCCCTGGGGGAACTGAAATATTTCGCCATTGACGTGATCATCCGGGATCTGCTGCCGCTGGGCGCCTTCCTGGGCATCTGGTTCATCATCGGGCGCCAGCTCAACGTGAACCAGAAGTTCCGCCTCGCCTTCATGACCTGGCTGCCCGCGATCGTGATCCGGGCGATCATGCAGGGCATCCCCCTTCTGTCCCCCAAGGTGGCCTACGTTCCCATCCCGATCCTGGACATCCCCCAGCTCGTGGCGCTGGCCGAGGCCTTGGTCAACCTGTCGCTGCTCCTGATGTTCATGCGCGTCCCGGCACCCTCCCCCCTGAAGCTGCCCGGATTCGTGGGCCCCGCCTTCGCCGGCAGTCAACTCATCCTGGCCGCGGTCCTCTTCTGGTTCCCGCTGGCGATGGCGGTGCCGCGCTTCGTCCTGGCCCCCGACTTCACCGTGCCCGCCCTGGGCGGCGGCACCTGCTCCCTCTCGGCCCACCGCGGCAAGCCCGTCCTGGTCGAATTCTGGAGCCTGGGCTGTCCCCACTGCCGCATGATGATCCCCGAGCTGGACAAGGTCGCCAAGCGAATGGGCGACCGGCTGGTGATCCTCTCGGTCCACGTGAGCGGGGGCGCCGGGGCCGCCGTCCGCCTGAAGGAGCACTTCCCCGAGCCGCACCATCCGGTGTGCCTCGACGACGGCACGGCAACTCAATTATACAAGGCCCTCAAGGATCCTCACCGGCCCCAGGGCGTCCCCCACATGGTCCTGATCGACCGCAACGGCATCATCCGACGGTCCCTCTCCGGGAGACGGGACGCGGACCTGCTGGAGTCCGAGATCGAGGCCTCGGGGATCCTGCGATGAGCCGCCCGGTCGTCCTGGTGCTGGCGGCGCACCTGCTCCTGCTGACGACGCTGGCCGGGTGCGAGGATCCGCCGCCGCCGGTGGCCCCGGAGTTCGTACTCCCCTCCGACGGAGCGGCACCCTGCGACCTCACGGCCGAGCGGCCCAAGTTGGTCTTTTTGCTCTTCTGGCTGCACACCTGCCCCTACTGCCGGGAGGAGATCGCCCAGATCCACGCGCTCGCCGACGGCATCGACCCCGCCCTCGTGACCATCTACGCCGTACACGTGGAGGGCGGCGCTGCGGTGGCCGCCGAGGCCGCCGGGCTGATGGCCCACCCCAACGTGCGAATCTGCTGGGACGACGGGACGGTCTCGTCCCGTTACGCCGGACTTCCCTCCCCCTGGCGCCTGACCTACATCCCCCACATGATGTGGATCGACGCCGACGGCCTCGCCCGACGCCCCCGCACCGGGGTCACCTCGGCCTCCACCCTGCGCGGCGACCTGGAGAAACTGCTGGACGAAACCGACGCCACGACCGAGGCCGCGAAAACGAGTTTGTGAAAACTCCCCGATTCTGTGCTAATGTATGGCAGCGTCCGATGACGAGGTGCACCATGAACGCCAAGATCCTATTCTTCCTGACCGCGCTTATCCCCATGATTTCCTGTAATTTCATCAGCACAGACGTGGATGACTTCAATTTCCACCTGCCGGAGAAGGAATTCACCGTGGACTCCGAGCAGTTCGGCATGAACTGGGAGGGCGACTTCCCCACCGTTGAGTGTCCGGCCAACCCCTGCCCGGACGGCGAGGCCTTCTTCTGCGACGCCGGCACCTGCGCGGCCAAGGCCGAATACACCCTGCAGTCTTCGATCGTGCGGCTCAAGGACGAGGTCGAGGAGCTGGCCGTGGTCGGCGCCCAGGACCAGGTGACCGTTAAGTTCAAGTACATCCAGATGGAGGTCGTCTCCAACACGCTCAATTATCAGATGCCTCCGCTGCAACTGTACGTGGCCCCGCAGACCGCCACCACCCTCTTCGACCAGAACGGGGACATGCGCGCCGACGTGGAACTGATCGGCACCCTCGAGGCCATCCCGGCTGGCGCCACGGGCATCTACGACATCAACCTCACCTCGGGCGGCGAGGCCGCGCTCACGCGCTATTGCCAGCGGCCCGACGTGCCGTTTTATTTCTTTATTTATGGCTCTACCGTCTTCGGCGCCGGCGACCCCGTGCCCCAGGGGGCCATCACCGTCCGCATCCATTCCATGGCCACCGCGTCCATTCAATGAGCCCCACCCGCATGTCCGGAGCGCGCGTCCTCCTGTCCATCCTGCTGATCCTGCTGGCCGTCACGACTGGGTCCTGCACCTTCGACCCCACCGGTCTTCGGGCCTCGTCCGACGCGGGGTCCGACGGGTCTGACTGGTCTGACGGGTCTGACTGGTCTGACGGGTCTGACGGGTCCGACGGGTCCGACGGGTCAGACGGGTCCGACGGGTCCGACGGGTCAGACGTGTCAGACACGTCCGACGCCGACCCCGACGCCGATGCGGGGACCGGGTGCACCCCCCAGGACACCACCTGCCTCGACGACTTCACGCTCCAGGTGTGCTCCGTGGGCGGCGAGCTCGTCGAACTCCACTGTGAGTTGGGCTGCAACCGCTTTCTCTCGCCCGCGCGCTGCGCCGAGTTCATCCCCTCCAACGGTGTGGATCCGAACCTGGTGCTTGACCCCTTGCTCGGCGATCTCGTCATCAACGAGAACGCCACCTGGTCCACGGACACCGGCGAGCTCCGCACCGAGAGCGGGGTTCTCTTGCGCGCGCCCGGGCCCGGCATGGTCGACGAGGTTCTCCTGACCGACGCGCCCCTCTCCGATGGCTCCACCGCGACCCTGCTGGTCCTGCACCAGCTCCAGGTGGCCACCGGCGTCACCCTGCGCGTGCGCGGCGCCCGGGCCCTGATCGTCTACGCGGAGATCATCTACGTCAACGGCATCATCGACGTGTCCGCGGGCGGCGACAACTGCGGGGCCGGCGACAACCGCTGTCCGGGACCGGGTGGCTTCGCCGGCGGCGGCGCCAACTCCCACGGCCAGGGACCCGGCTACGGACGGCGCGGCCAACAGGACTGGACCCTGGAGCCCGAGACCGGCGGCGGCGGAGCAGGCCACCTCACGGCCGGCGCCAAGGGCGGCTCGGACGACGGCGGCGATGGCGGCGGCATGTGCGGCAGCGACTTCCTCGAGCCGCTGGCGGGCGGCTCCGGCGGCGGCGGCGGCGGACACATCTCGTGGGGTTCCACCGACACCGACCAGGGCCGCGGCGGCGGCGGCGGCGGCGCCCTCCAGTTGTCGGCCCGGCTGGTGATCCAGATCGGCAACCCCGAGAACCTCCTCTGCGGCATCACGGCCGGGGGCGCCGGCGGTTCGGGCAACGACTCGGGCGCCGACTCCGGCGGCGGCGGCGGCGGCGCGGGCGGCGCCATTCTCCTCGAGGCCACCCGCATCCAGATCTACTCCAGCGCGCGGCTCACCGCCAACGGCGGCGGCGGCGGCGCCGGGCGCGGCTCGGGCCACGGCCAGGGAGGCCAGTTCTCCTCGTCTCCCGCCGCCGGAGGTTCCTGCGGCGACTGCAACGCCGGCGGCGCCGGCGCGGCCCACCTGGCGGCGACCCCGCAGCCGGGCGGCACCTCCGAGGGAGACGACGGCTCCGGCGGCGGCGGCGGCGCGCTGGGACGGCTCACGATCCGCGACTGCGTGGTCTATCAAAACCAGGGGGAGATGTCCCCTCAACCCTTCTTGGCGGGGTGCACCCTGCCCTGATCCAGGAGCGCGATGCCCGGTCAGCCCTTCTACGAGCAGGTCGTCGGCCTGCTCCTCGCCAAACCCATGGAAGAGAGCCTCTTCCAGACGCTGCAGTACCTCGAGTTTTCCTGCCAGGCCGGCGGGTTCGCCCTGCTGCTTTGGGCGTCGGACTCCAGCCACGCCACCCTCCTGGCCACCTCCCAGTTGCAGAACATCCAGGGGCTGCCCATCGCCCTGCCCTTCGCCCCGGATGCGAACGCCTTCCACCTCGACGATCCCGACGAGATCGCCCGCCTGGCCTCGTCCATGGAGCTGGACCTATTCCTCGAGCGGCCCCACATTTCGGGCATCGTGTCACCGCTGGTTTCCCACAACTCCAGCGTGGTGCTCCTGATGTTCGCCGAGGAGCCCGACGCCGCCCGGGTCGACCTCGCCACCCTTTGCCGGCTGTTTCAGTTGTTCCTGCGGGACACGTACTACCTGCTCCAACTGCGCGAGCGCACCAACCCCACGGCCCGGCGCAAGGACAACCACCAACTCAGCGCCATCAAGGGCCACCGCGAGTTGTTCGACAACTCCAGCGACGGCATCCTGGTGCTCGACCACTACCTCAAGATCGTCTTCATCAACCGCGTGGCCGAGAGCTTGCTGGGCTACTCCCAGAGCGCGCTCGTGGGCCGCAGCGCCTTCGACCTGATCCACCCGGAGAGCGCCGAGAACTTCCAGGAGCACCTCCTCGAGCCCGACGCCAACTTCGAGGTCGAGGCCCTCTCCCTGTCCCGAGAGACCATCGTGCTGCGGATGTCCCGCAGCCAGCTCCTCTCCGAACAGGGCCTGATCGTCCTGCGCTTCTGGGACGTCACCGAGGCCCGCCACGTCCAGCGCCAGCTCTCCTACACCTCGGACTTCCTCACCCGCCTGGTACGGAACTCCTCGGTGGCCATCGTCGCCGGGGACACCGACGGCCCCATCTTCCTGTTCAGCCCGGCGGCCGAGAAGCTCTTCGGCCTGCGTGGCGAGGGCGTCGTGGGCCGGCTGCGGCTCGCCGACATGTACACCGATCCCGGCACCTGGGAGACCATCCGCGGGCTGCTCGCGGCCGAAGAGAACGGCGGCGGCGGGCGCGTGGACCAGCTCGCCGTGGACGTCCGCATGGCCGGGACCCACGAGGCCCCCGCGGTCATGAGCGCCTTCCTGGTGCCCCAGTACCAGCCCGGCCGGGACGCGGTGGTCGCCTTCTTCACCGACCTGCGCGACAAGAAGGCCATGGAGGCCACCATCGTCGAGTACCAGAAGAAGCTCGAGGACACCGAGAAGCAGGCCATGCTCTCCACGCTGGCGGGCACCATGGCCCACGAACTGAACCAGCCCCTCATGTCGATCCTGGGGTACAGATCGGAAGAGCGTCGTGTAGGGAAAGAGTGTAGATCTTGGTGGTCGGCGT
>CALKWH010000376.1 GCA_938004375.1 uncultured Pseudomonadota bacterium
ATCGTATTCGGTGACTGGAGTTCAGACGTGTGCTCTTCCGATCTTTCTTCTTCTCCATGATGGAGACCACGTCGTAGCCCGTGCAGCCTCCCAGGGCGCCCAACAGCGCCTCCATGGGCGAGAAGAAAAGGTCCGGCTGCCCGGGATCGAGGACGAGGGTGCCGCCGCCGGCGTTGGTCCCGACGAAGCGGCGGGCGCCGTCGAGCTTCAGGGTGATGGTCTTCTGAGTCATGCGTGCTCCTATCGTTGAGTGCCGGCTTCACCACACGGCGAGGCTGATCCCCCCCGAGAGGGTGATCACCTGACCGGAGACGTCCGGATCGATCGCACAGTGCCGGGTCGCCGCGGTCTCCTCGCATAACCCGGTCCACTGCGGGAAGGCCACCTCGAAGCGGCCGTAGACGCGCAGGGTGTCGGACAACCAATAGTAGAGTGTGAGACCGGCCGAGAGATACACGCCCTCGGCGCGCTGCTTGAGACCGTCGGTGTACAGGGCCTGGCTAATATAGCCAACCCGGAACGACGGTGCGAGCTCGTAGGAGCCCGCCGGCCCGAGGGCGTCGGCGCGCCGGGCCAGCGGGATCGGCACCTGAAAATCGAGGGTCGGGGCGAACCCCGAGTGGACCAGGCTCTGGTGCAGGAGCAACGATCCGAGGAACGAGGCCCCGAGGGCGAAGTGCCGCCACGGCCGGTACAGACCGGTGATCTGCACCTGCGGACCCGCATGGGAGGCGAGGTCGCCCGCGCCGATCCCCACCCCGAGCTGGCCCTCGACCTGAAAACGCGGCACGTCGAGGCGAAGGCGCGTCAGGTGGCTGTCGGCTTCATACCGGTCCACGCTGGTCAGCAACCCCTGGCCGTCGGAGAGCTGCTCCACGCGCTGGGGCACCGGGGCGGCCTCGGTGGGGGTCGCGTCCCCGGTGGGGGTCGTTTCCGGGTCGTCGTCCATGATGATCTCTTCGTCATTGTCCGGACGCGGCGCCGCGGCGGCCGGGGCCGAAGCGAGGACGCCCGCGAGGGACCAGAGCATGCAGAGGATGAATGAAAGCCTCATGTTTTATCTTTCCATGATTCTCCGGACGCGCAAGTTACGCGCCGGGCGCCAGCAGCGCGTCGGCCAACCGGGCGCACACCTCGCCGGCCGGACCCTGGAGGAACACGTCGGTGATCGCGTCCGTGAAGTGGCTTGGCCGCAGGTTCACCTCCACGATGCGGGCGCCGTTCTCCTTGGCCGCCCAGGGCAGGGCGCACGCCGGCATGACCTCGCCGGTGGTGCCCACGACGAGGAAGACGTCGGCCTCCATGGTCTGGAAAGAGGCCGCCAGGGATGCCTCCCGGGGGATGCCCTCCCCGAAGAAGATGAAGTCCGGCTTCAGCAGGCCGCCGCAGCGCACGCAGAACGGCGGCGGATCCGAGAGGTCCACCTCGGACTCCTTCCAGGTCTTGCCGCACTGCACGCAGACCAGGCGTCGCGTGGTGCCGTGGTATTCGATCACGTGGGTCGACCCCGCCTCCTGATGGAGGTTGTCGATGTTCTGGGTGATCACCGCCTTCACGAGGCCGGCCTTCTCCAGCCGGGCGACGGCCTCGTGGGCGGGGTTGGGACGGGCGCCGCCGATGAAATCGTAAAATATTTCCTTGATCAACTTCCAGGACCCCACCGGGTCCCGGAAAAAGACTTCGAGTTCCAGAAAGGCCGGGTCGACCTTGTTCCAAAGGCCGTCGGGTCCGCGAAACGGGGGGATCCCGCTCTCCACCGAGATCCCCGCCCCGGTGAAAACGACCAGGTGGCGCGACTCCCGCAGGATCCGGCAGGCCTCGTCAAAAGAAGTCGACATGGAATACTCTCCCCGGAGGTCGCGTTGAAGAGGCGTCTTCCGCGACCCGGAAGACCACACTACCACCGGAGAGCGGTCCCGGACAAGAGATGATTCCCCGAAGAGTACATATTGACGAATAGGCCGATCTCTGTTAGTGAATGCGCACCTCACCGGCTTGGCACGTCCCCGGCGCCGTGTTTGATGCACGGGATTGTGACGTGGAAAGGAACCGTCTTCATGAAAACATTCGTCACCCTTCTCTTGAGTCTCTCTTTCGTCGCGAGCATCGCCTGCGAGCGCATGCCCAAGGAAAAACCGGCTGCCCCGGCCCCCGCCCCCGGCGAGATGGCCGCCCCCGCCCCCACCGGCCCGAAGGCCCTGAAGGTCGAGCTCTACGTCATGAGCCAGTGCCCCTACGGCGTCGAGGCCGAGAAGGCCATCAAGCCGGTGCTGGACAAGATCGGGCATCTGGTCGACTTCAAACTGGACTACATCGTCAATCCGATGCCCGATGGCACCTTCAAGAGCCTGCACGGTCAGCCCGAGGTCGACGGCAACATCGCCCAGCTCTGCGCCAACAAGCTCGCCCCCGAGAAGTTCTGGGCCTTTTTGGAGTGCCAGAACCGCAACATGCGGGACGTGCACAACAACTGGAAGGCCTGCGCCGAGCAGACCGGAATCGACGCGGCCAAGCTCCAGGCCTGCAAAGAGGGCCAGGAAGGCAAGGACCTGCTGACGGCGTCCTCCGAGCGCGCCAAGGCCGCCAAGGCCGGCGGCTCCCCGACCATCGTGGTCAACGGCAAGCCCTACACCGGCGGCCGTAGCACCAACGGCTTCATGCGCGGCTTCTGCGAGCAGCTGCCCGAGCCCAAGCCCCAGCCCTGCTCCGAGATCAAGCCGCCCCCGGTGGTCCAGGTCGTCTTCGTGACCGACAGCCGCTGCAAGGAGTGCGCGAAGTTCGAACGCGGGCTCGAGCAGGTCAAACGCATGGTCTCCGGCGCCGTGGTGAAGAAGGTCGACTACACGACCGAGGAAGGCAAGAAGATTTATGAAGAGGCCAAGCTCACCCTGCTGCCTGCCCTGCTCGCCGACGAGAACCTGAAGAAGGACGAGGAAGCCTATCCGCGCCTGGCCCGCTTCGCGACCCCGGCCGGCTCCTGGCTCATGCTCAAGGCCTTCCCCCAGGTCTTCGACCCCAAGGGCGAGATCTGCGACAACACCACCGACGACAACGGTGACAACCTCATCGACTGCGCCGACCCGACCTGCCGCTTCAACGCCGCCTGCATGGAGAACTGCGAGAACAAGGTCGACGACAACAAGAACGGCAAGATCGACTGCGACGAGCCGGACTGCCAGTACGACTTCGCCTGCCGCAAGGAAGTCCCCAACACCCTCGAGCTCTTCGTCATGAGCCAGTGCCCCTACGGCACCAAGGCCTTCGACGCCATGAAGGAAGTCCTGAAGAACTTCAACAACAAGATCAACTTCAAGGTCTACTACATCGCGGACAAGGTCGGCACCGGCTTCAACGCCCTGCACGGCCAGCCCGAGGTGGACGAGAACATCCGCCAGCTCTGCGCCATCAAGAACTACGGCAAGGACTACAAGTTCATGGACTACATCTGGTGCCGCAACCCGCAGATCCACAGCGCGGACTGGAAGCCCTGCGCGACCAACGGCATCGACCCCGCCGTGATCGAGGCCTGCTCCACGGGTGACGAGGGCAAGAAGCTGCAGGAAGACAGCCTGCTGGTCCCCAAGATGGGCAAGATCGGCGGCTCACCGACCTGGATCGCCAACGGTAAAAACAAGTTCTCCGGCATCGACGCCGAGACCATCAAGACCGAGTTCTGCAAGTACAACGACAAGTTGTACCCGACCGAGTGCAAGAACACGCTGACCAAGAACACGCAGATGCCCGCCGGCGGCGGCTGCGGCAAATAGACTTTCCCCCCGTCCTTCTCCCCGCCCGCCACTTCGACCCACCCACGGAAACCAAAAGTTAATCAATAATCAGAGACCGGTCTGTCTCTCTTCCCGGTCAAAATCGAAATCCAAATCGAAATCGCTTTCAGAATCATGCGTGATCTTAAGGGTTTGGTGGCGAGGTCGGCGATGACTTGATACTTGAAACTGCGCCAACTCCGAAAACCATCTGGACCGATTTCGATTTCGATTTTGCGGGTGTCTCTGGAGATTTCTAGATAATCGCTACGGGGACCGCGTATTCCGCAACCCGGCAGGACCAGCCGTGGGCCTTCTCGAAGGCGGCGGCCAGCCCGGCGGCGGCCTCGGGTTCGCCGTGGTTGACGAGCACTTGGCGGGGGGGCGCCTCGAACGAGGCCGCCCAGCGCGCGAGCTCGTCGCGGTCGGCGTGGCCGGAGAAGCCCGAGATGCGCTCGATCTTCGCTTTCACCGGGACGTACTCGCCGAAGATGCGGACCTCCTCGGGGCCGTCGAGGATCTGGCGCCCGAGGGTGCCCGCGGACTGGTAGCCCACGAACAGGATGGTGCTCTCCCGGCGCGGCAGGTTGTTCACCAGGTGGTGTTTGATGCGCCCGCCCGTGCACATCCCGGCGCCGGCGATGATGATGGCCACGCCGCGGATCTGGTTGATGGCCTTGGACTGCTCGGCCGTCCGGCACAGCGTGAGCCCCGGGAAGTCGTACGGGGACGTCCCGGACTCCAGCAGGGCCAGGGTCTCCTCGTCGAACAACTCCGGATGCCGGCGGAAGATCTCGGTCACCGTGATGGCCATCGGGCTGTCGACGAAGGTCAATAACGGCGGGATGCGCCGCGCCTTCACGAGGCCGGTGAGGTGCCAGAGGATCTCCTGGGTGCGCTCCACGGCGAAGCCGGGGATCACCAGGTTCCCCCCGCGCCGGTGGGTGTCCAGGACCACCCGCTCGAGCTCGTCGGGGATGCTCTCCACCGTGCCGTGGGAGCGGTTCCCGTAGGTGGACTCGACCACCAGCACGTCGGCCCGCCGGAACTGATGCGGGTCGTTGATGATCGGGAGGTTCAGGCGGCCGACGTCGCCGGAGAACAGGACCGTGCGGGTCTCCTTGCCCTCGGTCAGCGAGAGCTCGATCATGGCCGAACCGAAGATATGGCCCGCCTCATGGAACCGCGCGGTGATGCCCGGGGCCACGGCGACCGGGGTCGCGTAGGAGACCGGGGCGAACAGCGGGACGGTGTCCTCCACGTGGCGCTTGGCGTAGAGCGGTTCGTACGGGAAGGGGCTGACCTTGCCCTGCTTCTCGTGGCGCCGCTGCTTGCGCCGCATGTCCTCCTCCTGGAGGTAGGCGCTGTCGAACAGCAGCACCTGGGCGATCTCGAGGGTGGCCGGCGTGCCGAACACCTTCTTGCCGAAGCCCTCGCGCACCAGCCTGGGCAGCCGCCCGCAGTGGTCCAGGTGCGCGTGGGTGAGCAGCACGGCGTCGAGCTCGCCCGGCTCGACGGGGAAGGGCTCCCAGTTGCGCGCCTGCAGGTCGCGCTCCTGGTACAGTCCGCAGTCGATCAGCACGCGATGATTGCCCAGCCGCACCAGCGTGCAGGACCCCGTCACGTTGCCGGCAGCCCCCAGAAAGGTCAGTTCCGCGTCCATGTCATCCTCCCGGTCGGTGTGAGCCGAACGTCCGCACGTCGGCGCGAACAGCCTAACACAGGAAATGCGAAACCGGCGACCAAAAGAATCGCCCGGCGACCGCCTTGGTCACGAAGCCTGGTCGAGGGCGGCGACCCTGCGGACGTAGGCGGCCACGTCCAGTTTGCGGGCCAGACCCCCCGGGGTCATCGCACGCACCGCGCCGAAGACCGGGCGCCGGGTGAAGGGCCGGTCGTGGAGGCCGAAGACCCAGGCCACGCCAGTCGTGCCATTGGGATCCCGTCCGTCGAGGAGATACCGGTTGTTCCAGCGCAGCAGGGTGTCGAACGCGCGGCGCCAGTCCCGGCTCCAGTACAGGACCTGCTTGCCCCAGTACATCCGCAGGTAGTTGTGCAAAAAACCCCGCACCTTCAGTTCGGTCATGGCCGCGTTCCAGGCCGGATCCGGGGTCGCGCAGGCCTCCATCCGGGCCTCGGTGACCTCCTGGGGGCCGGACACGGCGTGCTCGTCCAGGGTCCGCTGCGCCCAGGCCGGCACCATGGCGGGCGTGCCGTAGCCGGGCAGGAAGCGGGCCGCGTTGACAGCCAGCTCGCGGCGCACGATCAGTTGCTCGAGAAAGGCCTCGGTCCCCGGTCCACCGCCGCGCTCCAGGGCGGCCAGCGCCACCTCGGACGGCCCCAGATGGCCGAAGTGCAGGTAGGCGCCCAGCCGGGAGGAGACGTCCAGATCCGCCCGGTGGTGACGCTCGGCGTAGTCGGCGAGGTCGTGATCGAGGAAGCGGGCGAGACACCGACGTCCCTCGGTCTGGCCGCCCCGGAAGAAGCGGGACACGTCGGGCAGGACGGCCAACTTCAAGCCGCGGTCCAGAAAATCGGCGGCGGTGAAGTCCACGCCCGCAAGCAGCGGTTCGACGGTGGGACCCTCCAGGGTGGGCTCCGGTCCGGGCAACAGGAAGCCGGGCAGCAGGCGGTGCACGGCGGGCCGCAGCGTGCGGGCGGCCACGTGGGCGTGATCGGCGAGGCGGGCCGGCGGGATCACGGTGTCCCCCTCCACGGCGAGGGCCAGGCACGGCGCCGCCGCCCCCACGACCTCCCGCAGGGCGCGCCCGAAGGGCTCCGGGTGTTCGTCGCAGACCAGCGCGCCGGCCTCCGCGGCCGCGGCCGGCACCTCGTCGGCGAAGCGCCCCACCCGCACCACCAGCGGGATTCCGCGCTCCCGCAGGGCGGCGCGCGCGTCGGCGAGCCCCTCGAGCAGGAACGTGAAGTGGCGCGAGTTGGCCTCGGGGTAGGACCCGTCGAGCACGCACAGCACCCACAGCCCGCATCGTCGATCGTTAGCGAGGGTGATCGCCAGGTTCAGCGCCGGATTGCCCCAGCCGCGCTGCGAGCGCTGCATCCAGTACACCACCGGCCGACCGTCCCGGAAGGGTCGTCGGTTCAGCGCGCGGACACGGGAATCGTCGAGCTCGGGAAGGCTCAATTCCCCACCATGTTGGCTTCCTGGAAGGAGCGCAGGCGCAGCGACCGGCCGTCGGTGTCGGTGTCGGCGTGGGAGGTGTCCTCCCACCCGAACCAGTGGAGCTCGCCCCGGGACAGGCAGGCGGGGCGCGTCTGGTGACCCATGGTGGTGAAGGGGATGGCCAGCTCGCCGGTGACGGGCGTGCCGTCAGCCAGGAAACGGCGCCCCACGATGCCGGCGCCGTAGCCGTCCTGCGAGCTCCAGTCCTCCCAGATCACCAGAAAGCCGTCCGAGACCGGGCACAGGGCTGGCTCGAGCTGGCTGGTCGAGGTGGTGACGTTGGCGAGGAAGTCCCCGCCCACGGGCGCGAATCCGCCGTCGAACCGACGGCAATGGACGCCCCACTCCCAGAGATCCACGGCCGCCCCGTTGTCGATCCAGCAGGCGACGAAGCCGGACGGGGTCGGCAGCAGCGCGGGGGTCGCCTGCCGTCCGGCGGTCAACTCGTTGACGCCGAGGGTGGTCTCCACCGTCCCGTCGGCCGCCAGCAACGCGGCCGCGACGCCCCCCGAGGCGGCGTCGAAGGTCCCCGAGGCGTCCTCGTAGGCCACCAGCCAGCGGTTGCCGGACACGGGGACGACCCGCGGCCGGAGCTGGAGACCGGTGGTGGGGATCGGCAGGGTGAACTCGCCGGCGTCCCCCGAGACGCCGTTGACCTGCGGCGCGCCGTCGGCGTCGAAGAAGCGGCCCCGCAGATCGGCGCCGCCCTCTCCGGCGGTGTCCACCCAGACGACCAGGAAGATGCCCAGCGGGTTGGCGCCGGCGGCCACGTGCAGGTCGGCTGCGGCGTAGGTGGTGTCCACCTGGAACTCGGGCACGAGCCCGGCGCCGTCGAAGCCGAGGATCCGGGCCCGCACGCCGGCTTCGAAGCCGGTGCCGCCCTTCTCGTTGATCCAGGCCACCAGGAGCCGATCCCCCTGGACCGCGCCCACGGCCGAGTGCTGGTTGCCGCCGCCCACGACGTGGTTGACGGTGAGCTCGCCGGTCTTGCTCCCGTCGGCCTGGAAGGTGCCCATGCGGATGCCCGCGCCGCCGCCGTCGGCCCCGCTCCAGTCGGTGAAGAGCAGGACGAAGCCGCCGTCGGGGGCCGGGGATCCCACGAGCACGGGATCCTCCTGGTCGCGGACGTGGACGGCGTTGGCCACGAAGTCCACGCCGTCGGCCAGGGTGCACGAGGCGTTGCAGCCGTCCCCGGAGCGGGTGTTGCCGTCGTCGCAGACCTCGCCCGCCTCGAGCCGCCCGTTGCCGCACTCGGGGGGGATCACGACGTCCGCGTCGGGCCCGGCGTCACCCGCGTCGCCGTCGTCGGGCACGTCGGCCCCGTCGTCGGGCACGTCGGGGAGGGCGTCCACCGCCGCATCCCAGTCATAGAAGCCGGTCTCCCCGGAGCAACCCGTGAGGACGGACGGCCAGCCCGCCAGGAAGGCGGGCAGGTACCAAACAGTCAAAATTATGCGCGACAATCTCATGTCACTTACCGATGACCTCGCAGAAGACGCCCGGGACAGCGGCCGTGTTGTTCAGTTCGTTGCACTCCCCCAGACCGGAGACGCCGGCGGGGTCCGCGTCCGCCTGCACGCTCACGGTGGCCGCGGTGGCCTCCGTGCGGGGCGGGGCGGTCCACTCGCAGGACACCGTCACGCACTGCCCGGTCACCAGCGGCGCCTGCAGCGTCGCCTCGCACAGGGGGGTCCCCGCCTGGGCGTCGAAGAAGCCCACCGGGATCCCCGTGGGGACCGGCTGGGTGCCGCGGTTGCACACGGAGGCCTCCAGGAGGGCGAAGGTGGTGACGAGACAGGAGAAGGCCGCATCCCGCACCGTCAGGTCCGGGCTCGTGCCCACGGCGACGGAGCCCTGCACGTTCTGCCGGTAGTTGTTGAGGGTGGGGTCCATCCAGTTCTGCACCCACAGGGACGTGCGGGGGACCTCGCCCGCCTCGGAGACGTTGCTCACGCTGTAGGTGTGCTGGTTCCAGATCGTGCGCGAGGGCACCCAGCGGTCCAGGGTGTCGCGATAGACACGGATCCCCGGGTAGGCCCCCAGCCAGTCGGAGCGGCAAACGTTCCCCGCGCCAGGGGTGCCGCCCACGGGGACGTCGCACACGTAGCCCGAACCGGCCCCGCCGCACTGGGTGTCGTCGGAGCAGCGGCAGAAGCCGGTGTCGCACACCCCCGAGGCGCAGTCCAGGTGGGTCTCGCAGCGCAGGCCTTTGAAGATGGGGTCCATGCGCGTGCCGTTGTGGGAGAGCGGATAGGCGACGCCGCCGGCGGTCGTGGGTGTGATGGTGCAGTTCAGGTTCGAGGGCACCACCAGCTCGGCGTTGTAGTCGCCGTCCACGTCGGCCACGATGGGGTTCTCGTTCCAGGTGCAGGAGGAGTGCCACTGGGAGAAGAGCACCTCGCCGGTGCGGCCGTCGTAGACCCGGGTGAAGACCTCGTCGGCGTACACGACCTCGACGCGGCCGTCCCCCTCGAAGTCGAACAGGGAGGAGCCTGTGCGGTTGGAGGAGTGATCCTGGCTGACCTGGTGCCAGAGGATGCCGTCGGTGCGCAGCGAGACGCAGGTCGCGACCTCGGGGATGCCCAGACAGTCGGGGTCGAACACCGAGATGGAGTCCGAGGAGGCGGCCGAGAACTCGACGCGGCCGTCGCCGTCGAAGTCCCCCGCGGTGGGGGGACCGCCGCCGGAGCCGGCGGGGAAGTTGTATGGACCGTAGAGGGTGCGGCCGAACACGTTGATGACCCGTGTCTGGCCGGAGCCGATCACGACGATCTCGGCGATGCCGTCCCGGATGCGACGGTCGTCCCCGGCGGGGTCCTGCGGGAAGGTCCCGAAGTCGCCGTAGGCCACGAACACCCCGGCCGGACCCGTGTTCCAGACCAGGTCCCAGGCGGAGGTGGCGGGGTTGAACGAGTACAGGACCGAGCCGCCGGCGAGCTCAGGGCGGCCGTCCCGGTCGAGGTCGGCCACCGCGGGATAGGCGAAGTAGCCCGGCATGCCCAGGGCGGCGGCCACCTGGAGCCCGGTGTGGTCATACACCAGCCCGAAGGACAGGATCTCGGGCAGGCCGTCGTCGTTCAGATCGTGGACCGCCACCCCCGACCAGCCGGTGGACTGCGCGCCGTAGGTCAGGTTGGTGCCGCCCGCGTTGTGGCCGTGCCACAACTGGCTCCAGGCCCCGGCCAGGGCGTCGTAGCGGAAGGCCTCGACCCCGCCCAGGCCGTTGTGGGCCACGAGCTCGGGGCGACCGTCGCCGTCGAGATCCGCGATGGCGGGCGTGTTGCAGCCGTTGAGCTGGGTGCCGACGGTGAACAGTTGCGTGCAATCGCGACCGTCCAGGACGCGGATGACCCCGTAGGCACCGTTGTAGTAGCCCGAACTGCCGTCGTTCCCCGAGTAGCTCAGGAACACGATCGAAGGCTGCACCACGGCCGGGTTGTCGTCGAAGTCGAAGTCGGCCACCAGCGGCGTGGAGAGCACGTTCACATGGCCCGGATACGGATCGCCGGCGGGCGGCCCGCTCCAGGAGCAGTGCAGGAAGGGGGAGAAGATGCCCGAGCGCGGGTAGTCGCCGCAGGCCGGGTTGAAGAGGCCCCGCGGGCCGGTGCCGTAAGGAACGCAGAGGTTGTTCCAGCAGTAGGTGTCCCCCGCGCACTGGCCGTCGTTCTCGCAGGGCACGCCCGCCACGCATTGCCCGTCGATGCAGCGCTCCGAGGGCTCGCAGCAGTCGTCGCCGCAGGGGGTGTCGGGGGCCTCGCAGACACCGGCGTCCCCGTCGGACACGTCAGACACGTCCGACACGTCGGACACGTCGGACACGTCAGACACGTCAGACACGTCATCGCCGCCGTCCACCGCCGCGTCGTGCAGGGGCACACACACGCCCTCGCGGCAGTCGAGGCCGGTCCCGCACGGGTGCACCGGGTCGCACGGCTCCCCGGATCCGCGGCCGGGCCACCCGTCGCCCACGGTGCAACCAACCAGCATGGCCAGCGCCAGCCACAACCCAGGCAGCATCACGACGCGCATGGTCCTCACCTCTTTTCGGGGACGTCCTGGTCGAGCTCGCGCAGGATCCGCACCAACTGCTCGGCCGTGTTCTCGCCGACCCCCACGAGGGGGAGCCGCAGCTCGGCGGACGGAATCAGCCCCAGCCGGTGCAGGCAGGCCTTGGCCGGAGCCGGGCTCGTCTCGAGGAACAGGCCCTCGGCGAGGGGGAGCAGGCGGTGGGCCAGCTCCCGGGCCCGCGGGTGGTCGCCCGAGAGGGCCGCATGGATCGAGTCGGCGAACAGCCGTGGGACCACGTTGGCCACGACCGAGATGGCGCCGACGGCGCCCAGGGCAATCAATGGATAATTCAGTTTATCCTCGCCCGAGTACAGGGCGAAGCCCGGCCGGGCCGAGCGCAGGATCCACTCGGCCTGGGAGACCGACCCCGAGGCCTCCTTGATGCCGACGATACCGGGGAGCTCCTGCAGGCGCAGCACGGTCTCGGGCAGCAGGTTGACCCCCGTGCGGCCGGGGACGTTGTAGAGCACGAGGGGCAGCTCGGCGGCCTCGGCGACGGCCCGGTAGTGGGCCAGGAGCCCTCCCTGGGTGGGCTTGTTGTAGTACGGGGTCACCACCAGCGCGCAGTCCGCGCCGAGCTGGTGGGCCAGCCGGGTGCGCTCGATGGTGCTCGCGGTGGCCTGGGTCCCGGTCCCGGCCATCACCGGCACCCGGTGCGCGACCCGCTCCACCACGAACGAGACGACCCTGGAATATTCATCTTGCGTCCATGTCGCCGCCTCCCCGGTGGTCCCTGCCACCAAAATGGCGTCCGTGCCCGATGAGACGTGCCAGTCGATGAGGCGCTCCAGGGTCGGGAAATCGATGTCACCGCCGGAGAACGGCGTGATGAGGGCCACGATGGAACCGGTGAGCTGCTGCATGTCGTTCACTCCTCGCACCTCAATGTACTGGAAACGCCCGAAAAAGCAACGACACCGTCGCGCGCGCCCGTCGCGCCCATCTATCAGCTTGTGTCAGCGGGGCTTTCTGCTATGCTCCGCCCCGATGAACAAGTGGCTCACCGAGCCCCAGGTCCTGGGGCAGTACATGCTTCGCGTCTTCAACTCCGATGAGCAACCGGAGCGCCTGCTGCCGTTGCGCCAGAAACTGGGCGTCGCCGACGTCGAGGCCGGGCGCTGGTATCCCCAGGCGGTGTTGATTAAATATCTGCAGCAAGTTCTCAAGAACGACGGAGAGGACGTGCTGTTCTACACGGGCACCCGGCTCATCGCCTCCACGGTGTTTCCTCCCAACGTGGCCACGTTCCAGGACGCCATCTCATCGATGGACCTGGGGTACACCATCGCCCACCGCTACCAGGTCGGGGCCATGTTCGGTCTGCGCGCCTCGGGAGAGATGCAGTTGGACATCATTGCGGCCAACCCATATCCCTGTCCCTACGATTGGGGTATCCTCAATGCCATCATGAAAAAATGGGCGCCCGCCGCGCGCCTCTCCCACGACTTCAGCCAGGGCTGCCGCCTCGACGGGGAGACGGCCTGCCACTATCACCTGATTTTTTGAGGAAAGCGATCCGGCATGGCGACCCCTCCTGAACGCAAATGGATCGGACCCTTCCGCGTCCTTGGCCTGCTGGGCTCCGGCGCCACCGGTCACGTGTTCCTCGGCGAGGATCCCTCGCTGGACCGCAAAGTCGCGATCAAGATTCTGAAGTCAGACTTCAAATATGACTCCGAGCTGCGCAACCGATTTTTGCGCGAGGCCCGGAACATGGCCAGGCTCTCCCACCCGGGGGTGGTCTCGGTGCACGCCGTCGGGGACGAGGAGGGGCTGCCTTACATGGTCATGGAGTACCTACAGGGCACCGACCTGCTCACCACCCTCGAGCGGCAGGGCGCCCTGCCCTACTCCAAGGTCGTCTCAATCTTCATTGACGTCACGGAGGGACTGTGGAACGCCTACGCCGAGGGCATCGTCCACCGGGACGTGAAGCCCGCCAACATCTTCCTGGCCGCCGAGAGCCGCGCCAAGATCGGCGATTTCGGCCTGGCGCGGGCCCTCGAGCTCGACGCCAACCTCACCGCCGACGGCGTCGTCATCGGCACGCCGGACTACCTGGCCCCCGAGGTCATCTCCGGCGTGAAGGCCACGGTGGAGTCCGACGTCTACGCGCTGGGCTGCTCGATGTTCCACGCCCTGGCCGGACACCCGCCCTACCGCTTCCTCCACGAGGACATCACCGGCCAGGAGGTCCTCAGCCGCCACATCAAGGCGCCGGTCCCCATGCTGGACAACCGCCAGATCCCGCGGGCACTGCGCAAATTAATCTACGACATGATGAACAAGAAGCCCGGCGCGCGGCCCAGCTACGACCGCATCCTGGACGCCCTGCGCCGCGCCATGCGGCCCAAGGACTACAACAGCCGTGCCATGCCGGCCTTCTCGCCGGGCCGCACGGCCGCCTCGTCGAAGACCGCCGCCACGCCCATCCTCGCCCCCGAGGGGACCGGCGGCGCCGGGCGCGCCGAAGAGGACGATCTCGAGCTCCCGGTCGCCTGGCTCCTGGCCCTGGGCGTCCTGGGCTCCGCAGCCATCCTCACCCTCGCGTATTTTTTGTTGCGTTGATCGCGATTATTGACCGCCGTCGATCGCCGTCGTGTCCGGGACGCGGACCGCGCTGCGGTAGACGAAGCGGTAGAGCACCGGCATCAAGTACAGGGCGACGAAGAACTCCATGATCAAGCCGCCGATGGCGCCCACGGCCATGGGCTGCAGCATCTCGTTCCCGCCGCCGAGGTTGAGCGCCAGCGGCAAAAAGCCCACGAGGGTGGACAGGGTGGTCATCACGCGGGGCCGCAGGCGCACGGCGGCCGCCTGGAGGATGGCATCGTCCGGGGTGATCCCGCCCTCTTTGCGCAGGTCCTCGGCGAAGGTGTAGATCAGCACGCCGTCGTTGATGGCGGCGGCCACGACGATGAGCATGCCGATGAGCACCGTGGCCCCCACCGGGAAGGCGGTGAGCTTGAGAGCGAACAGCACGCCGACCAGGCACACCGGCAGGTTCAGCAGGATCAGCAGCGGCAGCTTCCAGTCGTTGAACTGCACGGCTAGCACGATGACCGCGAAGAACAGCGCGAACAGCAGGATCACCAGCATGTCCAGCTGCATCTCCCGCATCATCTGCGCCTGCCCGGCGATGCGCCAGGAGACCCCCGGGGGCATGGGGACGTCGGCCATCAAATCCCTGACCTCGCGCTGGGCCTCGCTGATGGTGAGCCCCAGGGTGTCCGCGGTGATCACCACCTGCTTGACCTGATCCTCGCGGTTGATCTCCACCGGCCCGGTGCCGGGGAGCACGCGGGCCACGTCCGCAAGCAGGATCTGGGCGCCGTCGCGCCGGGCCACCGGGAACTGCCGAAGATCCTCGGCGTTGCGCACGCGGGTCTCGGGGACGCTCACCCGCACGTCGAACTGCAGGCCGCGCTCCCGGAACGAGGTGGCCACGGCGCCGCCCAGGTAGGTCCGCAGGGTGGCGGCGATCTGGGCGACCGGGAGCCCGAGATCGGCGCACTTCTCGCGGTCCAGGTGGACCTGGTACTCGGGCTTGGTGAAGTCGAGGCTGAGCTGGACGTTGGTGAAGTCCGGGTGGCGGGTCAGCCGCTCCACCATCTGGGCGGAGACCCGTTGCAGGACCTCGAGGTCGTCGCCGCGGATCTTGAGCTCCATGTCCGTGCTGCCCAGGTTCCGGATGCCGCGGATGCGCTGCTGGTTCACCATGGCGCGCACGCCCGGCCAGCGGAACCGGGCCAGCTTCTTCCGGAAGCCGGTCACCCACGCCATGGTGCCGATGCGCCCGCCCCCGGACCGCAACTGCAGCGTGATCTCGGCGTCGTGGGAGGACTCGACCATGAACGGCCCGCGGGCCATGCCGCCTGCGACCGTGAAGTACGAGACCACCCGGGGCTCGGCGGCCAGCATCTTCTCGACCTCGAGGGTCGCCTCGTTGAGCTCGGCGGCGGCGGTCCCCGGGTTCGCCCGGATGCGGATCGCTACGCGCCCGTCGTCGATCTGTGGGAGGAACTCGCCCTCCAGGGCGACCCAGGTGTGGGCGCCGGCGAACAGCAGGCCGATGGCGACGAGCAGCCACGCCCAGCGCCAGCGCACGAACCAGGCGGTGGAACGCGCGTAGGCCGCCGTGACGCGGGCGAACAACCGCTGGAAGAACCCGTCCCCGCACTCCGGCGCTCGCAGCAGGACGTCCGCCAGCATCGGGGTGAGGGTGACGGCCACGCCCACGCTGATCACCACGATCGCGGAGATGACCAGTATCAGTTCCTTGAACAGCAGGCTGGTCAGGCCAGGCACGAACAGAAACGGGAGGAACAGGGCAAGGTAGGAGAGGGTGCCGGCGGCGACGGCGGGCCCGACCTCGCCCACGGCGTCGGGGATCAGATCATGGGACGGCTCGTGGGGGGCCAGGGCGCGCCGCCGGGTGATGTTCTCCAGCACGACGATGGAGTTGTCCAGCAGCACGCCCAGCGCCACCACGAGGCCGCCCAGGGAGAAGATGTTCAACGAGAAGCCGGCGAGCTTCATCACCCCGAAGTTGACCAGCAGGATGACCGGAATCGCCAGCAGCAGCACCAGCACATGGCGCAGGCTCCCCAGGAACAGGAAGATGGTGACCACGACGAGCACCGCCGCGCCCAGGGCGGAGGACGCCACGCCGTCGATGGCCTTCTCGATGTAGAGCGCCTGATCCTCGAGCACCACGAGCTGCACGTCGGCCGGGAAGTCCGGCCGCAGCTCCTCCAGTTTGCGGGTCACATCCCTGGCGACCTTCACGGTGTTGGCCAGCGCCTGCTTGGTGACGTTGACCTTGATGGCGGGCTGGCCGTTGAGCCTGGAGTACAGGCGCACGTCCTCGGAAGCGTCCTGCACGTCGGCCACGTCGGCCACCGTGACCCGCGCGCCCGCCTCGTTGACCAGCACGACCCGGCGTAGGTCTGCGACGTCCTTCACCTCGCCCATCGTGCGCACGACCCAATGCCGGCGGCCTTCGATGATCCGCCCGGCGAACAACTCCACGTTCTCCTCGGCGATGCGCGCGGCGATCTCGGCCGGGGTGAGCCGGTACTTGATCAGGGCGTCGGGGCGCAGAAAGACGCGGATCTCGCGGCGCAGGCCGCCCACGATGTCGGTGCCGGCCACGCCGGGGACCGAGAGCAGCTGCTTCTGGAGATGATCCTCGGCCCAGGTGCGCAGCCGGGTGAGGTCCCACGCCTGGGAACTGATGGCGACCTGCAGGATCGGCAGCTGGCTGGGATCCATCTTGGCCACCAGGGGCGGCTCGATGTCCTCGGGCAGGCGGCGGTTCACGCGTCCGAGGGCGGCGGACGCGTCCATGAAAGCGACGTTCACGTCGCTGTCGTAGGAGAAGTTGAGCACCAGACGGTAGTTGCTCTCGGCGATGTTGGTCTCGATGGTGTCCACCCCGTCGACCGAGGCCATCTGGCGCTCCAGGGGGTCCGCGATGGACCGGTCGATCTCCTCGGGGGTGGCGCCCGGCCAGACCACCGAGACCCGGATCATGGGGTAGGTGATGTCCGGCAGGAAGTCCACCGGCATGGCGAGCAGGCTGACGACGCCCAGCACGAGCAAGCCGGACAGGATCGCCAGGGCGGCGAACTTGCGGCGGAGGACGTGGGCGGTCAGGCGCATCCTCAGCTCATTCCTTCCCCGGCTTCATGGGCCCAGAACCGGCCTGAACCCCCATCCCCGGGGCACCTCCGTTGGTCAGGACCTCCACGTCCTGCCCGTCCCGGTACTGGTCCGGGAGCTCGATGATCACCTCGCTTCCGGGCTCCAGGCCCTCGAGGACCTGCACCATCCCGGCGGCGACGTGCCCCACCTTCACGGGGGTGAGGCGGGTCTTCTTCTGCACCACCACGAAGACGCAGGGACCCCCGTTTCGGGTGAAGACCGCCGGCTCGGGCACCACGACCTGCGCGGCCAGCTCCTCGAACACCAGGCGTACCCGGGCGAACATGCCGGGGATCAGCCGCACGTCGGTGTGGAGCCGCGCCTCGACCCAGAGGACCCGGGTCCTCGGATCGAGGGTGGGGTGGACGCGCTCGACCACACCCTCGAGCTCGCGGCCCGGGTGGGCGTCCAGGGAGACGAGCACCTTCTGCTTCGTGTTCACCGCCGCCGCCTGGCTCTCGGGCACCGAGAAGCGCACGACCAACTGGCTCAGGTCCACGAGGTCCGCCAGGGGCGCCCGGGGCGAGGCGTTGTCCCCGGGGCGGGCGTACACCTTCGTGATCGTCCCGGAGAACGGCGCAACGACGCGGGTCTCCGCGTCCCGGCTGCGCGCAAGTTGGAGGCGGGCATGGGCCTCGAGCTCGGCCGCCTGGGACACGGCCAACTGGGTGCGCGTGGCCCCCTGCCGCCCGATCTTCAACTGGTTCTCCGCCGTCTCCAGCCGCGTCTTCGAGGACACGTACTCCAGCTCCGCCTTTTCGTAGACCTCCCGCGAGACCGACCCGGCCTCGTAGAGTTTCTTGGCGCGGTCGCGGTCCTTCGTCGCGAAGTCCAGCTTCTCGCGGGCGGCGACCACTTCCTGCTCGAACTTGCGAACCTCCTCGGGGCGGTAGCCGGCCTGCAGATCCGCGTGGCGGGCCGCGGCGACGTAGTAGCCCTGACGCGCGATGTCGACCTCGCGCCGGTAGACCGCGCGATCGACGGTGAACACCTCGTCGGTCTCCCGGAGCTCGTCCCCCTCCCGCCAGAAGCAGCAGGAGATCAGCCCCTCCACGTTGGCCGACAGCGTCACCGCCCGGGGGGCATACACCTCACCGGTGAGGGCGAGCGCCCGCACGAAGGGGGCCCGCTGCACGGCGTGGGTGCGCACGGGCACCGGCGGCCGTCGCTTCCCGGTCGCCTTTTCCTGGCCGGAGCAGGCGAACATCCCTGCCAGAAGCCAGCAGCACAAGGTCAGTCTCATTTCACAACTCTCCCGTCGCCAGGCGGTACTGCAGCCAGGCGATCCGCACCTCGGCGGACAGTTGGAGGACCCGCACCCGGGCGTCCAGGTAGGCGGCCTCGATGATCTGGAAATCCGTGAACGTGCTCTGCCCCAGCTCGACCTTCTTCTGCTCGAGCTCGAGGCTGGTCTTCGCCAGGATCAGGGCCTCCCCGGCGGTCCCGAGGCGGTCCCGGGCCGAGCGCAGGCAGGCCAGCGCCGTGCGGATCTCGAGCACGGCCGCGAGCTCGAGGGCGCGCAACTGCTCGACCTGCACCCGCAGGGCGGCGCGCTCCTGCTCCACCAGGTAATGCACGCGGCCGCCCTCGAACGGGGACCAGGCCAGCTCCAGGCCCACGTAGCCAGAGTTGCGCCAATGGCCGTCCTCGATGGGCCAGGCCGACAGATCCACGCGCTGCCCGAAGGATCCCGCCAGCGCCAACTGGGGCCACAGTTCGGCCTGCACGCCCAGGATCTTCGCCTGCTGGGAGGCCACGCGCAGGCGGGCGGCCTTCAGGTCCGGGCGCCGCGCCAGCAGGGCCTCGAAGTCCAGGCGTGCCTCGTCGGGGACGGCCCCCTCGGGAACCTCCGACGGCGGCTCGAGCTTCACCTCGACCGCGGCAGGCAGGCCGAGCAGGTGGAACAACTGCAGCAGGGCGAGCTCGGCCAGGGACGCCTCCTCGCGGGCGCGGTCCAGGACCTCGGCGGCCCGCACCTGGACCCGGGTGACGTCCAGCAGCGAGGCCTTGTCCTGATCCCGCAGCGCCTTCACGCGGGCGGCCTCGGCCTCGAGAGCCTTCGCGGAGGACGTCAGCGCGTCGGCCACCGCCCGGCGCCAGACGGCCTGGTAATAGGCCACCGCCACCAACTGGGTCACCGTCCGCTCGACCTGCCGGGCGTCCAGGCGCGCGGCCTCGACGAGCTCCTGGGCCATGCGGACGCGCCACCAATCGCGGCCACCGGCGAACAGGTTCAGGGACACGGTGGCGTCCCAGGTGCCGAGCTCCTCGGCGGACACGCTGGTGGGGGTCGTCCCCGAGGCGCTCGGTGAGGCGACCCGCTGGGGATCCAGGTAGCGGGCGGCGCGCCCGGTCAACCTCACCTGGGGCAGCGCAGGGGCGACCTGCTGCATGCGAACGGCTTCGGCCTGCTGCGCGAGAAAGCGCGCGGCCAGTGCCTGGGGGTTGCCGGACCGCGCGAGGCGGATCGCGGCCTCGAGGGTGAGCGTAGCGCCGGGGCGGACGGTCTCCCGGGGACCCAGGGAGAAGCCCGCGGGCACGGGATCCGGGCCTCGCCAGGGCAAGGGCGAGCACCCCGAAACGACCAGCAGCAGGACCAGCAGGGCGCTGCGCATCGCTCAGTTCGTCCCGTACACCGGGAGGGCCTCGTAGATGACCCCCTCGATGGTGTCCCCGCCGGGGCCGTAGAAGACCACCAGCAGGTGCGTGTCATCGAGCTGGGCGAAGGAGGGATAGCCGCACTCGATGGCGCCGCAGTCGGCGATCCGCAGGGGGGCGCTCCAGGTGTCCCCCTCGTCGACCGAGTACATCATCGAGACCCACTCCTGGGTGAACTCGTCGTTGATCTCCCGAAAAGCCGAGAGCACGACGCCGTGGCTCGTCCGGAACAGGTCGGGGGCGTGCCCGACGAAGTCAAACGGACGCCAGGTACCCCAGGTCAGGCCACCGTCTTCGGAGACGGTCTGCGCCAGGTCACCCGGCGTGGAGGGCGTGGTGCCGTAGGCGGTGCGCACGTGCAGCAGCCAACGCCCGGAGGGCAGAATCAACAACGAGGGTTCCTGCAACCACACCGAGGGCACAGCCCCGGGGAGCACCGGGCGCTCGTCCCAACTGACGCCCTCGTCGGAGCTGACGAACAGGGAGATCGTGGAGCGCAGGCAGGCGGCGATGTTGTTCAGGTTGAGGGCGTTGCCGCCGTAGTTGGGCAGGATCCACTGTCCCCCGTGCTCCACGAGGGGGGACGAGGAGGCATGCACGATCACCGGGTCGCCGTCGGCGTCCACCCAGCGTCCGTCCCCGTCGAGCCCGGCGCCGACCTCCAGTTGCATGGTCCCGGGGGTGATCTGCGCCGGCTCGCTCCAGGTCTCCCCGTCGTCCCCGGAGACGACCCGGAAGGTCTCATGGAGATAGACCGTGTCGGGACCGAAGCTCTGCCCGCGATACTGGAACCACGTCACCATCAACCGACCGTCCGAGAGCCGGGTGATCGACGGATCCCGGTCGTCCATGCCCGCCACGTCGACCAGGACCTCGGGTTCGGACCAGGTGCGACCGTCGGCGGTGCCCACCTGCTTCAGGATCCGACCGGTGGCGTCGACGTGGGTGTTCCCCTGCCGGTAGACCAGCAGCCACCGCCCGTCGGACAGGGGAGCCACGTCCGGGAACGCCAGGTGACCGGCGTCACCGGCGATGACGAAGCGCTCCAATTCCTGCAACTGGAGATCCACGGGCGGCTGGAAATTATTCACATTATTTTGATTGTTTACATTGCTCTGATTGTTTTGGGCGTCGGCATCCGAATCCCCGTCCCCGAGAATGTCCGTAGATGGCTTCGTTGCCGAGTCGCAACCCAAGCAGAAGATGAAAGACATGATCAGGAAAAAGCAACAGCGCATGTCCAGGCTCCGACGTCCCCGGGGTACCCCGGCGAAAACGCATACTATCACGGATATCCTGCAGGGGAAGCCGTTTTTGCGATTGCATTCAAGATGAATCTTGGATACACCTTTTCGATCGGAAGTCCGGTGAACGGCTTCCTGTTTGACCTATGTCCCAAGGATGAGGGACATGGGCGGTCGACTGTTTTTCCTTGATCGAGGTGTTTCATCACAAATAGCGTCTTTCCCGTCCGGTTCGGCGACTATCTGCTGCTCGAGCGCATCAGCACCGGCGGCATGGCCGAGGTGTGCCTGGCGAAGTCCTTTGGCGTCGAGGGATTCCAGAAGACGGTGGCGATCAAGACCATCCTGCCGCACATCAGCGAGGACGAGAACTTCGTCATCATGTTCATCGACGAGGCCAAGATCGCGGCCCGCCTGCAGCACGCGAACATCTGCCAGGTCTTCGACTTCGGCAAGATCAGCGACGACTTCGGCGAGCACCTCTACCAGGTCATGGAGTACATCCCGGGCTTCTCCCTCAAGCACCTCGCCCGCACCTTCTGGGACAAGAAGCAGCAGGTGCCCGTGGGCGCCGCGCTGCACGTCATCGCGCGCGTCTGCGAGGGCCTCGACTACGCCCACGCCCTGCCCGACCGGGACGGACGACCCTTGGGCATCGTCCACCGCGACGTCACCCCCGCGAACATCCTGGTCTCCGTCGAGGGGGCGGTGAAACTGATCGACTTCGGCATCGCCAAGGCCGCCCAGCGCGAGACCAAGACCCAGGCCGGCATCGTCAAGGGCAAATTCGGATACATGACCCCCGAGCAATTGCAGGGCAAGACCCTCGACGGCCGCTCGGACATCTTCTCCCTGGGCGTCGGCCTCTGGGAGCTCCTGGCCGGGCGCATCCTGTTCAACGAGCCCAATGAGCTCGACAACCTGCGCAAGATCATGAACGGCGACTACCCGGACATTCGGGAGATCCGTGACGATCTGCCCGACGAGATCGCCGACGTGGTCATGAAGGCCCTGGCCCACGACCGAGAGCGGCGCTACCCGTCTGCCGAGGAGTTCGCCCAGGACATCAACCAGGCCGCCTTCAAGACCCGCAACTTCTGGAACACCACCAGCCTGGAGAAGTTCATCCGGGAGCACTTTCCCCGGGAGGTCGAGGCCGAAGCCGAGAAGCGCAGCAAGTACGCCGGGATCCGGAAGGAAGACTTCCTGAAATACCCGTCGGTCACCGACCTGGGCAAGCAGCGGCTCGAGGAGGCCGAGGAGCTAGACGCCGGGGATCTGGAGCTCGAGGAGGCCGAGGAGCTCGAAGAGGTGGAAGACGATGACGAGGAGAGCGGACAGGACAGGACCGTGGTCTCCCGCGCGCCCCAGAAGAAGCCGGCCGCCCGCCCCGCCAGCCGCGAGGTCTCCGGCGTGACGCCCCCGGTCTCGCGCGAGGACGTGCGCTCCACCAACTTCTCGGGGTCCCTCGATCTCGACGCGCCCCGCCGGGAGGCCAACCGGCAGCAGTCCGCCGAGTATCCGACGTTCACCCTCGAACCCAAACCGCGCAAGGCCGATCCTCCGCCCGCGAACGAGGGTTTCAACCCGCGCGCCACCGGCGCGCCGGGGGCGGGGCAGGCGAACGCCGGTTACGCCGGCGCCAACACCGGGTTCCCGACGGCCAACGCCGGTTTCTCCGGCGCCAACACCGGGTTCCCGACGGCCAACGCCGGTTTCTCCGGCGCCAACGCCGGGTTTCCCACCGGCGAGCAGGATTATCCGGCCTATCTGTCACCCTACGGGGAGCTGTCCGCCCAGAACAATTCCTTCATCAACGAGCCCTCGATGCCCCCCGAGGAGAGCTTCGCGGACGAGACCGCCGCCTACCGTCCCGGCAGCGCCCCCTCGATGCCCGCCCAGGGCTACTACGGTGAGGACGGCCAGTGGTACCCCTACACGCAGTCCCAGCAGGTCCAGGGCTACTACGGCGAGGACGGCCAGTGGTATCCCTATACCCAGCAGCAGCAACAGACCCAGGGTTATTACGGCGAGGACGGTCAGTGGTATCCCTACACGCCCGCCCACGATCAGGGCTACTACGGCGAGGACGGCCGGTGGTATCCCTACGACCAGCAGCAGCAACAGCAACCCCAGGGCTACTACGGCGAGGACGGTCAGTGGTACTCCTACGACCAGCAGCAACAGCAACCCCAGGGCTACTACGGCGAGGACGGCCAGTGGTACCCCTACGACCAGCCGCAGCAACCCCAGGGCTACTACGGCGAAGACGGTCAGTGGCACGCGTATCCCAATCCCTACTATCAGAGCACCCATTCCTACCCGGACTACAGTTATCCCGACCACAGCCGGCCGGACCTCCCCGGCATGACGCCTCCCCTGCCACCCAAAAAACGCTGATTCCTTCACCCGAAGCGGTCAGATTCCATCGGATTCCGTGATCGAACGACGCCGTCGCCGTGGAACACCCCGCGACGAACCCGGATTCTTATGGGATTCCATCCTGGCATGGGGCTTGCGAAGGCACGGTCACGGGAGGAGGAACCCATGCAGGTCATGCCCCTGGTCATCGAAATGCTCCGGCAGGTCGAGCTTCGCAACCAACGACATCCGATGCGCCTCTACGGAACGCTCGCCCGAGGAGCCGTCTGGTCCTGCCTCGACAAGATGGCCTGGGCCATGCCGGACCTCGCGCGGATCCTCCGTTGGGGGGTGGAGCGGCGCCTGATCGGCCGGGCCGAGGCCCGCAGGCTGTGGCGGCTCGTCCACCTGGCCGTCGAAGCGGGCGCCGCGGCGCCGGTCCTCCCGTCACGCAGTCCGCCCCCGGCGGCCCTGCGGACCGAACTGCACGTGTTGCACGGCCTCGCCAGGCCGTGGCAGGAGTGGGCCACCGAACCAATCGAACGCAACCAGGAGGAATCCAGATGATATCCATGGCCAGACTGTCGGACAGCCCGGTGCCAGAGCGCATGCGCCGGGCCATCGGAGAAGTGGAGAAGCGCTGCGGAGCCGGCACCCTGATGACCTTCGAGGGGCAGGGCCGCGAGGCGGTGGAGGTGATCTCCACCGGATCCTTCGCGCTGGACCGCGCCCTCGGGGTGGGAGGGCTACCCCGGGGGCGCGTCGTCGAGATCTTCGGCCCGGAGAGCACCGGCAAGACCTCGCTGGCGCTGTCGGTCGTGGCCCAGGCCCAGCGGCGGGGCGGGTTGTGCGCCTTCGTGGATGCCGAACACGCCCTCGATCTGGGGTACGCCGAGAAGTTGGGCGTGGACACCGCCCAACTGATGATCTCGCAGCCCGACTATGGTGAGCAGGCCCTGGAGGTCGTGGACATCCTCGTCTCGGAGGGGGCCGCCGACCTGATCATCGTCGACTCGGTGGCCGCCCTGGTGCCCAAGGCGGAGATCGACGGGGAGATGACCGACCTGCAGGTCGGCCTGCAGGCCCGGTTGATGAGCAAGGCGCTGCGCAAGATCACCGCCCACTGCGCGCGCAGCCGCACCACGGTGATCTTCATCAATCAGATCCGCATGAAGATCGGCGTCATGTTCGGCTCTCCCGAGACCACCCCGGGCGGCCAGGCGTTGAAGTTCTTCAGTTCGGTGCGCCTGGACATCCGACGGACGGGACACGTCAAAGAGGGCGAGACCGTGCTGGGCAACAAGGTGAAAGTCAAGGTGGTGAAGAACAAGGTCGCCCCCCCGTTCGCGGTGGCCGAGCTGGAGTTGTGGTTCGATCGCGGCATCAGCCGGACCCACGAACTGTTCGACCTGGGGGTGGAGGCGGGGCTGATCGCCAAGTCCGGCTCGTGGTACTCGCTGGACGGGGAGCGGCTCGGTCAGGGCCGGGACCGGTCGGTGGAGGCCCTGCGCACGGCACAGGCCCTGAGCGACAGGCTCGAGGAGCGGCTCAGCCTTGTCCTTCACCCGGGGCGCGGCGCGGACGACGACGCGAACGAGACTTCCTAGACCGCCTGGCGTCCGGGGTCCCGGGCGCGGGCTGTCCGGAGGTCTCCTGGGGCTTGACCGGCTTCCCGGAGGCCTTCTCGCCCTGGGGGCGAGTTTTCTCGCCCTGGGGGAGAGCCTTCTCGCCCTGGGGGCGAGTTTTCTCGGAAGTTT